>DASWAT010000082.1:0-2438 GCA_036390995.1 Actinomycetota bacterium | reverse complement strand
CACGTCGGCCACCCGGCGGATGTCGTCGGCCCGCCGGATGAACTCCTCGTGCTGCTCGTGCAACGTATGAGGGATCATCCACACCCTCTCCCAGCCAACGGTAGCCGTCCGGAGGCGGAACCGGCATAGGTCGGTCGACCCGAGCCGAGCGGGACCGAGGGCGCTCCCCATCCGCCAGGTTGCGTCTTCTTGCGGCGGGGAAGGACCCCGCCCGGGGTCCGGTTGTCATCGACCGATGAGTCCCGGTCCGATCCCGGGTCCAACCAGATGCAGATGAACACCACCGGAGAGGAGCCGCTCGTGGGTACCACCGACACCGCCACCCTCGACGTACCGGGGCTGCGATCCGTCGTCAGCGGTCGCGTGATCGCGCCCGACGACCCCGCGTACGACGAGGCTCGCGCCGTCTTCTATGGAGGGTTCGACCGCCGGCCCGCGGCGATCGTCCGGCCGGCCGGGGCGAGCGACGTCCAGCGGGTGGTGAGGCTCGTGCGCGAGATGGGGTTCGAGCTCGCCATCCGGAGCGGCGGACACAGCGGCGCCGGCCATGGCACGACCGAGGGCGGCATCGTGCTCGACCTCGCCGACATGAAAGCCCTGGAGATCGACGTCGGCGCGCGCACCGCGTGGGCCGAGACCGGGCTGACCGCAGGCGAGTACACGGCGGCGACCGGAGCGCACGGTCTTGCGACCGGGTTCGGCGACACCGGCTCGGTCGGGATCGGCGGGATCACGCTGGGCGGCGGCGTGGGGTACCTCGTCCGCAAGCACGGTCTCACGATCGACTCCCTGCTCGCGGCCGAGGTGGTGACGGCGGACGGGGAGCTCCTGCACGTCGACGCCCAGAGCCACCCCGACCTGTTCTGGGCGATCCGCGGCGGCGGCGGCAACTTCGGCGTGGCCACGCGTCTCCGCTTCCGGCTCCACCAGGTCGACACGGTCGTGGGCGGCATGCTGCTGCTCCCGGCGACCCCCGAGGTCGTCGCCGGGTTCGTCGCCCTCGCGGACGCCGCACCCGAGGAGCTGTCGACCATCGCCAACGTCATGCCGGCGCCGCCGATGCCGTTCGTGCCAGCGGAGCATCACGGGAAGCTCGTGGTCATGGCCCTGATGGCGTACGCGGGCCCGACCGAGGCGGGTGAGCGTGCGCTCGCGCCGTTCCGCTCGCTCGCGGAGCCGCTGACGGACATGCTCCGGCCGATGCCGTATCCCGAGCTCTACCCACCCGAGGAGGAGGGCTACCACCCCACCGCGGTGGCCCGCACGATGTTCGTCGACCACATCGACCGTGCCGTCGCGGAGACGATCCTCGAGCGCCTGGAGGCGTCCGACGCCGCCGTGCGGGTGGCGCAGCTGCGCGTGCTGGGCGGGGCCATGGCGCGCGTGCCGGTCGAGGCGACGGCCTTCGCCCATCGCGCGAGCCGCATCATGGTCAACGTCGCCTCGTTCTACGAGGGTCTGCAGGACAAGGCCGCGCGCGAGGTCTGGGTCGGCGAATTCGCCGCGGCGCTCCGCCAGGAAGACGCCGGCGCCTACGTGAACTTCCTGGGCGAGGAGGACGATGGGCGGATCCGCGCGGCCTACCCGGGATCGACGTGGGACCGGCTCGTCGAGGTCAAGCGTCGATACGACCCGGCCAACATGTTCCGGCTGAACCAGAACATCCCGCCGGCGACATGAGGGTGGATGGGGCCCTAGGCCGGCCCCGTTCGCGCCGCCGCCGGGCGGGGGCCCGGCCAGAACGGGTGCTCCGGGAGCGGGAGCTTCTCCAGCTCGCGACAGAGCGCCTCGAGCGACTCGAGGTCGAGGGTCAGCAGCTCTGCCGGCGGCTCGAACATGGCACGCGACAGCCGCTCGCGGAGCTCGATCCCCCGCTGGGTGAGGACCACTGTCTTAACCCGGCGGTCGGTGGACGACGCACGGCGCTCGACCAGACCGCGCTCCTCCAGCCGATCGACCAGCCACGTCACCATCGAGGCGTCGCAGGCGAGCGAATCCGCCATCGCGCGCATCGGCTCGGGTTGGTCGGGGTCCAGGACCGCGAGCGCCTTCACGTGCCCTGGGGTGAGCCCCAGCTCGCGCAGGAGTTGGGCATGCTCGCTGCCCTGGAACTTCGTGAACGCGAACCGGGCCATCCTGCGCCACGCATCCGTGGCCAACTGGTGCCTGCGGGCCCGTCCCTCGTCGTTCATCTGGCACCGGTAGGGTACCCGGAGGAGGCAGATATTTCAATTTCTTGACCTTTCACGCACATCGATACTTGACGTAACTCAACCACCTGTGGGAGGGTAGCGCGCTATGGACGACGCGATCGTGGTGGAGGGACTCCACAAACGGCTCGGCAACGTGAACGCCGTGGACGGCATCGACCTGGACGTGGCGCGCGGGACGGTGTTCGGGCTGCTCGGGCCGAACGGAGCCGGCAAGACGACGACGGT
>DASWAT010000081.1:0-30504 GCA_036390995.1 Actinomycetota bacterium | reverse complement strand
TTGCGGGCGGCCGTCTTCTTCGCCGCCGGTTTCTTCGCCGCGGGCTTGCGCGCAGGCTTCTCCGCTTCCCCGTCACCGCTCGGCTTCTTCTTCGCGGCGTCGACGCTCGCCTTCAGCGCGGCCATCAGGTCGACGACCTTCGCGGTGGGCTCGGGCTCGACGACCTCGATCTCCTCGCCGTTCAGCTTCGCCTCGACGATCCGCAGCAGCGCCTCGCGGTACTCGTCGGTGAACGCCTCGGGGTCCCAGTCCGCGGTGAGCGATTCGATCAGCTGGCGCGCCATCGCGAGCTCCTGGTCACGGACCTCCGCGCGCACGTCGACGCCGCCGAAGTCCGCCTCGCGGATCTCGTCGGGCCAGTACATCGTCTCGAGCACGAACGCGTCGTCCTTGAAACGAAGCGCAGCCAGGTGCTCCTTGTCGCGGAAGCTGACCTTCGCGATGCCGACGCGACCGTCCTCGCTCATCGCCTCGCGCAGGAGCGCGTAGGCCTTCGCGCCGGTCTCGTCGGGCACGAGGTAGTAGCTCTTCTTGAACAGCACCGGGTCGATCTCGTCGAGGTCGACGAACTGCTGGATGTCGATCGCGCGGCTGGACTCCACCGGCACCGCGTCGAAGTCCTCGTCGGTGAGGATCACGTACCGGTCCTTCTCGATCTCGTAGCCCTTGACGATGTGCTCGAAGGGGACCTCCTCGCCGTCCTTCTCGCACACGCGCTTGTACCGGATCCGCCCCATGTCCTCGTCGTGGAGCTGGTTGAAGCGCAGGGACTTCTCCTCGGTGGCCGGGAACACGGCGACCGGGATCGTGACCAGGCCGAAGGAGATGGCCCCTTTCCACATCGCTCTTGGTGGCATGGCGTGACCTCCCGGGTGGGTCTACCCGTCATGGGAAGGTCCTATCCTAGCCGTTGCCCGCCTCCGGTCTACCATCGGGGCGAGATGGCGACGAAGAAGCGAGCGCAGCGACCGGCGTTCACGGTCGCGTTCCCGAACTCCCTGCTCGCCGAGAAGGGGGATGGGGACGCATGGTGGCTGGAGGTGGACGGCCGGGAGCTCCGCCTGTCGAACCTCGACAAGGTGTTCTGGCCCGAGGAGGACTACACGAAGGGCGACCTCGTCGCCTACTACTTCAACGTCGCCCAGTTGATCCTGCCGCATCTGGCCGGGCGACCGCTCACGATGAAGCGGATGCCGAACGGCATCGCCGGCGAGTTCTTCTACGAGAAGAGCGCACCTTCGCACACCCCCGACTGGCTCCCCCGCTGTCAGGTCCTGTCCGAGGACAGCAAGGACGGGGTGATCGACTACCTCATGGTCGAGGACATCGCCGGCCTGCTGTTCGTGGCGAACCTCGGCTGTATCGAGTTCCATCCGCTGCACTCGCGGTGCCGAACGGTGGACTCCCCCGACTACCTGTTCTTCGATCTCGACCCGTTCGAACCGATCACGTTCGAGGACGTCCTGGCGGTCGCCCTGCACGTGAAGGCGGCACTAGATGCGCTCGGCCTCGTGGGTTACCCGAAGACGAGCGGGGCGACGGGAGTGCAGATCTTCGTCCCGCTCGAACCCGGGTACAGCTACCAGCAGGTTCGCGACCTCGTCGGCGCCGTCGGCCGGACGATCGAGCGGGCCGACCGCGAGCGCGTGACGATGGCGTGGCAGATCTCCCGCCGGGCGGGCAAGGTCTTCATCGATCACAACATGAACCGCTCGGGCGCGAACATCGCGGCGGTGTACTCGCTGCGACCGGAGCCCGGCGCCACCGTGTCGACCCCGCTCACGTGGGACGAGGTCGAGCGCGGTGTCACGCCACAGGACTTCACGATCGAGACGGTGTGGAAGCGATCCCGCAAGGTCGGCGACCTGTTCGAAGGCGTTCGGACCCGGCCGCAGGACCTCACCCCCGCGCTGGAGGCGTTCGGGCTCCCCATCGAGCCGGAGGTCGCATCGGCACCGAGGACCTCCGAGCAGATCGTCGCGGCCTCGAAGGACCCGAACCTCACCGAGTACCTGCGCAAGCGTGACTTCGGAGGCACACCCGAGCCGGCACCGGGAACGGCGGCCGGCACCGGGAACTCGTTCGTGATCCAGAAGCACCGGGCCACACGCCTCCACTACGACCTCCGGCTCGAGCGAGACGGCGCGCTGCCCTCGTGGGCGGTCCCGCGCGGCCTGCCGGTCCAGCCAGGCGACAAACGCCTGGCCGTCCGGACGGAGGATCACCCGCTCGAGTACGGCGGGTTCGAGGGCACGATCCCAGAGGGGCACTACGGCGCAGGCGAGGTCCGGATCTTCGACGACGGCACGTACGAGCCGCTCGAGTGGACCGAGAAGAAGGTGAGCTTCCGGTTCCACGGACGCCGGTACCCCGGTCTCGAGTACCACCTCGTGAGGACCCGGACCGACTGGCTCGTGTTCCTGGCCAGCCACCAGGACGCGCCGCTCGTTGCCACACCGCCGACGTTCCAGCCGATGCTGGCCGAAGGGGGCCACCAGCCGTTCGACGACCCGACGTGGCGGTTCGAGCCGAAGCTCGACGGGATCCGGTGTCTGGCGTACCTTTCGACGGACCTGACCCGCCTGGTCACGCGAACCGGGAGAGACGTCACCCCTCAGTACCCCGAGCTGCACATGGTCCACGAGCTCGTGAACCAGGTGAACGCCGTGCTCGATGGCGAGATCGTGGCCTTCGACGAGGACGGCAAGAACTCGTTCGAGACGCTCCAGCAGCGCATGAACCTGTCGAACGAGCGCGAGATCAAACGGATCGCGAAACAGATCCCCGTTGCCCTGGTGGCGTTCGACCTGCTCTGGCTCGACGGCCGCGACCTCACCGAGCAGCCGCTCGAACTGCGGCGCGAGCTGCTCGAGGCGGTGGTCGAGGAGGATCAACGGCTGCACCTCGTCACGTTCGTCGATGGCGAAGGGGAACGGCTTGTGGAGGCCGCTCGGACCCTCGGCCTCGAGGGCGTGGTGGCGAAACGGAAGGGATCCCGCTACCACCCCGGCCGCCGAACCCCGGACTGGCGGAAGATCAAGCTCACGAACACGCAGGACTGCGTGATCCTCGGATGGACGCCGGGGCAGGGTGGGCGTGCCGGCACGTTCGGCGCGCTGCTCGTTGGCGCCTACGTGGGCGAGACCCTCCGGTGGGTGGGCCAGGTCGGCACGGGGTTCACCCGGCAGACGCTCGGCCGGCTGATGGAACAGCTGAAGCCGCTCGTCCGCGACTCCCCCGCGTCGGGCGACCCGGAGCTGGCCGCGGTCAAGGGGGCGACGTTCGTCGAGCCCAGACTCGTGTGCGTGGTGGAGTACCTCGAGATGACGAAGAGCACGACGAAGATGCGGGCGCCGTCGTTCGAAGGCCTCCGCGACGACAAGCTGCCGGAGGAGTGCGTGCTCGAGCTGCCGGCAGGCGGGCGGTCGCGTCCGGCGACGGCCCGCCGGAGGAAGGGCTGAGTTCTCCGGACGGCTCAGCCCAACGTTCGCAGGGCCGCGATCAGGACCACGGTCACGGCGACGGCCCCAACGGTGAGGATGGCTCCGAGCACGAGACCGATCCACGCCATCCAGCGAAGGCGAGATCCGTTCCGGCCGGCCAGACCGATCACCAGCGCCAGGACACCGAGCGAGGGGATCGAGCCGAACAGCACGTAGGCGGCACGGTCGGGCAGCCGGTCGAGCGGGGCCGTTCCGGCCGTTGCCGCCGCGACCACCGCCGCCGCGACCATCCCGAGCAAGGCGAACGTCACCGAGATCCAAGCCCATGGGTTCCCGGGAGCGCCGGCGCCGGCCGTCCACCGGTCGCTGCGGCGGGGGGAGACACCGGCCTTCGCGTCGGGCGGGGCTGCGTCCTCCGACGGATCGGGGGTGGGCTTGGCGTCGACGTCCACGGGCCCTACGTACCATCGCCGAGCGTTCGGCTCAAGTCTGCAAGGCTGCCACGGGCGCGCGAGGATCTTCAGAAGGGCTCGAAGCCGGCGCGGACCAGGAGCGAGCGAACGTCCCGCTCGTTCATGCCGCGCTCCACGAGCTCCTTGTAGATCCGCAGGGCGGCGAGCGCCCGGCCGCACTTCGGGCAGTACTGGAAGTGGTCCTCGCACGGCGTGGTGCACCACGGACAGCGCGTCACGGAGATCCGCCGGTCGGGCTCGAGGCCGGTGTCGCCGAGGGCGTCGATGTACCCCTTGCCGTAGTCCCACTGGATGTACTCGTCCTCGCGGACCTCGAACGCCGGCTCGTGCATCCGAGGTTCACCCGTCTGGAGCATGTGCTCGAGGTTCTCCTTGAGGAGCTCCCACTCGTAGAAGTGGTTCTCGCCGCAGTCGGGGCAGGCGATCACGACGCCCTTCACGCCCTGCTGGCCGAAGACCTCGCGCATCCCGTCCAGGTCCTCGAGGTCGGCCCGGACGTTCTCCTCCTCTTCGGGTTCGAGGCGGAGCGGCTCGGGCTCCTCCGCGTCGCTTCCCTCGCGGTCGAGCGGGTCTTCCATCACTCTTCCTCTTCCTTCAGGGCGAACGTACGGAACCCCTCCGCGTACTCGACACCGCCGGCCTCCCCCAGCTGACGCCCTCGCTGGCGGACCCACGGCGCCGATGCTTCACCTTGCTGCGAGCGATGGCGGGTCAGGGCCTCCAGCTTCACGTCGATGGTCTTCGCGATGTCGATGAAGGTATCGGGCTCTTCCGCCCCGAGCCAAAGGTTCGGGATCTCGAACGGCTCGCAGCCCTCTTCGAGCAACTCGGGGAACTGCGGGCGGGACGGCGCGTCTGGCATGACGGCGCACAAGGCCAGCTCGCCCGCGGCACGATGGTCCGAGTGGTTGATGTAGCTCCGGGTGCTCGACCACAGGCGAGAAGGATCGGGCGCGACGAGCACCTCCGGACGGATCCGCCGGACCTCGCGCGTGACCGCCTTCCGCGCCTCCAGGGTCACCTCGAGCATGCCGTCGGGGAAGTCCAGGAACGTCACCGACTTCACGCCGAGCACCTCGGCGGCGGCCCGTTGCTCGGCCTTGCGGACCCTCGAGATATCCGCTCGCACGGCGCCCGGCTCGTTGTTGCCGGCGGAGCCGTCGGTGATGCACACGTAGTGGACCTCGGTGCCCTCCCGAGCCCAGAGGGCGACCGTGCCCCCGCACATGTACTCGGCGTCGTCGGGGTGCGCGAACAGCACCATCGCGGTGGCGAACCTCATGCCGACGAGCCTACCGGACGGATCCGGAAAGCTGCAGCAGACATAGGCCGTGGTGGAGGCCGGCTCACGGCTCCTCGT
Source organism: Actinomycetota bacterium (assembly GCA_036390995.1). GTDB lineage: Bacteria > Actinomycetota > UBA4738 > UBA4738 > HRBIN12 > DASQQQ01. The sequence continues at coordinate 25,228 of DASWAT010000081.1, read as the reverse complement.
AGACCGCCCAGAACTTCTTCACCGGCGAGAGCGCCTTCCAAGTGGCCTTCGAGCCCTTGGGCGTGATGAGGATGTCGCCGGGACCCACGTGGTGCACGGTTCCATCCTGCTCGGTCAACTCCACCTCGCCCTCGATGAGCACGGCGATCTCGTGGTACGGAGGCTCCATGGGTCCCTCCTCGGGCACGCGCTGCCACACGCCGAAGCTGAACCTCGCGTCGCCGGAGCGGAACACGACGACCTCCTCCCCAGGAGGGTTCGTGTCGCCCTCGGCGCGCTCGACCTCGTCCCAGTGAAGGTCCTGGTGCCGGTCGGCTTTGACCACGCGGATGCTACGGTCGAATCCGTCGCTCATCTCTGAACACCTCCGGCCGTCGGCAAGATCGACAGGCTACCCGGCGGCGCCGTCGGTGCGACGCCGCTCAGTACCCGTAGCCACCGCTCGTGCCGGAGCCGCCACCATCGTTCGTGCCCATGCCGGCCTGCACGCCGGATGCCATGGCCGCGAACCAGATGCCCTGCAGCCCTTGGCCGGTCGCCTGTCCGGGGGCGCTATCCCCAGCGTACGTGTACAGGGGGAAGCCGCCGAACGTGAGCTGGGTGGTCCCATCGGGACGCCCGACGGTGCCGAACGTGCCCGTGACCCCGGCCGGAACGGCGGGGGTCGAACCGTTCACCAGCATCGGCGGCCACACGCTCGCACACGACCCGGTGCACACGATCTTCCCTCCGGCCTCGCGCGTGTTGTAGTACAGCGTGAGCCCTTTCGAGGTGTCGAGCACCGTCCCGATGCCGTTGACCGAGTCGGTGCCGAGCGTAAGCCCCTGCCCGCCACCGCCGCTCTTCGAAGGCGTCGTCGAGCTCCCGTTGCTGCAGGCCGCGAGCAGCAGGGCGCCGGCGGCCACGACCGCGAGCACGGAGAGATACCTGCGTCCCATGGATCCAAGCGTCATCCGGATCACCTCCTACGGAACCGTTCGACACGCCCCCTTCGGCAGGGTGTACGAACGGGAGCGCCGGATGGACCACCCTCGGCCCGGTTACCCGGTTCCGTCGAGAGATCGCAACATGAAGAAGTGGAGGCCGATCACCGGCAGGCTGAAGCCTTCACCGCGGACCTCGAACCCGGAACGGCGGTAGAACTCGACCGCCGTGGCGCGGGCATTGCACCAGACGAGGGCGCCCCCATGTTTGCCCACATGATCCAGGCATCGCTGCAGGAGCGCCGCCCCATATCCCTTGCCCCGGACCTCGGGGAGGGTGGCCATCCCCCGGAGCCGCCAGGCTCGCTCGTCGGTCGTGCCCGGGGGCGCCTCCCGGATGACGGTGGCGATCCCCACGAGCTCGTCACCCTCGAAGGCCCCGGCGTGGAGGCTGTCGGGGGCATCGTCACCAGGGTAGACGAGCTCCTCGGCCCGCTGGTGCGGGCGCAAGACCCGTTGCCGGAGCTCCCTGACGGCCCCGATCTCGATCGGTCGGATCGCGTCGTCGACGTCCACGGTGAAGGCGGAAGCCTACTCCTCTGCGGCCCACCGGTGTCCAACGTCTGCGGACATCGCGGCCTCGATGGCTTCGGCTTGGGCAGAGACGCTCTCGGGGGACGGACCGCCGGGCATCGAGCGCACCCGCACGGCCCGGTCCGGATCGAGCAGCGCCGCGCCACCGGGCAGGCCGTGGTGGAGCCACTCCCCCTCGCCGAGCTCGCGAAGCGTGCGTCCCTGGGCGTCGAGCTCCTTCAGGAGCGCGCCGACCCGCCGGTGGGCTTCTCGGAACGGCACGCCGCCCTTCACGAGCTCCTCCGCGAGGTCGGTCGCGAACAGGCCTTCGGCCGCGGCGGCGCGTCGCATGGCCTCCGGCCGGAACCGGATCGTCTCCACACACCCGGCCAGGGCCGGGATCACGGCGCGGAGCGTGTCGACGGCGTCGAACACCGGCTCCTTGTCCTCCTGCAGGTCGCGCTGGTAGCCGAGCGGGAGCCCGGCCAGCATGGTGGTGACCGCCGTGAAGTCGCCGAGCAGCCGGGCCGCCTTCGCCCGCGAGAGCTCCGCGACGTCGGGGTTCCGCTTCTGCGGCATCATGCTGGAGCCGGTCGAATAGGCCTCGTCGAGCTCGGCCCACCCGAGCGCCTCGTCGCTCCACCGGATCAGGTCGGCGGCCACGCGGGAAAGATGGGTGCCGCAGATCGTCGAGACGGCCAGGAACTCCTGCGCGAAGTCCCGGTCCGACACGGCGTCGAGCGAGTTCGCGAAGGCCCGCGCGAACCCGAGGCGCTCGGCGGTCACCACGGGATCGAGCGGGAGGGACGACGTCGCCAACGCGCCGGCCCCCAAGGGCGAGACCGACGTCCGCGACGACCACTGGTCGAACCGCTCCCGGTCCCGCAGGAGGGCCCAGGCGTGCGCCAGCAGGTGGTGGCCGAGCGTGACCGGCTGTGCCGGGCGTCCGTGGGTCGTCCCCGGCATCACGGTGGCCGCGTGCTCCCGCGCGTGGGCCACGAGCGCGCGCACGAGCCGCTCGAGCCTGCGCACGATCTCACCTCCCCTCCCGAGGATCCACAGGCGAAGATCGGTCACCACGAGGTCGTTGCGGCTCCGGCCGGCGTGCAGCTTCTCGCCGATCTCGCCGAGACGCTCGGTCACGCCCCGCTCGACGGCCGAATGGACGTCCTCGTCGGCCGGATGGAACACGAACACGCCCGAGGCGATCTCCTCGCCGACCTCGCGGAGCACCGAGACGAGCAGGTCGCCTTCGCCCTCGTCGAGCAGTCCCGCCTCCTCGAGGGCGTGGACGTGAGCGACACCGGCCTCGACGTCCTCGCGAACGAGCCTGATGTCGAAGCCCAAGCTGCGGCCGAGATCCTGAGCCTCCGCCGCAGGGGCCACGGCGAACCGTCCGCCCCACAGGGGCGATCCGTCGGGTTCGCCCCCCGTACCGGGACGGTCGGCGGGCCCGGTCGCTCCCGGCCCACCGGGCGCGACGCTCATCCCGAGCCCTGCCTGGCCGACCACACCTTCGACGGCATGCCCCACAGTCTGACGAATCCAGCCGCGTGGCGGTGGTCGAAGGCATCCTCCGGCCCGTAGGTCGCGAGTCCCATGTCGTAGAGGGAAGCATCCGACCGGCGACCCGCCACCGTGCAGGCTCCCGGTGAGAACTCCAACCGGACCTCGCCGGTGACGTGCTCCTGGGTCGTCTGCACGAACGCGTCGAGCGCCTGCCGCAACGGCGAGAACCACAACCCGTCGTACACGAGGTCCGCCCATCGCTGCTCGATCCCGGGCTTGAAGTGGGCGACCTCGCGCTCGAGCGTGAGGTCCTCGAGCGCCCGGTGCGCCGCGATCAGCGCGAGCGCCCCCGGGACCTCGTACAACTCCCGGGACTTGATGCCGACCCGGCGGTTCTCGATCATGTCGACGCGCCCGAAACCGTACCGCCCGCCGAGGGCGTCGACCATCCGGATCAACTCCGGCAGCCGCCGGGTCGCGCCATCGAGGCCTACCGGCACGCCGCGCTCGAAGGCAACCACGATCTCCGCTGTCCCTCCCGGGCCCTCACCGGGCGGAGCGGTTCGCGCGAACGCGTCCTCGGGCGGCTCCGCCCACGGATCCTCGAGCGGCCCGCATTCGGCGGTGCGGCCCCACAGGTTCTCATCGATCGAATACGAGGTCGCAACGTCGGCGATGGGGATGCCCCACTCGCCGGCCAGCGCGATCGCCTTCTCCCGGGGGATCCCGTCGTCGCGGATGGGAGCCAGGACCTGCAGCTCCGGCGCGAGCACCCCGAACGAAACCTCGAACCGCACCTGATCGTTGCCCTTGCCGGTGCAGCCGTGGGCCACGACCTCGGCGCCGACCTCCCGGGCGACCTTCACTACCTCGTCCGCGATGAGGGGCCGGGCAAGAGCCGAGACCATCGGGTACTTGCCCTCGTAGAGCCCGTTCGCCTTGATCGCCGGCGCCAGGAACTCGGCCGCGAACCGCCCGACGGCGTCCACGACCCGCACCTCAGCCGCCCCGGCCAGAGCGCCGCGCTCGCGGATCCGCTCGAAGTCCTCCTGCTGCCCCACGTCGACCGCGACGGCGAACACCTCGTACCCCTGCTCGCCGAGCCACCGGGTCGACACCGACGTGTCGAGCCCACCCGAGTACGCGAGAACCGCCCGCTTCATCCTTCGGTCTCCTTCCCGGCCCCGGCGCTCCGCCTCAGGACCGCGCCTCCATCGTCGTACGGAGCGCCCGCTCCACCGAACGGGCGGTCACGCCGTCCCGAGGGACGACGAGGATCGTGTTGTCGCCGGCGATCGTGCCGGCGACGTCGGCGAGGTTCGCCCGGTCGATCGCCTCAGCCAGGGCGTTCGCGGCCCCCGGCGGCGTGCGGATCACCAGGAGCTGGTTCGCCGCGACGAACGACAGCGCGAACTCCTCCATCGCGCGCCGGAGCAGGTTCAGCGGCCCCGGCGTGTCGCCCTCGCCCGGGACCACGTACCGCACGCCCTCGTGGTCGTGCACCCGCGCCAGGCCGAGCTCCTCGATGTCGCGCGAGATCGTGGACTGCGTGACCGGCAGGCCGAAGTGCCGCAGGCGAGCTCGGATCTCCTCCTGGCTCGACAGACGCTCGCGCGCGACGAGCGACAGGATCGCCTGTTGCCGCTTCGTCTTCGTGGCGCCGGCGTCCCGGCTCACGTCGAGGCCCCCGCGCCGACCCGTACCAACGCGGTCCCGAGCGCGCCGACGGCCTCGTCCACCTCGGACGCGGTGACCACGAGCGGCGGCGACGTCCGGACGACGTCGGGTCCGGCCTCGGTCGCCAGCACACCCTCGTCGAGCATCGCGAGCACCACCTCGTGCGCGAACGGGCCGGAGAGCTGCACCCCGTTCAGGAGCCCTTGCCCCCGGACCTCCACCACCGCGGGGTCGCCGAGATCGCGAACGGCCGCGCGCAGTCGCTCGCCCTGGACGCGGGCATTCTCCAGCAGCCCCTCGGCCTCGATCACCTCGAGTACCGCCAGGGCGGCCGCGCATGCTACCGGTCCGCCGCCGAAGGTCGACGCGTGGTCGCCCGGCCCGAACGAAAGCTCCGCCCTCGCGACCGTGGCTCCGATCGACAGCCCGCCGCCGAGCCCCTTCGCCAGGCTCACCACGTCCGGCACGACTCCGGCGTCCGAGACGGCCAGCCAGGCCCCGCACCGGCCGATCCCCGACTGGACCTCGTCGGCCACCACCAGGGCGCCGCGTTCGTCGCAGAGCTCCCGAACCCCTCGCAGGTAGGCCCCGTCCAGGGGGTGCACCCCACCCTCCCCCATCACCGGCTCGAGCAGGACCGCCGCGGTGTCGTCGCCGATCGCGCGGTTCATCGCGTCCAGGTCGTTCGGCGGCACGTGGACGAACCAGTCCACCAGCGGCTCGAAGGCAGAGCGCTTCGGCGGCTGGCCGGTGGCGGCGAGCGTCGCCGCGGTCCGCCCATGGAACGAGCCCTCGAGCGCCACCATCCGCGACCGGCCCTGCGGCAGACCCCACTTCCGGACGAGCTTCAGCGCGGCCTCGTTCGCCTCGGCGCCGGAGTTCGAGAAGAACACCCGGGCATCTGGGATCGGGACCACCTCGGCGAGCTTCGCGGCGAGCTCGGCCTGCGGCCCGGTGGCGTACAGGTTCGAGACCAGCCCGAGCCGGTCCACCTGCGCGTGGATCGCCTCGCGCCAGCGCGGATGGCCGTGCCCGAGGCTCAGCGCTCCGATCGCTCCCGCGAAGTCGAGATACGTGCGTCCCTCGGCGTCGACCACGTAGACGCCCTCGCCGCGGACCGGCGTCACAGGGTACCGGGCGTACGTCGGCATGACGAAGGCCTCGCCGGGAAGCTCGCTCACGGCTCACCGTCCGCCTGCGTGGGCGGGGCATCGAGCGTGACCATCGTCCCGACACCCTCGGGTGTGAACAGCTCGAGCACCAGCGCGTGCTCGACCCGGCCGTCCAGGAGGTGCACGCGGGAGACCCCCGCCTTCAGGGCCCGCACCGCGCTCTCGAGCTTCGGGATCATGCCTCCGTCCACCGCGCCGCCCGCCGCCAGCAGGTCCGATGCGTCCTGCACCCCGAGCTCGGAGAGCAGGTCGCCGGCGGGCCCGATCACCCCCGGCACGTCGTTCATGTAGACGAGCTTCTCCGCCGACAGCCCCACGGCGAGCTCGGCCGCGACGACGTCCGCGTTCACGTTGTAGGCCTGGCCATCGTTCCCGGCCGCGATCGAGGCGACCACCGGAACGAACCCGCGATCCATGAGCGTGCGGGCCACGCCGACGTCCACCCGGACGACCTCGCCGACGAACCCGAGGTCCGGTGCGGACCGCCGCCGGGCCAGGACGAGGCCGCCGTCCACGCCGGAGAGCCCAACCGCGGGCACGCCGCCTGCCTGCAGGGTGCCAACGACCTCGGTGTTGAGCTTGCCGGCCAGGACCATCTTCGCCACGTCGAGCGTCTGCTCGTCCGTGATGCGGTGGCCGTCCACGAACCGGGTCTCCAACCCGAGGCGGCCGGACACCTCGGTCACCTGGGGACCGCCGCCGTGCACGACGAGGGGCAAGATCCCCACGTGCTGCAGGAGCGCGAGATCCTTCGCGAACGATCGCGACAGCGGCGCGATGTCCATGGCCGCGCCGCCCACCTTCACCACGATCACCTTGCCCCAGTGCTCCTGCATGAACGGCAAGGCCTCCAGCAGCGTCCGGGCCTTCGCCGCGGTGCGCTCGCGGATCTGCGGGGGCAGCTCGAGCCGGCTCACGTCGTGTACTCCGCGTTGATCCGCACGTACTCGTACGACAGGTCCACGCCGAGCGCCCGGCTCTCCCCGGGGCCGTCGCCCAGGTGAACGGCCAGCACGACCTCGGGCGCCTTCAGCGCGGCTCGCGCCGGATCCTCGCCACCCTCTCGATACGCTGCCGGGATCTCGCCGCATGCGATCACCCGGACGTCCCCGATCCAGACCTCCACGTCCTCCGGCCGGAACGCCACGCCGCTCGAGCCGAGAGCCTGCAAGATCCGGCCGGGATTCGGATCGCCACCGAACACCGCCGTCTTCACGAGCAGCGAGTCCGCGATCGCCTTCGCCGCCACCTGCGCGTCGCGGGTCTCTGAGGCGCCGGTCACGTGGACCAGCAGGACGTGGTTCGCGCCCTCCGCGTCGCGGGCGAGCTGCAGGACGAGCGACTCGCCCACCTCGTCCACGGCATCGCGGAGCCGGTCCCACGCGACGGTTCCCGGTGTGACCGGGTCCCCGCCGGCCGCTCCGCTCGCGAGCAGGAGGACGGTGTCGTTGGTGCTCGTACAGCCGTCGACCGTGAGCGCCTCGAACCTCGGCTCCAACACGTCGGCCGCCAGACGGCCGATCTCGGACGGCGCCACGGGCGCGTCGGTGGTGACGAACGCGAGCATCGTCGCCAGCTCGAGGTCCGGGGCGATCATCCCGACGCCCTTGGCCGCACCGCCGACCCGGTACCCGCCGCGCTCGGCCGCAGCCTGCTTGGGCCGCGTGTCCGTGGTCATGATGGCCGCTGCGAACGCATCGCCGCCCTGGGGGGACAGCCCGGCCACGAGGGTCGGCAGCGCGGCCTCCAGCTCCCGCATGTGGAGCGGCTCGCCGATCACGCCCGTCGAGCAGTCCAGGACGGAGCCGGCGTCGATCCCGAGCAGCTCGGCGGCGGCCGCCGTCGACACCACGGCGTCCCGATCCCCGATCGATCCCGTGCCCGCGTTCGCCTGCCCGCTGTTCACCAGCACGGCCCGTGCCCTGCCGTCGGCCACCCGCGAGCGCGACAGCCGCACCGGCGCCGCGGCGAACACGTTCGTGGTGAACAGGCCGGCCGCCGCACACTCGCCCTCCCCGACGAGGAGCGCGAGGTCGGGTCGGCCACTCGGCTTCATCCCGGCGGTCACGCCGGAGGCCCGGAACCCGCGGGGGAACGTCACGCTCACGGGTAGAGCCCCACCGACGGCAGGCCGGTCGTCTGGTCGAGGCCGTGCATGAGGTTCAGGTTCTGGATGGCCTGCCCGGCCGCTCCTTTCACCAGGTTGTCGAGGGCGCCGATCACCACGGCGGTCCCGGTCCGAGGATCCACGGTGGCCTGCAACTCGACGAGGTTGGAGCCGCGTGTCCGCTTCGTGTCGGCCATCTGGCCCGGCGGCAGGACCCGGACGAACGGCGCGTCCTCGTACGCGCGTGCCAGGGCGTCGGTCAAGGCCTCGGTCGTGACCCCGGCGTCGGCGCGCGCATAGCACGTTACGAGCACACCTCGGACCGCCGGCACCAGGTGCGGTACGAACGAGACCGTGACACCGTCCGATCCGGCCAGGGCGAGGGCCAGCTCGATCTCCGGCGTGTGTTGATGCCGTGGCAGGCGGTAGGGACGGACGCTCTCCTCGGTTGTCAGGTGGATCGTGGTCTGGTCGGCCTTCTTCCCGGCTCCGGACACTCCGGTCTTGCCGTCCACGACGATCGGACCGTTCGCGATCAACGTGGCGGCGAGGAGCGGGGCGAGAGCCAGGACCGCGGCGGTGGGGAAGCATCCCGGGTTCGCGACCAGCGGGGCCGTCCGGATCTGCTCTGGGAACAGCTCCGGCAAACCATAGGCCGCCTTGTCGAGCCAGGCCGGTGCCGGGTGCTCGAACCCGTACCAGATCGGATAGGCAGCGGCCGGCAGCCGGAAGTCGCCGGCCAGGTCGACCACGCGCACGCCGGCCTCGAGGAGGGTCGGAGCGAGGGTGGCGCTGGTCCCGTGTGGCAGCGCGAGGAACGCGAGGTCCACCCGATCCGCCACCGCTCCCGCATCGATCGGCTCCAGCGTCCAGCCGCCCAGGACGGTGGCGGCCAGATGCGGATGGACCTCACCGAGGGTGGAGCCGGCGGTCTTCCCGGCGCCCAGGGAGGCGATCTCGACCGAAGGATGGGACGGGAGCAACCGCAGCAGCTCGCCCCCGGTGGACCCAGAGGCCCCCAGCACGGCCACACGGATCGGGTTCGGCGCCATAGCGCATAACTATGCGAGAAACGCATGATAGCGTCAAGGTGCGGGCGTGGCCCCGGATCGCTACTGGTCGGGACGGTCGAACCGGAGCCTGCGGAGGGCCGTCTCCGCATGCTCCACCGCGGCCACGAGCCACGAGGCATCCTGTGGGCCGCGCTCGTCGTCCCTCGGGAACATGAACTGGTTCAGGGTCTCGTCCGAGCCGAGCTGGATCCCCCTCGTCGCCAGGTAGTCCCCCACGGCGAACTCCCACGTGAACAGCGCCGTGCCGTCCTCGAGGGCCTGGACCGTGTACGTGGTGTACCGGTTCGGCTTCGCGGTGGAAACGGCGGCGCCCCGCGGCGCCCGCTCGGTGGAGGGGTGGAAGCCGAGCTCCCGCAACGCTTCCGAGAAGTCCATGGGGCCACTCTACGGCCCGATCGGCACCTCGTAGTGGGAGCAGGTCCACTCGCGATCCACGAGGAAGTCGTCGTCCTCTGGGTAGAACCGCGCCACTTGCACGTCCTCACCCGCGAACCCCTTCACCGCCTCGAGGGACTCCCACAGCGAGAGCACGAAGAACTCCTCGCGACCTCCGTGCGTGCGGTGCAGCACCAGGACGCCCTGGTTGCCCGGGGTCTCCCGCAGCTCCTTCACGCCGGTTCCGCGGAGGTACTCCACGTAGACGCCGGCGCGCTCCGGGGCCGTCCATCCCCGCCACAGCCTGCCGATCATCGCTCCCCCCTCTCCGGTGGATCCGTTCCGGCGGGCATCATGGCAGCGCGCGGAGCCGCTCGTCCGGCGACTCGGTGCCCGTGCCCAGCGCGGACGTCCGCACCGGCTCCTCGACGGCTCCCGTCTGCGCCCGGCTCACCGACCCCCGGGCCTTGCCCAGCTGCGAGCGCAGTTCGTCGGTCCCGTTCGCGATCATGGTGGCGGCTCGGGCGAACCGGTTCTCGAGCACGCCCTCCATAGCGTCGAGCAGCGAGGAGACCTCGGCCAGCGCGCTGCGGACGTCGCCGGGTTCGCCGAACCGGTGCACGAGGCTGTAGAGGAACAGGAGCACCGGCAGCGCCGTCGAGTACGGGACGATGACCACGCCGCGTGCGAACGCGTCGGCGTGGGCCCGTTTCAGCACCGCGTACGCGGCGTCGGGCACGGCCGCGACCGCCACCGGAGCGGTCATCCCCGGGTCGAGGTACTGCGCGACCTCCCGGGCGCGCGCGGCAACCACGCGCTCGACGTCGCGAGCGCGTGCCTCCCGCTCCGCGGGCTCGGTCGCCTTCTCGAGCGCCTCGAGCTCGGCCGGGGCGGTCCACTTCGAGTCGACCGGCAGCCGGCGGCCGTCGGGCAGCCGCAGGCCGAACTCGACGACCTTGCCGTTCACCCGGAAGTCGCGCGCGAGCATCGCCGGGGGCAGCTCGGACAGATGCTCGCGGAGGACGTTCTCGCCCGCGCGTCCCTTGGACGAGCCGCCGGCCAGGACCGTGGAGAGCCGCCGGATGACGACCCATGCCTCGGACTCCTGCTCCCGGCGTTCGCGCTCGCGGGTGGAGAGCTCCTCAAGCACCCGGCGCGCCGCGCCGAGCTCGTCGCGGAGGCGATCGGCCTGCCCGTCCCGGTTCGACGACGCGTCGGCCAGGCGGCGGAGCTCCGACGTCTGAACCTCCAGACGCGCCTCCAGGCGATCCGTGCCGTCGACAGCGCCTTCCTCCCGTCGCCGGAACGCGATCACCCCCAGCGCGAGGGCCACACCCACGGCCAGACCCATGATGGCGAACCCGAGCTGCGACATGCCACCTCCCCGGAGGACGACGAACCCGACGGCTCGAGGGTAGGAGGAGGCACCGACACAACCGGAGCCACCCGGCCGACCGGCCGGCGCGGTCCGCAACCCGGCCGGAACCGCTACGGTGCGGACCCCTGGAGCTCACGCTCCAGGGTGGCCACGTCCAGCTGTTCCTTGCGCACGCGCAGGTCGAAGTACAAGAGCCCCACCACGAGGGCGGTGAACGGCGTCGTGATCACGGACCCGATCGCCGCCGCGACCCCTTGTCCGAACCATCCATTGCCCGCCGGCGCCGTGAAGATCGCGTTCACGATCCCGGTCAGCAGGGCCGTCACGATGAGGGCTCCGAATACCGGCCACCCGAACCCCCGGACGAGCTCCCACGATCGGGAGAGCGCGGCACCGCCACGGCGCCGTTCCACGACGACCACCGGGATGGTGCAGACCAGATGGGTGAGGACGATGAACCCCGGGATCACGAGGAGGATGAAGCCGGCGGCGATGGCCAGGACCGACAGGATCCCGACCAACAGGATCGACCACAGCCGAGCGTAGCCGAACCGGTAGCACTCGGCGACCGAGGGTTCGCGGCCGACCAGCGCTCCGGCGACCGCCCAGGCCACGGCACCCGTGAGGATCATCGTGACCAGCAGCGTGACGATGCCGAGCACGAACGCCGAGCCCGCCGCACGCCCGAGCCCCTCGGACACCACGATCGTGCCGTTGCGGACCTCGACGTTGCGAGGGAACACCTCGTCGGCCACGAAGTACTGCAGCAGCGTGAGCGGGACCACCAGGATCGCCACGACCTCGAGCAGGGTCGCCCAATGCCGGCGATACAGCCCGAACGCCGCCTCGAGGATCCCCCCCACCGTCCGCGGCCGCAGCGGCGGCGGAGGCGGGAGCTGGATCGGACCCCCTCCCATGGCGCTCACCCTCCCCTGGTCGATCTCGGTGCGGGAGCCACCCGCAGCACCGACCCTAAGGGGCCCGGCCGGGTGGAGCAAGGACGGTACGGGTCAGAAGACTCGTGACTCCCGGATCTTCTCCAGGGCCTCGGCGGCCCGCACCCGGACGGTGGCGTCCTGGTCCTTCAGCGCGGCGGTGAGCGGGTCGATCGCACCGAGGTCGTGGGTCTCACCCAGCGCGATGGCCGCACGCACCCGCTCGGCCGGGTCGCCCCTCCCAAGCACGTCGGCCAGCACATCGAGCCCCGCGTCCAGCTCTCCGAGCGCCAGGATCGCGGCCCGGCGCAACGCCGGGTCGGGGCCGGTGGCCGCCTCGACCAGCGCCGGCGCGGCTTCCGCGTGCCCCATCTTCCCGAGCGCCAGGGCGGCCCGCGTGCGAACGTCCTCGTCGGGATCGTGGAGCATGCCTGCCACGAGCTCCACACAGCGGACCTCGCCGCAGGCGGCCAGCCCGCATACGGCCAGGCGACGTACCTTCGGGTCGGGATCCGCCAGGCCCTCAACGAGGTTCTGGAAACAGGCCTCGGTGCCGACCTGCACCTCGCCTTCCTCGGTCCTGACCTCGTGCGCCATACGCCACCCCCGCTCGAGCTCCGCTACCTCCATGAACCCAGGTTCGGGGACGGGCGCCATGGGGCGAGCGACCCGTGACACGGGGGTCGCTCGGGCTGGACCGCCCGACCGGTACGATGTCCCGGCGATGCCGGCTCCGGAGATCCCGCTGCTTCGCGTCCGAGGCTCCCATCGGGAGGTGGGGGCCCAGATCGGCGCCGCGTGCGCCGACGCCATCCGGCGGGCGATCGCGTTCGACGGCGATCTCCCCAGCGGCCGCTCCCGGTCCGAGCAGCTGGCGCTGGCCGACGACTACCGCGCCGTCACCGCCGAGGCCTATCCCTGGTTCATGGAAGAGCTCGAGGGTGCCGCCGAGGGGGCGGGCGTGGATCCGCTGGCGGTGTTCGCCTGCACGATCGAGGAGATCTGGTACGAGCCCCGCATCCACGCGCTCCGAGGCCGATGCAGCGACCTGGTGGCCGTTCCTCCCGCCACGGCGGGCGACCGCGTCCTCGTCGGGCACAACAACGACCTCTCCCGCTCCTACCAGGAGTCGCTGGTGGCGATCGAGTGGGACGTCGAGGGCGATCCCACGGTCCTGTCGATCGGGAACGGCATCTGGATCAGCGCCGGGTGGAACTCGGCGGGCATCTCCTTCACGGGGAACGAGCTCGCCCCGAACGACGAGAAGGTCGGCGTCCCCCGCGAGGTGCAGTTCCGCTCGATGCTGCGCCAGCCCACCCTGGACATGGCGATCGGCGAGGCCCTGCGGCACGATCGCGCGTCGTCCTACAACCAGGTCCTGGTGGACGGTTCCGGCCAGGCGGTGAACGTCGAGGGCTCGGCCACCGACGCCGAGCTCACCGAGCCCGACGACCGTGGGCATCTCGTGCACACGAACCATTACGTGTGCGACACCATGCTCCGGTACGAGGGTGACCCGGATCACGCCGAGCACTCGGCCATGCGCTACCGCCGCGCCGTCGAGCTGCTCGCCGCCCAGCCTCCCGGCTCCGTCACCGCCGAGCGGATGCGGGAGATCCTGTCCGACCACGAGCACGCGCCGGATTCCCTGTGCCGCCATCCCGAGCGGTTCGGCGGCGAGAGCGCCACCGTCTTCTGGTGCGTGGCGGACGTGACCGACATGCGCGTGACGTTCGGGCGCGGCAACCCGTGTGACTCCGTGGCACAGGACTACGCGTTCGAGCCTCGTTAGGACGAGGGCGACGAGGGTCGACCTCCGGACCCGGGCGCGCCTCCGGAGCTTCGCTCCCACAGACGGACGGCGACGTCCGCGTGCCCCTCTTCCTCGGCCATGTCGAGCGGAGTGCGACCGTCGTCGCTCCTCGGCGCGGGGTCGGCGCCGGCTGCCAGCAACCGGTCCACGACCTCCAGATGCCCGTTGTGCGCTGCGCCGTGCATCGGCGTCCACCCCAGGTGCTGGCGGGCATCGGGATCCGCCCCGCCCTCGAGGAGCGCCGCGACGACGTCCTCGTGTCGCCCCGAGACCGCCGAGTGCAACGGCATCACGGCCATCGGGTTGTCGGCGACCGCGTCCGGATCGGCGCCGCGATCGCCTCGAACAGCTCCTCCACCGTTCCCATCAGAAGGACCCTCCCGCAACCACCTCGCCGGCCTTCATCACCAGGGTCGGCTTCGTGACGGCCTCGATCTGCTCGACGGGGTCGTCGTCGTACACCACGAGGTCGGCTGCCCTGCCCTCCACGAGCATGCCGACGTTCGGCATCCTGAGGAGCTCGGCAGCTCCGGACGTGGCCGACTGCATCGCCTTCAGCGGCGTCATCCCCCACTCCACCATGCTCACGATCTCGTGGGGGGCGTTGCCGTGCGGGTTGAACGGCGTTCCGGCGTCGGTGCCGCACGCGAGCCGGACACCGGCCCGCACCGAGCGACGGAACGCGTCGCGGGCGACGTCGGAAAGGGCAACAGCCTTCTCCGCCGCGTAGGCGGGGATCTCGCCGGCGTTCTCGACCATCCCGCGGATCGCCGAGATCGTGGGCACGTGGAAGGTACCGAGCTCCTTCATCAGACGGGCGCCCTCGGCGGTGAGCATCGAGCCGTGTTCGATCGAGTCGACGCCGGCCCGGACCGCGACGAGGATGCCGGCCGGGCCGATGGCGTGAGCACCGATCACCCTGCTCCATTTGTGAGCTTCGTCGACGGCGGCGGCCATCTCCTCCGGCGTGAACGCGGTGAAGTCATAGGTGATCCCCGGCGTCAGCACGCCGCCGGTCGCGATGACCTTGATCGCGGTGGCCCCCGCCCGGATCTCCTCGCGAACGGCCTTGCGCACGGCATCGGGGCCGTCCACCTCGCGGGCGAACCCGACGTTATGACCGTGGCCTCCGGTGATGGTGAGGGCGCGACCCGCCGCCAGCACCCTCGGTCCCACCAGCTGGCCTCGATCGATCGCCCTCCCCACCTCGCACACGACGTTGTTCCGGCCGCCCAGATCTCGCACGGTCGTGACGCCGTGCTGCAGCTGGCGGGCAGCGTTGAGGATCGCCTTCACGGCCACGACGGTGTCGTTCACCGCCTCCCTCGCCTCGGCCGCGAAGTCGGCGGATCCATCGAAGCACAGGTGGACGTGACAATCGATCAGGCCGGGGGTGAGCGTCTTCCCGGCGGCGTCGAGCTCGCGGGCGGCGTGCGCCTCCCGTGGAGCGCGGGCGTGGGGCCCGACCCAGGCGATCGTCCCGTTCGACGTGAGGACGCCGGCCTTCGTCAGCAGTCGGCGCCCATCGAAGACGGTCGCGTTCGCGAAGTACGTTGCCATGCAGACTCCTCCCGGGTTCGGATGATCGGAACGGTCCAGACCGCGCGAGCGATCCCGAGCATCAGCCAGCGGGCCACCATCTATCCGCTCGCCTCCATCAAGGCTCGGAGCTCGGCGACGTCCGCCGTCTGGGCCAGCAGGGTCGTCGCTCCCGCCTCCCGCCATGCCCCCAGACGGTCGCGGATCCGCTCGGGCGGGCCGACCAGCGCCAGCTCGTCGATCAAGTCGTCGGGTACCTGGGCGGCGGCCTCTCGCCGCCTCCCGGACAGGTACAGCTCCTGGATGCGACGCGCCTGTTCCTCGTAGCCGTACCTCGCCACGAGCGCGTTGTAGAAGTTCGTCCCCCGCGCCCCCATGCCCCCTACGTAGAGGGCCACGAAGGGTCGGATCCGGTTTCGGCACTCCTCCAGGTCCCGACCCACCGCCACCGGTGCCATAGGGGCCACGTCGAAGAGCTCGGGGCGCCCGCCGCGTCGCGCGAAGCCTTCGTCCAGCGAGGGCCGGAACAGGTCGGCGCGCTCCGGCGAGAAGAGGATCGGGATCCACCCGTCGGCGATCTCCGCGGCGAGGGCGACGTTGCGGGGCCCCATGGCGGCGAGGTAGACGGGGAGATCCGGGCGCAGCGGCACGACCCCGGGTTTCAGCGCACGACCGAGGCCCGTGCCGCCTCGAAGCGGCAGATCGTAGTTCCGGCCGTGATGTTCCACCGGGTGTTCCCGACGAAGCGCTGCTCGCACCACCGCCACGTACTCGCGCGTCCTGCCGAGGGGGTCCTCGAACGGTACGCCGTGCCATCCCTCGGCCACCTGCGGACCGGAGGTGCCAAGGCCCAGGCGGAACCGCCCACCGGTGAGATGGTCCAGGGTGATCGCGGTCATCGCGGCTGCGGCCGGGGTCCGGGCGGGGATCTGCATCACGGCCGTTCCGACCCCGATCACCGACGTGTGGGCCGCGACCCACGTGAGGGTGGTGACGGCGTCCGATCCCCATGCCTCGGACGTCCACACCGAGTCGAAACCGAGTCGCTCCGCTTCGCGGACCAGCTCCACCGCGTCGAACGGCCGCCGATCCCAGTGCCCGATGTGCAGGGCGAGGTTCACGGGCGAACAGCCTAGCCGTCAAGCGGGGGGTGGGGTCTCCCCTGGGGGCTGTGCCTCGGCCTCCGCCTCCATCGCGGCCAAGCGCCGGTAGTAGTCGGGCATCTCCCGAAGGTGCGCAAGCGCGATCTTGCCGGTGAGGACAGGGTCGTCGTGCGTCACGTCCGTCTCAGGGCTGCGGAGCCCGTGCTCGAGCTCGACGTCCAGCCCTTCGCGCAGGTCCTCCGGCGTGAACCGCTCCTCCCCGAAGTCGACACCCAGCTCCTGCGCGATCGCGAGGGCCTCATCCATCGTGAAGTGGGCCTTCTGCGGCATCGTCCTCGCCTCCTTGCGTGCGATCGTAGGCGCGCGCGGATGGCGGTTCGCCGGTCGGCCGGCCCTCGAGCGGCGGGCCGGGCGGTCCGGCATGCCGAGCCCGGGGCGGTCCGGTACGCTTTCGCCCTTCGGGCCCCGGCCGGGTCCACGTCCGCGGTGGAGGCGAGGTTGCTGGAGGGAGCACAGGGGGCGGTCCAAGCCGC
The DNA here is from genome assembly GCA_036390995.1 of Actinomycetota bacterium. Lineage (GTDB taxonomy): Bacteria > Actinomycetota > UBA4738 > UBA4738 > HRBIN12 > DASQQQ01. The sequence continues at coordinate 8,518 of DASWAT010000081.1, read as the reverse complement.
CCGGTCCGCAGGTGCCGACTATGCCGACGCCAGGATCGTGCAAGAGGACACGGAGTCGCTCACCGTCCGCAACCAGGAGATGGAGGGCATCGACCGCTCCTCCTCCCGAGGGCTGGGGATCCGCGTGTTGGTGAACGGCTATTGGGGGTTCGCGGCCACCGCACGGACGGACGACGGAGCCGTCGAGCGCACGGCCACGCTTGCGGTGGCGATCGCGAGGGCAGCCTCCCGCCTGCCGCGCGAGCCCGTCGCGCTGACACCGGTCGAACCCGTCACCGGCACCTGGCACGGTCCCATGCAGGACGATCCGTTCAACGTGCCCCTCGAGGAGAAGGTCGCGCTCCTGATGGAGGCCACGCGGCGGATGCAGGAGGTGAAGGGCCTGGCCTTCGCGGAGGGCGGTATCGACCTGTTCCGGCGCCGGACGTGGTTCGCCTCGAGCGAGGGAGCCGCGACCGACCAGACCGTGGTGCACTCGGGGGCGGGGGTCGAAGCCACGGCGGTCGGCGACGGAGAGCTCCAACGCCGCTCCTTCCCGAACTCGTTCCGAGGCCACATCGCCGCGGCCGGATGGGAGCACATCCAGAAGCTCGGTCTCCTCGAGGAAGCCGGACGCACGGCCACGCAAGCCGTCGAGCTCCTTCGAGCCAAGGAGTGTCCCGGCGAGGTGACCACCCTGGTCCTCGACGGGGATCAGGTGCAGCTACAGGTCCACGAGTCGATCGGCCATCCCGTGGAGTTGGACCGGGTCCTCGGCATGGAGGAGGCCTACGCGGGATCCTCGTTCCTGGTCCCCGAGGACCGAGGGAAGCTCCGGTACGGGAGCGATCTGGTCTCGATCACGGCCGACGCCACGCTTCCCGGCGGGCTCGGTTCGTTCGCGTGGGACGACGAGGGGGTGCCGGCGCAACGCGTGCCCATCATCGTCGACGGGATCTTCCAGGACTTCATCTCGAGCCGCGAGACGGCCGGCGCGATCGGCCAGACCTCGACCGGCGCGATGCGCGCGGACGGATGGCAACATCTGCCGCTGATCCGGATGACGAACATCAGCATCGAGCCGCGGGAGGGGACGCTCGCCGACATCATCGGCGACACGAAGGACGGCATCTACATGGCCACGAACACATCGTGGTCCATCGACGACAAGCGCGTGAATTTCCAGTTCGGGTGCGAGGTGGCCTGGCGGATCAAGGACGGCAAGCTCGCCGAGATGTACCGGAACCCGAACTACACGGGTATCACCACGCAGTTCTGGGGTTCCTGCGATGCGGTCGGCGGCCGCGAGGACTGGACCCTCTGGGGCACACCCAACTGCGGCAAGGGCCAGCCCGGGCAGGTCGCCCGCGTCGGGCATGGGGCCTCACCGGCTCGGTTCCGGAACGTGCAGGTCGGGGTGCGCGGCTGATGCCCGGGCTCGTCGGTCCCGACGAGGTCCGTCGGATCGCCGGTGCCGCTTTGGAGCTCCCGGGCGTCGACGGCGTCGAGGTTCTCTTCATGCACGGATGGGGCGGGCTCACGCGGTTCGCCTCCTCGGCGATCCACCAGAGCACCTCGAGCGAGGACACGGGCCTGCGGGTCCGGGTGGTGAAGGGCGGACGGATCGGCGTGGCCGCCACGAACGACTTCTCATCGGAGGGCGCCCGCCGGGCCGCCGAGAGCGCCCGCGAGATGGTCGAGGTCGCGGCTCCGGACCCGCTCTTCCCGGGGTTGGCTCCGCCCGCCCCGGTTCCCGAGGGCGACCGCTACGACGAGGCCACCGCGTCGACGACGCCGGAGGAGCGTGCCGAAGGGGTCGCGCAGCTCGTGGCACGGTGCGGGGAGGGGTTCACGGCCGCGGGCGCCTACGAGACCAACGCGGCCGAGGTCGCCGTGGCCAACACCGAGGGCCAGTTCTGCTGGGCTCCTTCGACCCAGGCCTCGCTCACCACGGTGATCAGCGGCGGTGACGGGGGCCATGGGTTCGCCGAGATCTTCGCCGCCGCCACGCGGGAGGTGGACCCCGAGGCGGTCGCGCGGCGCGCAGCGGACAAGGCGGTCCGATCGCAGCGGCCCCGCGATCTGGATCCAGGACGGTACACGGTGGTTCTGGAGCCCTCCGCCGTCTCCACCCTCGTGGGGTTCCTGGCGTGGATCGGGTTCGGGGGGCGGGCGTTGCTCGAGGAGCGGTCGTGCTTCTCGGGCAAGCAGGGACAGCCGGTGGTCGCGGACGAGGTCACCATCTACGACGACGCGAGCTCCCCGCTCACGCTGGGTATCCCGTTCGACTTCGAGGGCGTTCCACGCCGGCGCGTGGACCTGGTGAAGGACGGCGTCTTCCTCGACGCCGTCTACGACCTGCGGACCGCGAAGCAGGCCGGCACCCAGACCACCGGCCACGCGCTGCCGGCACCGAACCCGGAGGGCCCCTTCCCGCTGAACCTGTTCATGGAGCCGGGCCAGGCCTCGCTCGAGGAACTCGTCGCGGGGACCGAGCGCGGGGTGCTCGTCACGCGGTTCCACTACTCCAACGTCGTGCACCAGGTCGAGTCCACGATCACGGGGATGACGCGCGACGGCACGTTCTGGATCGAGGACGGAGAGGTCCGCCACCCCGTGAAGAACCTCCGGTTCACCCAGTCGATCCTCGAGGCGCTTTCGAACACCGCCGAGATCGGCCGCGCGACCGAGCTTGCGAGCGAGTTCTTCTTGTCGGCCTCTCGGGTGCCCGCCCTCCGTATCGGGAGCTTCAACTTCACAGGCCGCTCCGACCACTGACGCGCTGCTCCGCGTTCGCCCGTCCGCGCGGGGTCGCGGTAGGCTGGTGGTTCCCCTTCATGGAGGTGCAACGGTGCAGGTCGGAGACATCATGCACGCGGACGTGATGACGGCGAACCCCGAGGACACGTTCGCCGACGTGGCGAAGATCCTCCAGGCGAATGGGATCTCCTCGGTCGTGGTGCTGGACGGGCAGAAGCTCGCCGGGATCGTGACCGAGCGCGACATCGTGAACCTCGTCGCCGCGGGGGGGGATCCACACGCGGTCACCGTGAAGATGGGGATGACCCGGCGTCGCCTCGAGACGATCCCACCGCGAACGGACGTCGTCGAGGCCGCCGAGCTCATGGTGGCACGCAACATCCGTCACCTGCCGGTGACCGATCGCGGCAAGGTGGTGGGGATCGTCTCGATCCGCGACCTCACCCGGTGGGCCGCCGAGGAGCTATCGGGCGGCCACGAGCTCCCCGATATCCGCCGCAGCCACGCGGCGCTGAAGGCGGCCAGCGAGCTCCAACGCAAGCGGACGAAGTCGCCTTCCGCGTGATCACTCGTCCGCCGCGCGCCGGAACGCCTCGCGCGGCCGCTGCAGGGAGCCGAGCTGGACCACGTCCCGGGGGAAGAGCAGCCCGACCGTCCAGTCGGCGACGATCCGCGCCTTCCGGTTGAGTGTCGGCATGTACAGCAGGTGGTAGCTGCGGTGCAGCCACCATGCGGGGAACCCCCGGACCTTCCACCCCAGGACCTTCGCGGCACCCTTGTACCGGCCCAGCGAGGCCAGCTGCCCCAGGTTCCTCCATCGGAACGGCCGGAGGGGTTCACCGCGAAGCGCCGCCACCACGTTCTCGCCCAGACGCTTGCCCTGGCGCACCGCGTGCTGGGCGGTCGGGGGCGCGAGGCCGCCGGTGACCAGGTCGGGGACGGCGGCGTTGTCGCCCGCCGCCCAAGCGTCGGGCACCCCCTTCACGCGCAAGAACTCGTCGACGACGATCCGCCCGGCCCCGTCCACAGGAAGTCCAGACCGCGTTCCGAGCGGCTCCGCCTTCACGCCGGCCGTCCACACGAGGGTGTCGGCGGGGAACGCCTGCCCGTCGGAGAGCCGTACGATCCCGCCCTCGGCCGACACCAACCGCGTCGTCAGCAACACCTCGATGTGCCGTGCTTCGAGCTCCCGACGCACGTATCCGGCCATGTCCCGTCCGAGCTCGGGCAGGATGTGGTCGGCGAGCTCGACGAGGACCCAGCGCATGTCGTCCCGTGTCATGCCCGGGAAGTAGCGGATCGCGGCCCGGGCCAGGTCCTCGAGCTCGGCCAGCGCCTCCACGCCGGCGTAGCCGGCCCCGACGAACACGAACGTGAGTGCGGCGCGACGGCGCCCGGGGTCGGTCGTCGCCGCGGCGGCGTCCAGGCGCGACAGGAGCTGGTTCCGGAGGTAGATCGCCTCGGGGACGGTCTTGAACCCGATCCCGTGCTCGGCCAGGCCGGGCACCGGCACCACGCGTGACCGCGAGCCGGCACCGAGCACCACGACGTCGTAGGGGAGCTCGACGGTCCCGCCGTCGGGGATCCGGACTGTCGCCGTCCGGCGGCCGTGGTCCACCCGCTCCACCTCGCCCACCAGCACCCGGGTCTTGCGGAGCACCTGCCGGAGCGGCACCAGCACGTGCCGGGGCTCGATGTTGCCGGAGGCCACCTCGGGCAGGAACGGCTGGTACTGCATGAAGTTCTCGGCGTTCACGAGGACCAGCTCGTGGCCGTCGTGAGCGAGCGGGTCCTGCATCTTCAGGGCGGCGTACATCCCGATGTACCCACCGCCCACGATCAGCACGCGCTTGCGCCCGGGGCTCACAGTCGCCCCAGGACCTCGGGGAGCTCCCGGAGCGAACGAACGACCGCATCGGCCTCCTCGAGCTGCTCGGCGGTCGGATGGTCGGGCGCCTCGCCGCGCAGCATCCAGACCGCCCGCATCCCGGCGGCCCGCGCGGGCCGCACGTCGTAGTCCAGACGGTCCCCCACCATGGCCGCGCGCTCGGGCGCAACGGCAGCCTCGCCCAATGCGTGCTCGAAGATCCGGGGGTCGGGCTTCTCCAGCCCCAGGTCGTCCGAGACGAGGCGGACCTCGAAGAAGGGGTCGAGACCGTCGCGCACGAGCGCATCCCGGACCGCGCTCGGCTGGTTCGCGATCAACCCGAGTCGGTATCGGCCCGCGAGCGCGGCCACGACCTCGACAGCGGATGGCTCGAGATCGTCGGGCCCGTACCGCCACCACGGCGCCGCGTGTCGCTCGAGCGCCCCGACGTCGGCGTCCGGACCGAGGAAGCGCCGGGCCAGCCGGACTCGGAAGGATCCCGACTGGTCGCGTCTGCAGGCCGTGTACTCGGCGTCGAACGCGGCGTCCTCGAACGCCGCTCCCAGCTCGCGGAGCCCCCGCCGGAGCGCTTCGCGGTAGCCGTCGTCCCGGTAGAGCACGCCCCCCACGTCCAGGAACACCACACCGAGATCCCCCACGAGGGCATCGTACGCGACCCGCGGAGCCCACCCGGAGGTCGACGAAGGGTGCGAGGGTCCCGGCAACGAGGGGACCTCGAGCTGAACGCGGGAGCCGGTCGCAGCGAACCATCTGAGGAACCTTCGGAAGGAGTCACGACGTGAAGCTGGTCGCAGCGCTCGTCGACCTGTCCCGCCCCGCACGGTACGTCCACTGGGAGTGGATCCAGATCTCGGTGGTCAACGTGCTGGTGATCGGCTTGATGATCGCCGTGCTGGTGCTGGCGGTCGTGATCCCCTTCCCGAGGAGTCGTTCGTGAGGGCGCCGGACGGACCTCGATCGTGGACGGCGCGCGTTCGGGAGGCCGCCGAGGGTGCCCTGCCGCCCGAGAAGCTCCTCCCAGACCGGCAGCCGGCCTACGTTGCCTCATGGGTCTACGTGTTCGGCGTGACCACCCTCGCCGCGCTGATCGTGCTGGTGGCATCGGGCACCGTGCTCTCCCTGGAAGGGCCCGACTGGTGGCACACGTCGGCCGTCGGCCACTTCTTCAACAGCGTCCATTTCTGGGGCGTCCAGATGTTCTTCTTCGCCATGGTCGTTCACCTGTGGGGCAAGTTCCTCATGGGCGCGTGGCGGGGGCGGCGACGGGCGACCTGGGTGGTGGGCGCGCTGACGCTCCTGGTCGCGATCGGCACGGGGCTCACCGGCTACGTGCTGCAGCAGAACTTCGCCTCACAATGGATCTCCACGCAGGCCAAGGACGGGTTCAACGCCGTGGGGATCGGGGCGTTCTTCAACGTCCTGAACCTGGGTCAGATGCTGACCCTGCACGTGCTCCTGATGCCGGCCGCGGTGGTGCTGCTCACCATCCTGCACCTGCTGCAGGTCAGGCACCGCGGCGTGGTCCCGCCCTTCGATGCGGCCGACGAGCATCTGGGCCCGGAGGAGGCCGAGCGGTGAGCTGGAGGACCGACGATGCCGCCGCGTCACGTCCCTGGATCGGACCGACGCGTCCCTACGACCTGGTGAAGGAGTTCGCGATCGCGCTGCTGGTGGTGGTCCTGCTCACCGTCCTGCTCGCTGCGCTCTTCTCCTCGCCCGACGAGCCCCAGATCACGCTCTCGCACTGGGCCCAGCAAGCCCCGAAGGACTTCGTGACCACTGCGCTGGCCGAGTTGGACGGGACCAGCGACACGGCGACCTACGGCCCGCCGTACGTCGCCATCCCGGGTGCCGGGCAGAAGATCGGTCCGCTCAACCTTCAACAGCTCGGGGGCGTTCGGATCCCCGTCGATACCGCGCACGACTTCGTCCTGGGGCCGCTCTCCACCGTGGCCGCGAGCGACCCCTCGCTCGCTTCCGCGATCCAGCGATGGCGAACGGCGTCGTCTGACCAGCAGCGGTCGTGGGCGGACGCGTTCGGCACGGCGCTGGAGGAAGGGAGCGTCTCCGGGGAGCGGATCGACGTGCCATCGAGCGACAACGGGCCGGTCCTGCCGATCATGCAGGCCGAGCTCCGACTGGCCGCGAGCGGTGGCCTGGAAGGCGCCATGCTGAGCCGGCACGCCTTCTACGGCACCGATTACACGCAGCCACTGCTGTTCCTGGCGGACGGCAGCTACCTGGGGTCCCTCGCCGACCGGCAGCATCTGCTGGGCGACCAGTGGGGGATGATGAACGAATCCGGCAGCTACCCGGGCCAGACGTGGCTGTGGCTGTACACGCTGTGGTACCAGGTTCCCCCGTTCTCGACCTCGGACAACGCAGACGCGCTGGTTTGGGGGCTGATGTTGCTGCTGACGGCGGGCTTCGTGCTTCTCCCGTTCATCCCGGGCCTGCGTTCGCTCCCCCGCCGGTTTGGTGCCTACCGGCTCATCTGGCGCGACTACTACCGCTCCACGGGGCACGGCGATGGACCTGGATCTGCCTGGGAAGGAACACAGGGGAAGGAGTGACACCGATGGCCCGAGAAACCGTTCACTTCGAGGAACCCCGCGCGGTGAGGTGGCTGTTCGTCTCGCCTGCCGCTTCGTGGATCTGGCTGGTGGTCCGCGTCTACTTCGGATACGAGTTCGCCCATGCCGGCTGGGAGAAGCTGACCGGCACGCCCTCCTGGTTGTCGAGCTCCGAGCCACTGAAGGGGTTCGTGGGACACGCCCTTTCGGAGGCCGCCACGGGAGCGAACTCGGCCGTCAACTACGGCTGGTACGCGGCCTTCCTGCGGTGGGTCGAGCGGAGCGGGGCGCCGGTGATGTCCCCGATCATCTCGATCGGGGAGTTCACGGTCGGGGTCGCGCTGATCCTCGGCCTGTTCACGGGGATCGCCGCGTTCCTCGCCGGCCTGCTCACGATGTCCTTCGGCCTGGCCGGCGTGGCCGGGGTGAATCCCGTGTTCTTCCTGTTCGAGGTCCTGCTGATCCTCGCCTGGCGGAACGCGGGGTACATCGGTCTGGACCGGCTCGTCCTGCCGGCGGTGGGTACGCCGTGGGAGCCCGGGCCGGTGCTCCAACGCGTCCGCCGCCAGCCGGCCGGGGAACGACAGATCACCTGACCGGGACGAGCCCTCGAAGGGTCGCGAAGGCCTCCGGGTCGGTGGTGACCGTTCCCAGCCGGACCGGGTCATAGCGGGCGCCGTGACAGTCGGATCCGCCGGTGGGGACCAAGTCGAGCCGCAGCGCCAGGGCCCGATAGCGGACCCGCTGCTCCGGCGTGTGATCGGTGTGATCGACCTCGAGCCCGACCATCCCGGCGTCGGCCATGGCCTCGATCAGCTCGGTCGGGACCTCGGTCTGATCGCCCCACATCCCGGGATGGGCCAGGACGCACACGCCTCCGGCGCGCCGGATGAGTCCCACCGAGTCCACGGGGTCGAGCGCGTGCTTGGGCACCGAGACGGGGCCGCCGTCGGCGATGAACCGGTCGAAGGCCTCCTGCTCGTCCGCCACGATGCCCGCCTCCACCATCGCCCTGGCCACGTGCGGGCGCACGATGTTGCCGCCTCCAGCGATCTGCCGGACCCGTTCGAACGAGATCGGATACCCCAGCGCCTGCAGCTTCTCGACCATGAGCTCGCCGCGCCGGAACCGGCTGTCGATCAGGCGACGGAGCTCGGCCCCGAACTCCTGGCTCGCAGGATCCATCCAGTAGCAGAGGACGTGCACGCTGGTGCCCTCGTACTCGGCCGAGAACTCGACGCCGGGCACCACCTCGACGCCGAGCCGCCGGCCTGCTGCGTCGGCCTCCTCGAGCCCGTCCGTGGTGTCGTGGTCGGTG
>DASWAT010000080.1:0-6251 GCA_036390995.1 Actinomycetota bacterium | reverse complement strand
GCCACGGTGACCGCCCGATCCGAGGGTGACCAGGACCACGGGCCGGCGGAGGCCTCCATCACGTTCCTCGTGGAGCAGCCCGTGGTCGCGTACCGCCCGACCCCCGTGGGCATCCAGGCCCCATGGGCCCGAAGCTCCCTGATCCTCGTGCCGTTCGTGGGGATCTGGGTCACGTACCTCGTCGTGTTCGGTCAGATCCGCCGGATCCGTCGTCTCGCGCCCGAGGCGCCGGAGTCGGCCAGCTGAAGGAGGTTCGCCATGTTCACGAGAAGGAAGGCACCCGGCACGTCCGCCACCCTGGCCGCGGCCCTCGCCGCAACCTTGCTGCTGGCCGCGTGCGGTGGCGCGACGGCGTCGGAGACGGCGGGCAAGAGCACCGGCGTCGAGCCGGCAGCAACGACCGCCGCCCCCCAGGTGTCCGGAACCCCGGTGGCCGTGTCCCTCGGGGAGACGGACATGTCCCACATGTACATGAAGCTCGACCAGACGACCGTCCCCGCCGGCGCCGTCACGTTCACGATCTCCAACGACGGCGTGAAGGCCCACGAGTTCGTCATCCTCAGCACCGACGTGTCCGCGAAGGATCTCGAGATGAACGGGGACGAGGCCAACGAGGACGCCTACACCGGCGTCGACGAGGCCGAGGACATCCAACCGGGCGATACCACGACACTGTCGGTGAACCTCGAGCCCGGACACTACGCGTTGATCTGCAACATCAAGGGCCACTACCGGATGGGGATGTTCGGCGACCTCGAGGTCTCCTAGGGACGGCCGGACCCTCTGGTCGCCTCCAGGTAGACGGCCTCGATGCGAGGCACCACCAGGCTCCACGCGTACTCCCCGGCCCTGGTCCGCCCGGCGGCACCGAGCCGGGCGGCCAGCGCCGGATCGTTCAGCACCTCCCGGACCGCGCGGGCCAGCGAGCCCGGATCGCCGGGAGGGACCAGCAACCCCTCGATCCCGTCGCGGACCACCTCGCGGTAGCCGGGGATGTCGGTGGCCACCACCGGAAGCCCTGCGGCCATGGCCTCGACGAGCACGTAGCCGAAGCTCTCCTGGCCCGTGGCGGCCGAGACGTAGACGTCGGCGGCCGCCTGCAGCGCGGGCAGGCGATCGTTCGGCACCGCCCCGAGCATGACCACGCGCCGGCGCTCGGCGTCGGGCAGCAGGCGGAGCGCGTCCCGGTCGCGTCCGTCGCCCGCCACGACCAGCCGCACGTCCGAGAGCTGGGAGGCCAGGCGGTGGAACGCCCGGATCATGACCGGGAATCCCTTCTGTGGGTCCAGGCGGCCCACCCAAAGGATCGTGCGGCCCGCGGGCCGGTCCGGGTCCGGCTCGGTCGGCCCGCCGAACCTCTCCACGGCCACGCCGTTCGGGACGATCTCGACCTCGCCGGGGAACGCCCCGGCCACGAACGCGGCGGCGGCCCGCGAGACGGCGATCCGCCCGTCGAGCCTCCGCCACACCACCCGCAGGAGCGGCGCCGCCGCCTCGAGCAGGCGAGACCGCTCGAGGTAGGAATGGAACGTCGCGACGACGGGGCTCTTCGCGGCGAGCGTCGCGAGCATCGAGCTGCTGGGCGACATGGGCTCGTGGGCGTGGACGACGTCGGGGGCGAACCGAGCCAGGGCACCTCGGATCCGCACCCACGACGAGCGGGAGAAGCAGATCGGTGCGACCGTCCCCGCGTAGGGGATCCGGACGGGCCGGCCCACGATCGCCACGCCGGGTTCGCCGGCGGACGCAGCGCCGGGGGAAAGGATCAAGACCTCGTGACCGCGTTCGCGGAGCGCATCCGCGAGCTGGCGGACGTGCACCTGCACCCCCCCGGGGGCTTCCCAGGCATACGGGCAGACCTGGACGATCCTCACCGCGTGCGCCTCACGCCGGCTCCTGCGGTGTCCAAGCCGGCTGGAACATGTGCCAGTCGGCCGGGTAGGCGGCGATCGCGCGTTCGAAGCCCTCGCCCATGCGCCGGGTGAGCTCGGCCACGTCCTGCCGCATCACGCCGGTCGGCTCGATCTGCAGCGGCGGGCCGATCCGCACGCCCCACCCGGCGTCCGTGGTCCACACGGCGCACACGAGCAGCGGCGCACCGGTCGACAGGGACAGGAGCGCGGGGCCCGCCGGGAGCATCCTCGGCTCCCCGAACATCCGCACCTCGATGCCGCGGCCGGACAGGTCCCGGTCGGCGACGAGGGCCACCAACCAGTTCGCGGCCAGGAGCGAGGCCAGCTGCTGCCCCACGTGGGCGTTCTTCAGGAGGGGAACGATCCGCATCCCCAGCTCCTCCCGGTGGCGAAGGAACAGGTGGAAGAGCCGACGCGGGCGCAGATCCTCGGCCACCGAGGCGATCGGATAGCGCCGCAGGGCGATGCAGTGCCCGGCCAGATCCCAGTTCCCCATGTGCGGCAGCACGGCGATGCATCCCCGGCCGGCCTCCAGGGCCCGGTCGATGTGCTCGAGGCCGTGCATGTCCGTCCGCCGGAGCACCTCGTCGGGCGGCAGCACCCGGATCCGGAACGTGTCGAACCAGTAGCGCGCGTAGAGCCGGAACGCCTCGCGGGTCGCGGAGGCGGCCACATCCGACTCGGGCTCCACGCCGAGCACCCGGGCCTGGTTGCGTGCGACCGTGGCCCGTACGCCGGGGAGCGTCCGGTGCGCCACGCGGCCGAGGGCCTCGAACACCCGTCGGCCGAGCCTCTCCGGCAGCACCATGGCCAGCCACTCGCCGCCCCGATACGTCCAGTACGCCAGTCGCTCCTTCGGGGACTCCCGGTCCCGGTCCGTCTCGGGCGCGGCGTCCGTCCCGGTGCTCACGCCCGCTCCTCCTTCGCCACCTGGCTGGCGCGCACGGCCGCCGCGAGGAGCACGAAGGCGGCGAGCGCCCACACGCTCCACGAGAGCCAGCTCGCCACCAGCCCCACCCCGACCAGCGCGTACCGGATCAGTCGCGTCACCGGGCTCTCCTCCACCCCGTACCCGAGCGACGCGCCCCGGGCGCGGATGTAGGCCGAGAGGAAGCTGCCCCCCAGGGCGAGCAGGGCGCCCGCGGCGACCGAGGGTCTCGCCGACCTGGCCGTCCAGGCCACGGCCGAGAGGAGCCCGGCATCGTAGAGGCGATCCGCGATCGAGTCGAGGGTTCGCTCCAGGACGCGATCGTCTCCGTGGGCTCGGCCCGCGGCCAGGAGCAGCAGACCGCCTGCGACGAGCGCGAGGAGCCCGCCCGGGCGGGGCCGGGCAGCCAGAACGAACCAGGTGGCCGCGCCGGCCGCGGCGACGCCTCCGGCGATCGCGATCAGCGGCGTCGCCCGCCCTCCTGCCTGCGTCTGCCACCCCACCGCGGACACCGGCGGCGAGCCTATCACCGCCCGCCGGGCGCCCCGAGCGGCGGCGGCGGCCACGGCCGGGAAGGGGCCCGCAGCCCGCGCGCTAGAATCCCCGGGTTCCCCCAGCGAACGCCGGAGTTGCCGAACGGGAGACCCATGAAGACCTACGACGCCTCGCACATCCGCAACGTCCTGCTCGTCGGTCACGGCGGCGCGGGCAAGACCACGCTGCTCGAAGCCATGGTGTTCGCCTCCGGAGCCATCACCCGGATGGGCAAGGTCGAGGACGGGAACACCGTCTCGGACTTCGAGGCGGAGGAGGTGAAGAAGGGTCTCAGCGTCTCCCTGGCGATGGCGCCGGTCGAATGGGACGGCGTCAAGGTCAACGTCCTCGATGCGCCCGGCTACGCGGACTTCGTGGGCGATCTGCGCTCGGCCATCCGGGCCGTGGATGCGGTGCTGCTGGTGGTCTCCGCGGTGGACGGTGTCGAGGTCCAGACGGAGGTGGGCTGGGAGCTGGCCGTGGAGGCCGGGCTCCCTCGCGCCATCCTCATCAACAAGCTGGATCGCGAGCGGGCGTCGTTCGAGCGCACGCTCGAGCAGCTCGTGCGGTCGTTCGGGACGCAGGTGGCCCCTCTGGAGCTGCCGATCGGCGAGGAGCACGAGTTCGAGGGGGTGGCGGACCTGCTCACCCGCAGGGCCTACCGGTACGGCTCGGGTCCGCGGGCCGAGGAGGGCGAGTGGCCCGACCACGTCTCCGGCAAGGCCGATCCCTACCGGGAGAAGCTCATGGAGGCCGTCGCCGAGTCCGACGACGGGCTGATCGAGAAGTACCTCGAGCAGGGCGAGCTCTCGGAGGACGAGATCGTCCACGGCGTGAAGCGAGGGTTCGCGGAGGCGCGCATCGCGCCGATCCTGTGCGGCGCGGCCTCGAAACCCATCGGCGTGGACCGTGTGCTCCAGTTCGTGGTGGACGAGTTCCCCGCACCGAACGAGCGCCCTCCGGTGAAGGTCGTGGCGAAGTCGGGGGAGGAGAAGGAGCGCTCCTGCGACCCGTCGCAACCGCTCACCGCGCTGGTCTTCAAGACGATCTCGGATCCCTACGTCGGCCACATCACGATGTTCCGGGTGTTCTCGGGGTCGATGCGCCCGGACGGCTCGGTCTTCAACGCCACGAAGGGCAGCGAGGAGCGGGTGGGCCAGCTCTTCACCCTGCAGGGCAAGGAGCACGACTCGGTCTCCGAGGTGCCGGCCGGCGACATCGGTGCCGTGGCGAAGCTGTCCGCCACCACCACCGGCGACACGTTCTCCACGAAGGACGACCCGGTCACGCTGCCCGCGGCGGAGATGCCCGAGCCCCTGCTGGCGTTCGCCATCGAGCCGAAGACGAAGGGCGACGAGGACAAGCTGTCCACCGCACTGGCGCGCCTGCGCGAGGAGGACCCCACGTTCCGGGTCGACCGCTCGGACGAGACGCACGAGACCGTGATGTACGGGATGGGCGAGGCGCACCTGGACGTGATGATCGAGCGGATGAAGCGCAAGTACGGGGTCGAGGTCACCACCGCACCGGCGAAGATCGCCTACCGCGAGACCATCAGGGGACCCGGCAAGGGTCTCGGCCGCCACGTGAAACAGACCGGCGGCCACGGGCAGTACGCCATCTGCAACATCGAGGTCGAGGCGCTGCCGCGCGGCAGCGGGTTCGAGTTCGTGGACAAGATCTTCGGCGGCGCGATCCCGAACCAGTTCATCGGCTCGGTCGAGAAGGGCGTGGTGAAGACCATGTCCGAGGGCGCGCTTTCCGGCAATCCGATGGTCGACGTCCGCATCACGCTGGTGGACGGCAAGTTCCACCCCGTCGACTCGTCCGACATGGCCTTCCAGATCGCCGGGTCGCTGGCGCTGAAGGAGGCCGCGCAGCAGGCCGGCGTGGTGCTCCTGGAGCCGATCGTGGAGCTCGAGGTGATGGTCCCCGAGGACTACACGGGCGACATCATGGGGGACCTGAACTCGAAGCGGGCGAAGATCCAGGGCATGGAGTCCGCCGGCGCGGGCAAGCAGCGGATCAAGGCACTCGTGCCGCAGGCCGAGGTGGCGCGGTACTCCATCGACCTACGATCGCTGACCGGCGGGCGCGGGGCGTTCGCGATGCGCTTCTCCCACTACGAGGAGGTCCCTGCCCACCTCACGGAGAAGATCATCGCCGAGGCTCAGAAGGCCAAGGAGGAGGCCTCCGCGAAGAAGTAGGTCAGGAGAGCCGGAACGCCGCGGTCGCCGCCGCATAGGCCAAGGCTCCCCAGCCGCCCAGGAAGCAGAGCCCGCCGAACGGCGTCACTGCACCCCACCGGCGCGCGCCGGTGATCGCCAGCAGGTAGAGGCTCCCGCTGAACAGCAGGATGCCGGCGACGAACAGCATCCCGGCAAGGGTCTCCGACAGCGTGTCGGGCCCGATCGTCCGCAGGAAGACCACCACGAACAGTGCGAACGCGTGGTAGAGCTGATACCGCACGCCCGTCTCGAACGTGGCGAGCTGCTCGGCGGGCAGCTTCGCGCGAAGCGCGTGGGACCCGAACGCGCCGAACCCGATCGCGAGGAGCGCGAAGGCGGCACCGAGCACGAGGAACGCGCGGTCCACTAGTCCACCTCAGACTACCTCGGACAGGAAGCCCAGGACGACCCGGTTGAACTCGGCAGGCTTGCGCATGTTCACGACGTGGTCGACGTGTGGGATCTGGATCAGCCTCGCGTTCGGGATGCGCGCTGCCAGGACACGGCTCTCCCGCAGAGCGTCCGGGGGGTCGTGATCTGCCGGCAGCACCAGCGCCGGAGCCGCGATCTCGTTCAGGCGCTGCGCGGCCGGCGGGTCGAGGCGCCGGGCGCCGCTCTCGTCCATCGTCAGCTCGTGACGGTTGTCCA
>DASWAT010000079.1:0-14346 GCA_036390995.1 Actinomycetota bacterium | reverse complement strand
TCTGGAAGTGACGGTCGTCTGATCCACGAAGCCCCTCCCGTGCCCGCTCGCATCCGGCCCGCCGTCGCGATCCAGGTGCTGTTCGTCCTGTTCGGCCTGGTGATCGCATCCTTCTTCCCGTTCTTCGCCCCGTTCCTGGAGGAGCGAGGCCTCTCCGAGAGCGAGATCGGGCTCGTGATTGCGGCGATGGCGCTGGCCCGCGTGCTGACGAACCCCGTGTGGGGCCACGTCGCCGACACGAAGATCGGTCGTCGCTCGGTGCTCCAGCTGGCCGCGGCCGGCGCGACGGTTGCGGCGCTCATACTCTTCTGGTGGGGCGACGGGCTGGCGGCCGTGGTGATCACCACGATGTTGCTCGCCGCCACCAGCAGCACGGTCGGGCCGAACATCGACGCGCTGGCGCTCGCGCACCTCGGTGAAGAGCGCATGACCGACTACGGGCGGATCCGCGCGTGGGAGAGCCTGAGCTACGCGGCCGCCTGTCTCGCGCTCGGCTTCGTTCTGCAGGCCACCGGCATCCAGTGGATGCTGACGGCCTACGCGGCCGCCAGCCTGGCGCTGCTCGGCTGGAGCTTCTCGGTAGCCCGGGACCGGCCGCAGGCCGGGGAGGAGGCGCACGGCCGGCTGGGCTCCGTCGGTGCGGTGTTCCGCGAGGCGCCGCGGTTCTGGGCGTTCCTCGCCGCCAGCATGCTGGTGTGGGTGGCCTTCTCCGCGGCCTGGAACTTCATCTCGCTGAAGATCCTGGCCGAAGGGGGAGGTCCCCGGCTCATCGGCTTCGGCACGGCGCTCGGCGGCCTGATGGAGGTGCCGACGATGCGCCTTTCCTCACGGTTGGCGGCGCGCGTGGGGCTGCGGCTGGTGTTCGTGGCGGGGTGCGTCGTCTACGGGACCGGGTTCCTCCTGTGGGGCCTGATCTCGAACCCGACGATCGTGTCGATGCTCACGGTGTTCGAGGGCGCCGGGTTCGCGCTGCTGTTCACCAGCACCGTGGTGATCGTGGGCCGTCTGGTCCCGCCGCGGCTGCACTCGACCGGCCAATCGATCGCCTCGACGGTCGGGTTCGGCGTGTCCCCGATCCTGGGCGGCGCGATCGGCGGGGTCGTCTTCCAGCGGCTTGGGCCGGAGGTGCTCTACGTGGGTGCGTGCGTGTTCGCGCTCGGGGCCGGGGCGTTGTCGATGGCGGCGCTGAACACATCGCAGTTCCGTCGGCCGGCTCCCGTGGAGGGCGAGGCTGTGGGTGCGCCGCCGTTCGGGAGCGGCGTGGGTCTGCCGCCCTCAGAGGTGTAGGTGCTCAGCTCCGCCGGATCCCCCGCGGCATGAGGTCGCCGTGGGCATCGATGAGCTCGTCGCACATCGAGACGATCTGCTGCGTGGTGAGTGTGGCCCCGGTGTTCGGGTCGAGCATGGCCGCCGCGTAGACGAGGTCCCGCCGTTCCTCCAAGGCCGCGCGGACGGTGAGCTCGACCACGTTCAGGAACGTCCGGTTGAGCGCGAGGCACTGCGGCGGAAGGGCACCGATCCGTGTGGGCTGGACCGCGTTCTTGTCGACCAGCGTGGGTACCTCCACGCACGCATCCTCGGGCAGTCCGTCGATGAGGCCGCCGTTGCGGACGTTCGCGTAGACCTCGCGGACGGTTCCCGTCTCGAGCGAGTGGACGATCTCGGAGGCCAGCTCGGAGGTGGGCTGGGTGTCGAGCTCCTCATCGGCGTCGAGCGCGGCCTTCGTCCGCTCCCAGTCCTCGAGGTTCTCGTCGCTCCTGCGGATGTACTCGTCGATCTCGCAACGGAACCGCTCCACCTGGTCGTCGTGGTGGAGGAACCAGGGGACGTACTCGCTGGAGTGCTCGCTGGATTCGGTGGGGAAGTAGCCGAAGCGCTTGAAGATCTCCACGCGCACCCGGCGGCCGAGGCCCCCGGGGTCGGCCTCGACGATCTGCCGCAGCCTCGGGTACAGGTCCTCACCGGTGCGGCGGTGGCGGAACTCCAGGACGAAGCACTGGTGGTTGAACCCCGCCGTGCGGAACGCGACGTCCTCCTCCGGCACGCCAACCGTCCGTGCAAGGAAGCGGTGCGTGTCGCGAACCGAGTGGCACACGCCGATCACGTTGTGGAAAGGGGTCCCCGCGTAGACCGCCCATGGGAGCATGGCCATGGGGTTCGCGTAGTTGAGGAGGAGGGCGTCCGGGCAGAGCTCGTGCATGTCGTCGCCGATCCCCACCATCACCGGGATGGTCCGCAGCCCACGGAAGATGCCGCCGATCCCGATCGTGTCCGCGATCGTCTGGCGGAGCCCGTACTTCCTCGGGATCTCGAAGTCGGTGATCGTGGCGCGGTACCCGCCGACCTGGATCTCGTTGATCGCGTAGCCGGCGCCGTCGAGCGCGGCTCGGCGGTCGGCGTGGGCCTCGACCGGATACCCCGCGCCGGTTCGGCGAACGATCGAGACGGCCGCGCGCTCCGAGTACGCCAGCCGCTCCTCGTCGATGTCGTGGAGCGCGATCGCGAGCTCGCCGTGCAGCTCACGGTAGGAGCAGAGGTCCGCCACCACGTTGCGGGTGAACTCCACGCTGCCCGCCCCGATGATGACGATCCGACGCATGGGCGCAGTGTACCCGTGGCCCAAGAGGCCCCGCGCGAGCCTGCACCGCATCGCGTACGATACGGGCGAGCCGTCCGAACGAGGGGGTCATCGTGGTCAGCGCGTACATCCTCATCCAGACCGAGGTCGGCAAGGCCACCCACGTCACGAGGGAGATCGACAAGATCAAGGGGATCGTGCAGGTCGACGGGGTGACGGGCCCCTACGACGTGATCGCCCGCGGCGAGGCGGCGGACCTGGACGAGTTGGCGAAGGCCATCGTCATGCCGATCCAATCGGTCGAGGGCGTCACCCGCACCCTGACGTGCCCGGTCCTCCAACTGTAGTCGCGCAGGCGGCGACGGTTCCCTGCCCTGCGGATCCGCCGCAGCGGTGACGCGGAGCGTGCGCATGATCGAGATCCGTCGCGACGCCGAGATCTACGAGAAGGAGGGCGGCTGGTTCCGTGCCCGCTGGCACTTCTCGTTCGACGAGTACCGGGACCCCGCCCGGGTGGGGTTCGGACCGCTCCGCGTGTTCAACGACGATCGCCTGATCCCCGGTGCGGTCTGGCCCCTCCACCCCCATCGGGACATCGAGGGGCTGACGTACGTCGTCGAGGGCACCTTCCGCCACCAGGACGACGTCGGTGGTCCGCCCGGCATGCTGCCCCCCGGGTCCGTGCAGCGGATGACCCTGGGTTCGGGCGCCTGGCACTCGGAGCAGAACGGCTCGGACACCGAGCCCCTGCGGTTCCTCCAGCTGTGGATCCTGCCGGCGGAGCTCGGCCTTCCGCCCGGCGTCGAGCAGAAGGTGTTCACGAAGGAGGATCGGACCGACCGGCTGCTCAAGGTGATCTCCGGCGACGACCGCGATGCGGTGCTCGTGCATCAGGACGCGCACGTGTTCGTCTCGCACCTTTCGGCCGGCCGACGTGTCGAGCACGAGCTCCGCGATGGCCGAGGCGTGTACCTCTACATGATCGAGGGAAACCTGTCCGTCAACGGCGATCGGATGACGACCGGGGACGCCGCCCAGATCGCCGACGAGCCGACGATCCAGATCGAGGCGTCGGCCGACAGCGAGCTGATCCTGGTCGACGTCGTGCTCGCGTAACCCGTGGACGTCCGCCTCGTCGCGACATCCGAGCTGACGTCGGAGGAGGAGGTCAGTCCTCGTCGAAGCTGTCCGGAAAGGGGAGTGCGACCGGGTCGTAGAACCGCGAACGGCCCTGCTCGTCGAAGCGGTGGAGGCCGAAGTCCGAGACGTCGGTCACCTCCGTCACACCCTGCAGCGCAAGGTCCGCGGCGATCCGAGCCACCGCCGGCCCCCACATCATGCCGTGGCCGCCCGGCGAGGCCACCGTGGTCCCTTCGATCGCTGCGCCGTCCTGGAGGAGGGCGGGCCCCAGGATCGGGAGGTGGTCCGGGGTGTAGTCGATCGTCGCGGCCCAGACCCTGCGGATGCCGAGGTCCTTGGTCACGGGGACCAGTCGGTTCAACCGGCGCTCCATCTTCCGCAGGTACGGCCAGTCGATCTCGACCGCCGGCCCGGGGCGTTCGTTCGGGTTGCTCATGCCCCACAGGAGTCCGCCCTCCTCCAGGCGCCAGTACAGCCCCGCGCCGAGGTCGAAGACCATCGGTAGGCGCTCCACCTCGAAGGCCGGATGCCCCTCGCTCACCGCGACCTGGTGCCGAGCACCACCCGCCGGGATCCGAACACCGACGAGCTTGCCCACCTCCCGCAGCGTCGGCCCGCCGGTGAGGATGACCCGCTCGGTAGCGATCGCGCCGCGGGGCGTCTGTACTCCGGTCACGCGGAGCGTTCCCCCGCGGGCCTTCCTCGTTCGCAGCCCTACGAAGGGCGTGCCTTCGCGCAGCCCCACCTTCGCCCGCTGCATGGCCAGGGAGTACGCGCGCACGTTCCTCGGTGGGTCGATGCACCCATCGGCGGACGCGTAGCTGCCGCCTCGGTGCCCGTGGGGCGCAAGCGTCGGGTTCAGCGCCACCGCCTCCTCGGCCGACGCCCACCGCACGTCGAGACCGGCTGCCTGCTGCATGGCAACGCGATCGCGTCCGTCCCGCTCGTCCTCCCTCGTCACCGCCAGGATCAGGTAGCCGAGCTCGCGGAATCCCGAGTCGGTTCCCAGAAGCTCCGGTTGCCGCCGGTAGAAGTCGATCGACCAGCGACCGAGGGCCACCGTCTCGGGCGTACCGCCCTGTGCCCGGACCACGCCGGCCGCCCGGCTGCTGGCGCCTTGACCGGCGAGCCCGCGCTCCAGCACGACCACCTCCTTCGCGCCGCTCGTCGCCGCGAAGTACGAGGCCCACCCGCCGACGGTGCCGGCCCCCACGATGACGAGATCCGCGGTTTCCCTGGCCAAGGAACGGCACCTCCCTGGATCCGAGTGGAGGCGAGTCTAGCCCGACGGCTCAGGCCGGCCGGATGTCCACGAGCGTGGTGGTCTCCAGCCGGAAGGTCGCCGGCGTCCCGATCGCGGGCTTCGTCTCCAGCGTCAGCACCCACCCGGCGCCGTTCACGCCCTTCGCGGGGCGGAACTCGGTGACGCCGCGAAGCACGCCCTTCACCCGCATGTTCCGGCGGAGCTGCTGGTTGCGGTACTCCACGCGGTAGCGGCGCCCGACCTCCAAGGGCTCCATCATCGGCCGGAGGCGGTCGATGCGGCGGGCCAGTTCCGCGAACGCCTCCACGAGCCGGGACCGTCGGTCGGCGCTCATCCGAGAGGCCGTCCGAAGGTTGAACCAGGAGAGCCGTAGGCCGTCGAGCTCGAGCCACGCCATCTCCTCGTCCTCGGGCCGGACGGCCACGCGGTCCCGCGGCGCGCCCATCGCCCGGGCGATCTCACTCGCGAGGTCGCCGCTCGTCTCGGGATCCGGGCCCCGTTCGTTCGGTCCCGCGAGCTCCTCGAACCCGTCGTCGCCTGTGGGCATCCGCTCGCCTCCAGGGTGGGCCATGGTGCCCGCTCCGGGACCAGTATCGCCGACGGCCGTACAGTTCCTCCATGCGTCTGGACGTTGGCAGCCATCTTCCGGAGCCCGTGCTTCCGCATCGGGCGATGCGAGAGGAAGTCCTGGTCGTCCTCTCGCTGTCGCTGCTCGCGAGCGCCGTCTACGCGATCATCAGCCTTACCTCCGCCCCTGTGAAGGGCATCACGGTCGCCGTGGTACCGGCGGTGCCGTTCCCGACCCAGCTCGCGAACTTCGTGTTCGGGCTCGCCCCGGTCTGGTTGGTGGTGTACCTGGTGCGTAGGAACGGCGAGGGGACGGCCGCGATCGGTCTGGCGACCGACCGACTCCGGGAGGACGTGGCTCGGGGTGCCGCGCTGTTCGTCGTGGTCAGCGCGGCGGGGATCGGCGTGTACCTGGGCGCGGTGGCCCTCGGTGTGAACCGATTCGTCGTGCCGGTCCCGCCGGGTCATTGGTGGACGGTGCCCGTGCTCTTCATGAGCGCGATCCAGGCCGCGATGGTGGAGGAGGTCATCGTGGCCGGGTACCTGATCACCCGGCTCCAGCAGCTCCGGCTGACGCCGGTGGCCGCGATCGGCGCGAGCGCACTCCTGCGCGGGACGTATCACCTGTACCAGGGGTGGGGCGGTTTCGCCGGGAACTTCGCCATGGGCCTCCTGTTCGGGTTCGTGTTCGTGAGGACCCGACGAGCGTGGCCTCTCGTGGTGGCGCACCTCCTCCTGGATCTGGGCGCTGGAGCCGGATACCTGCTCTTCCGCAGCCACCTCCCGGGCTTCTCGTAGAGAGGCGTCGTCGCAGCGCAAGCCCGACGGGATACCTGCAGGGTCGCGGCGTGGTGCTCACGGTGATCCCGCACCGCGTCGCGGACGACGGCCGTGCCCGGCCGGTCGACGTCCCCGACGAGGCCATCGTCCGCACCGAGGTCGTGATGACCGGCGCCGGTCCAGCGATCATGGTGATCCCCGGGGCTCGCGATCTCGACGTCGATCTGGCCAGGGCGGCCGTGGCCGATCCAGACGCCCGGCGTGCCACCGAGCTCGAGCTGCTGCGGCTGTTCCCCGGCTACGACGCCGGGACGGTGCCGCCGCTCTCGCTGATGCTGCTCGCGCCGATGTACGTCGATCCGGCGTAGCGTCGGCCGCCGCGCGGGCGTCCGCTACTGGAGCCTGCGGGGGACCCGGCGTTCCCACCGGCGCGACCACCGGGTCTCCCCGTTCTCGCGCACGTCGAGCTCGAGGGCGAGGTGGTACGCCCCGGCGTCGGATCGGACGACCTGGCGGGCCTCGGTCTCGATCGTGGCCTCCGGCCACTCCAGCACGAACGCCGTCCGGGACTCCGCGCGGGCGTCTCCGGGATCCACGGTGGAGACCTCGACGAAGCCGCCGTAGTCCTCGTGCATCCGCGGTTGCTCGCCCTCGGTATCGGTCCACCCACCGCTCCCCACGACCGCCCGGGTGCGCCGGCCGAGGACGTCGCGCTCGATCCGCCACGTGACGCCCTCCATGGGGTGGCCCTTCGCGGACTCGAGCCGCTCCTGCTTCCGGGTGGAGGGCGGAAGGACCGGGCGCCCGGCCACGGGGGAGGGTCCGTCGAGCGTGGGCAGGATCAGCCGCGACCCCGCCCGATCGATCGACAGGACGACCGGCTCGGGCGGGGTCCACACGTTCGGCCAGTCGGTCCCGGCGAGGTCGAGCCGTATGCGGTGGCCGGCCTCGAACACCCACGACGTCAGGAGGCATTCCACCGCGACGCGGTACGGCCGTCCGGGCTCGAGGGGCTCCGGCTGCTCGTGCGAGTCCCGGTGCGTGAGGTTCAGGAAGCCCCGCGTCACGAGCGCGGACGTCCCGTCGGGGAACACATCGCAGAGCTTCGCCGACAGGTAGGCGACCGGGGCGGAGGAGGTCACCGTCACGTCCAGGCGCACGTGGCCGAACAGCTCGACCTCGTCCTCGAGGGGCGGCCAGTCGTACACGAGCGAGAAGGCCTCGTCGGGTCGCTGGTCTGCCGGCTGACCGTAGGGAAGGTGGCCGGCGCACGAGATCCACGCCGTCCAGCCCACGTCGCCGCGGACCTCCAAGTCGTCCGGGCCGGGACCGATCCGCCCCGGGGTGGCGGCGCCGGCCAGCGGCAGCTCATGCTCCCGGCTCCGCTCGAGCGGCCAGCCGGGCTCGAACCGCCACTCGCCACGCATCTCCGACAGGTCCGGCTCGGGTTCCGTGGAACGCCGGGCGAACCACACGATCGGCGGCTCCCGTTCGATCCCGTTCTCCTCATCCTTCAGCCAGCGGTCCCACCACCGGAGCATCTCCGGGAACAGGTCGACGTTCGGACCGGGCAAAGAGGTCTCGGTCGAGGCGTGCGCCCACGGGCCCTGGAGGAGGCGCTTCGGGCAGCGGAGCGCTTCCATCACCCGGAGCGCGTTCTTCCAGTAGCCGTCGGCCCATCCCGCCACGATCATGGTGGCCGCTTGGATCGAGCCGTAGTCGGTGCGGAGCGATCCGTGCCGCCAGTACGGCCCCCAGTCCTGCTCCTCGAGCCAGCGGAGCACCCACGGCTCGTTCGCCAGGACGCGTCGCTCCCACTCCTCTCGCCACGCCTCCCCGTAGAGCGAAGGCACGGGGGGCAAGGCGTTCATCGCCACCATGTACGCGGGGTAGTCCACGAGGTCCAGCGCCTTCAACGCGCCCCCGTAGTAATGGACGTCGTCGTAGGTGTACCGGTCGTCGGTGGCGAAGATCGACACGATCGCCTTCAGCGCCGGCGGCCGCGTCATGGCCACCTGCACCGAGTTGAAGCCCGAGTACGACGTGCCGTACATGCCGACGTTGCCGCTGCACCGCTCCCGCGACGCGAGCCACGCGATCACCTCGTTCATGTCGCGCTGCTCGATCGGTGGGTACTCGTCCTCGGCCACGCCCTCCGAGGTGCCGGTGCCGCGGACGTCGACGCGGCACACCGCGTACCCGTGCCCGGCGAAGCGCTCGTACTCGGGGCGGTACGAGGCGGTGACGTCGTCCTTGCGGTAGGGGAGCGCCTCCAGGAGCGCCGGCCACGGGGGGTCGTCATCGGGCAGGTACAGCGTGGCGTGCAGCCGCACGCCGTCGCTCATCGGGATGAACGTGTGTTCCCGCCGGTGCATCGCACCGCATCCTAGCCGTGCCATCGGTCGGACGAGCTTGGGCTGGATGACCCTGGGGCACCCCGTGTCCGCCCGGGCCTCCCGGGCCACACCCCGGGCCACACCCCCGGGCGCTCAGACCCAGGAAGGGAACCAGGCGCGGAGACGGAACGCGCTGTTCGAGACCGGCCCACCGGTGAGGACCGGCCAGAACCAGACGAACAGGATCACCGAGAGCACCACCAGCCCCACCGCCACCGGGAGCCACGGACGCGACCGCGATCCGGCGATGTGGGCGTCGGCCATGTCCCTCAGGCCGTACACGCATGCGAGGACGAAGAAGGGCGTGATCGGCGTGGCGTAGAAGAAGAACTGCGGGCGCGAGACGAGGAACCACGGCAGGTACAGTGCCGCGACCGTGAGTACCGCGAAGCCGGCGCGCCAGTCGCGTTTGCGTCCCCAAGCGAAGGCCGCGTAGGGGACGGCCAGGATGCTGCCCCAGAAGATCGCCGGGTTCCCGTTCGCGTAGATCACGTGCCGGACGTCCTCCCCGTACCGCGCGAAGTACAGGACCGGCCGCCACAGCAGGATCCATTTCCAGGCTTGCGCGAGGTAGGGATGGATCGGCTTGCCCTCGGCGTTCACCGACTTCAGGTGCTCGTGGTAGCTCGCCATGTCCCCCTGCAGCCGCATCCAATCTCTCCAGTGGAACCCGAAGTGGAGGAACCACCCGAGGTAGGAGGCCACGTACACGACGGCGGGCACCGCGAGGAAGAACACCACCAGCGGGAAGCTCTCCCACTGGAGCGCGTTCCAGAGCGGATGCCGGACGCCGGCGCGATGGCGGCGCACCACCTCCCACAGGAACGAGAGCGCGAGGGCGCCGGCGACGCCGGTGATGCCCGACCACTTCGTGGCGAAGGCCGCCCCGAACGCCACCCCCGAGGCGATCCGCCACGGCCGGAAGAACGGGGAGGGCACGCGACGCGTGGACCTCGCCTCGGTCGCCGGGGATCCGGTGACGGAGGCTCCCGCCGGCGCGCCGGCCCCCGGATCCGTCCCGGCCGTGGCATCGGGATCCGTCCCGGCCGGCGGCGGGGTTCGCCGCTCGATCCACCGACGGTCCAGCAGCAGCAGCAAAGATCCCAACGCGATCCAGAACGTGACGAAGATGTCGAGCATGGCCACGCGCGACTGCACGAACTCGAGGCTCTCGGTGGCAAGGAGCAGCCCGCCGGCGAACGTCCAGATGGGGCTCCCGAACAGGAGCTGCACGATGCCCGCCAGCACCATCACGGTCGCGGTGCCGAACACGGCCGCCGACACGCGCCACCCGAAGGACTCCGTGCCGAACGCGAGCTCCCCGAGCGCGATCGCCCACTTGCCGAGCGGCGGGTGGACCCACGCGCCGGTGTCGTTCTTGTCGGTCCGCCAGTACTTCTCGTCGGGCGTGGTGATGTCGCACCGCCGGTTCGAGTAGCCCAGGTAGATGCAGGCCGACTTCGAGTAGTAGAGCTCGTCGAAGATCCGGTCCTTCGGGTACCCGAGGTGGGCGAAGCGGAGTGCCCCGGCGATCAGCCCCACGGCCAGGATCGCGACCACCGGTCGGTTCAGCAGCCGTCGCATCGTCGCGAGCACGCCCGGGAGGGCCTGTCCGGCGTCGGCGTCGGCGACGGCTGCCGCGTCGGTCATCGCTTCGGACGATCCGCCAGGCGATACACGAACTGCAGACCCTGGAACGTGTCGTCGATAGAAGCCGACTTGTTGTCCACGAGCCCGGCGTCCAGCCCGACCCGCTGGACGACCTCGAAGGACAGGTCCGTGTCCACGTCCGCGGCCTTCTTCGGCCACGCCACCCACAGCCGTCCGGCCGGATCGAGCGCCCGTGCGAGCGGGCCGAACCGCCGCTGCAGCTCCGATCGCCGGGTCACGAACAGGAGGGCAACGTCCGTCGGCCGGGCGGCCCGCCGGAGCATCGAGGCGCCCCGAGGAAGCGCTCCCAGGTCGAACCCGTCGGGCCCGCCTGCGACCACCACCCGGGAGCCCTCGCCGATGCCGAGCTTCTTCTGAAGTGGGGTGCCCGAGTAATCCTTGTGCGGGGGCGAGCCGGCCATGGTCTCCAACTCTACCGGCGCCCTCCCGGCATGCGACCATCCTCGTATGAGCGGGATCCTTCATCTGGTCGGCACGCCGATCGGGAACCTCGGGGACATATCCGAGCGGGCCCGGGAGACCCTCGCGGCCGTCGACCTCGTCGCAGCCGAGGACACCCGGCGGACCGGCCGGTTGCTGGCGCACTTCGGCATCGAGGCCCGGCTGGTCTCCTTCTTCGAGGGCAACGAGGACCGGCGCTCGGAGCAGCTGCTCGACGCCCTGCGGCAGGGGAAGGACGTGGCCGTGGTCTCGGATGCGGGGATGCCCGGCCTGTCGGATCCCGGCTACCGGCTGGTTCGCGCGTGCGTCGAGGAGCGGATCGAGGTCCGCGTCGTGCCCGGCCCCTCGGCCGCGATCTCCGCGCTCGTGATCTCCGGCCTGCCGACCGACCGGTACGCCTTCGAGGGGTTCCTGCCCCGCCGTGCGAGCGATCGGCGGGCGCGGCTGCGGGAGCTCGCGCCACTGGCGCACACGATCGTGCTGTTCGAGTCGCCCCGACGGGTCGCGGCGCTCCTCCGCGAGGTGATCGACGAGCTCGGGGACCGGCGGGTGGCGGTGGCTCGCGAGCTCACGAAGCGTTTCGAGGAGGTCCTCCGCGGGACCGCGTCGACGGTGCTCGCCTCGCTGGCCGATCGTGAGCTCAAGGGAGAGGTGGTGATCGTGATCGAGGGCCTCCGGCGAGATGCCGGGACCCTGCCGGACCTCGACCGGCTGGTGGAGGAGGCTCGTGTCCTCGTGCGAGCGGGGATGCGGAAGCGAGAGGCCGCCGGGGCGGTGGCGCGCGAACGCGGCGGTTCGGCGAACCCGATCTACCGGCGGCTGGTGGATGATGGCCGGGATGGACCCGACGAACCGTCCTGAGCCAGGTCCGCAGCCGCCCGACCCCGGCCCCGAGGAGCCCGTCTGGCAGGCGCCGAGCCCCGAGGAGCCCGCAGCAGAGACGTGGCTCCCGCCGGTCGTCGCCGCGCCGAAGCCGCCTCCCCCGGAGGGCGGCGAACCCACATCGCCCCTCGAGGCGGTGCCGGCCAAGGCGGAACCGCGGTGGCCCATGCTCCTGATGCTCGGGTCGTTCGTGGTGCTGGCCGCGTCCCTCGCCTTCTGGTGGACGTCGCGTTCGCCCTCCGACGGGCAGGCGCCATTCGCGCCGACGGCGGTGCCGACGGGAACGGCGCCCGTAGTCATCCCGACCGGGGCACCCACGGCGACGCCGACCCCTTCGTCGGTGGGGACCGGCTACGCCTTCCTAGCCACGGCGCCCGATGGTTCCCCGTACCGGTGGAACCCGTGCGCGCCGATCCCCTACGTGGTGAACACGGCCAACGCCCCGGCCGGAGCACTCGCGGACGTCCAGGAGGCGGCGCGCCGGATGTCGCTTGCCGCCGGGATGGAGTTCCGGTTCGCCGGCACCACGGGCGAGAGCCCGGAGCAGCGTCGGGCAGCCGGCTACGTGGTCCAGGGAGGGCAGGGGCCGGCATGGGCGCCGGTCCTGATCGCGTGGGCGTCGGGCGCCGAGTTCCAGGCGCTCGGCTACGACCCGGCCGCATCGGGAGCCGGGGGGCCGTTCCCGGGCGAGCCCGACGTCGCGCAGACCGGCCGATACGTGAGCGGGCTCATCGTCTTGAACGCGGGCATCGTGCCGACGCCCCCCGACGGGTTCGCCACGCCGACCAGCTGGGGGATCGTCGTGATGCACGAGCTGGGACACGTGGTCGGCCTCGACCACGTGGAGGACCCGAACGAGATCATGAGCTCGGGGCTCACGCAGCCGAGGACCGTGACCGACTGGGGTCCGGGCGATCGGGCGGGCCTGGCGCTCGTCGGCCGCCAGGCAGGCTGCCTCCCGGAGGTCGTTCCTCCGGCGGCCTGACCGCCGCTGCTAGTCTGGCCCAGACTAGTTGGTGGCATTCGCGCCACGGCCGTCCGGCCCAGGGATCGGCGAACGGGCCCGTAGAATGGGCCGACCATGGGCCGGGACGTCTTCTACCTCACCTCTGCAATCCCGTACGTGAACGCCGAGCCTCACGTCGGGACGGCGTACGAGATCATCGGCTGCGACTTCGTCGCCCGCTACCGGCGGCTGTGCGGTGACCGCGTGTTCTTCCTGACGGGGACGGACGAGCACAGCATCAACGTCGCCCGGTCCGCGGCAGAGCTCGGCATCACGCCCCAGGAGTGGACGGACCGGATGGTCCCGAAGTGGCTGGACGTCTGGAAGGGTCTGTCCATCTCGAACGACGACTTCATCCGGACCTCCGAGCCGCGTCACGCCGAGCGGGTCCAGACGTTCGTCCAACGACTATTCGACCGGGGGGAGGTCTACCTCGGCACCTACGAGGGTCCCTATTGCGTGTCCTGCGAGGAGTTCAAGAGCGAGTCCGAGCTCGTCGACGGGAAGTGCCCGATCCATCTTCGGCCCGTCGAGTTCCTGAAGGAGGAGAACTACTTCTTCCGCCTCTCCCAGTATCAGGGGCGATTGCTCGAGCTGTACGAGCAGCACCCCGCTTTCGTCCGCCCGGAGGTCCGCCGGAACGAGGTCGTGGCGTTCGTGCGGCGAGGGCTACAGGACCTGTCGATCTCACGGAGCGGCTCGACCTGGGGGATCCCGGTTCCGTGGGACCCTGATCACGTGATCTACGTCTGGGTCGACGCCCTCCTCAACTACATCACGGCCCCCGGCTTCGGGGTCGAGGGGTCCCCGTTCGGCGAGGTGTGGCCATGCGACCTCCACATCGTGGGCAAGGACATCACCCGGTTCCACGCTGTCATCTGGCCGGCCATGCTGATGGCAGCCGGCCTCGAGGTCCCAAGGACGGTCTTCGCCCACGGGTTCGTGACGGTGAGCGGCGAGAAGATGTCGAAGAGCCGGGGCACCGGCGTCCACCCCTTCGAGCTGATCGACCATTTCGGGGTGGACTCGTACCGCTACTACTTCATGCGCGAGATCCAGTTCGGGCAGGACGGCAACTTCTCGTGGGAGTCGATGGTCGAGCGCCACAACGCCGACCTCGCGAACGGGCTGGGGAACCTGGCCAGCCGGGTCCTGGCCATGCTCGGCTCCTACTTCGAGGGGCGGGTCCCCGAGCCGGGGGGCGTCGGCCCCGAGGGGGATCTGCCGGAGGTGATCGCCGATGCCGTCGGGCGGTACGACTCGCTGATGCGGGAAGTCGCCCTCTCTCCCGCCCTGGGGGCGGTGTGGGACGTGGTGGCCCGGGCCAATCAGTACCTCGTCGAGCGCGAGCCCTGGAAGGTGGCGAAGGAAGAGGGGCGAGGGGACGAGCTCGCCGGGATCCTCTACGCGGCCGCCGAGACGCTTCGCATCCTCGCGGTCCTCATCCGGCCGATCATGCCGGCCGCCGCCGAGCGCCTGTGGGGACAACTCGGGATCGGTGACCCGTTGGGGAACCAGCGCCTCCCCGAGGCCGCCGAGTGGGGAAGGCTGCAGCCTGGAACCCGGACCACCAAGGGGGAGTCCCTCTTCCCGCGCCTCGACTCCTGAGTGAAGGTTCGCG
>DASWAT010000078.1:0-9909 GCA_036390995.1 Actinomycetota bacterium | reverse complement strand
CCGAGATCGTTCCGGTGGTCTGCCCGTTCGTGACGGGGAACGTCTCCGGGGTCGTGAGCGAGGTGGAAACGGTCTCCTTGTTCCCCGCCTTCGGGTGCTTGCCGCCGTTGTTCCAGCACTGGTACTCGGCGGTGGCTAGATCCACATGGAGCGTGACCTGCTCGGTGGTCGCGGTGTTCCCGAGCCCGACCTCCTTGAACGACACGCTCAGCGCGCCGGTGCTCGAGCTGATGCTCGAGTTCGCAAACAGGAAGTGCGGGCTGTCCGCCAGCGCTACCTGTGCCGGGAGCATCAGCGCCAGCAGGGTGCCGACGAGCACCATGAGAAGTCGCCGCATGAGGTAACACCTCCTCGGATATCGATGGGCCCCGCCACGCGGGGATCGACGAGCACGTCCCCGTCGCTCGCACTCACCTCCCACCCTCGTCGTTGGGATCATCCGGCGGGATCGTGCACCCCATGGCATCACGGTCCGCGTCGGTTCGGGAACCGGCAGAAGTGCCGACGACGGGCCGGGACGGACGTTTCGGATTGCCCATCTGGCCGCCTTCTTCGCACGCCCCGGGGTCGTCCTGTTTCCCCTTTGGGCGAGCCTCTTCAGATCATTCCGCGGCGGATCGCCTCGGCGACCGCCTGCGCTCGGTTCTGGGCTCCCAGCCGTTGTTGGATGTCGTGAACCAGCGTCTTGACCGTGCGTTCTGAGTATCGGAGCCGGTCCGCGATGATCCTCGTGCTGGCCCCTTCGGCCAGCGCGCGCAGCACCTCCAGGCGGCGGGCGTCGAGTGCGGGGAGCGATTCTCCGGCCCCCCCTCCGCCTCGACCCGGAGGCCGACGGCCGCTGCCCGCACGGCCAGCAGGAGCTTCTCGGCCGTGAGTCCCTCCCGAGGAAGGATCCCGATGACGTTATTACCGTTGGGGACGGGTTGGCGATGATCTTCGGAAAGGACCACCGTCGGGCAAGCCAGCCGAACCCGGCGCAGGGCGGCGGCCGAGACCACGGCGACATCCAACCCGTGGGGCATCCTGCGCGACGAGACAGGGACGACCTCGAGCGAGGTGTCCAGATCGAGCGTCGCGATGAGCCCCCTGAGGAGGATCTCGTCCTCCTCGATGACCCCCACCTTCAGGGTATCCATCCTCGGCTCCCGGCGCCGCACCCCTTCCCCTGGGTGGATCGATGAGCCCTGAGCCAACGCCTCTCGACGTACTCCGGGCTACCCCCATCTGTACCCCAGATAGGGGACACGTAACGGGAGACATGTCGGATCTCGTATCCTGTTGCGAGTCATGTCCGCGCCGGCCCACGTCGTGACGCCCTCGAGGGGATCCAACCGCGGCTTCTGGACGGTCACGATCCCCATCGGCCTGGCCTGCGTCCTGCTGCTCACGCTGATCCTCCTGAACCGCCCCATCGCCGAGCGCGCCTCGGAGGTGACCGCCCGGCAGAACCTCCGGCGCGCCGTGGACGCCGCCGTGCGGATCCAGACGCAGGAGGGAACCCTCGCGGTGGCCACGAAGCAGCGGCTGAAGACCACCGAGTCCGACCTGTTGTTCATCGATCCCGACGAGGCCTCGAACGACCCCGGCATCATCAGCGTGTTCACCTCAGGCTCGGTGTGGGCGGCGGCGAACCGGGCCGACACGGGCACGTGCTACTGGGTCCGGCTGGACCACCAGGGATCGACCACGTTCGGCACCGGCGCCGACTGCACCGGCGATGCCGCTCGCGCCGCGTCGGATCCCGCCTGGCCCTCCAACTGAGCTTCATCTCGCGTCCTTCCGGCCGCCGGACTACTATCCCGGTTCTCACAGGGTTTCGAGGAAAGGGGGACGCCTGTGATGCACGTCGGGGTCACCGTGAACGGGGAGCGGCGCGAGGCGGACGTGGAGCCGCGCACGCTCCTCGTGTACTTCCTTCGGGAGACGATCGGCCTCACCGGCACCAACGTCGGCTGCGACACGTCCTCATGCGGGGCGTGCACGGTCCTGGTCGACGGCGAGTCCGTCAAGTCGTGCACGATGCTGGCTCTCCAGGCCGATGGCCGAGACATCACGACGATCGAGGGCATGGCTTCCGACGGACAGCTCCACCCGCTCCAGGAGGCGTTCCACCGCAACCACGGACTGCAGTGCGGCTACTGCACGCCCGGCATGATCATGGCCGCCGCCAGCTACCTGAAGGAGAACCCACGTCCCACCGAGGAGGAGGTTCGCGAGGCCCTCGAGGGGAACCTGTGCCGGTGCACCGGCTACCACAACATCGTGAAGTCGATCCTCGACGCCGCCGGGCGCATGAGCGGCGCGACCACGTGAGGAGGCCGCCGTGGCGCAGGTGAAGGAACGATTCGTGGGGCAGCCGGTCCTGCGCAAGGAGGACCCGGAGCTGCTCACCGGGCAGGCCCGGTACATCGACAACCTTTCGTTGCCCGGGATGATGTGGATGGCGGTGGTACGGAGCCCGTTCGCCCACGCCGGCATCAAGGGCATCGACACGTCGAGCGCGAAGGCCATGCCCGGCGTGCTCGGCGTGTTCACGGCCGCCGACCTCGAGGGCGAGTGGGGCGGCCCCCTCCCGTTCGTCTGGCCGATCACCGAGGACATCAAGGTCCCCGTGCACTGGCCGCTCACGAAGGACCGGGCCAGGTTCCAGGGAGACGGAGTGGCCGTGGTTCTGGCCGAGACCCGCGGGCAGGCCGAGGATGCCGTCGAGGCGGTCCACGTGGACTGGGAGCCACTCGCCGCGGTGACCGACCTGGAGGAGGCGGCGAAGGACGAGGTCGTGATCCACGAGGACCTCGGGACGAACGTCGTCGTGCACTGGAGTCACGGCGGGGGTGGCGACCAGAGCGTCTTCGAGATGGCGCCGGTGAAGATCACCGAGCGGTACGTGGCACCTCGGTTGATCCCCAATGCCATCGAGCCGCGGGGATGCCTCGCGGACCTGAACCCGGCGATGGGCGAGTTCACGCTCTACAGCGCGACGCAGATCCCGCACATCGCCCGGGTCACCCTGGGCGGCACCTGCGGCATCCCCGAGTCGAAGCTCAGGATCGTCGCCCCCGACGTGGGCGGTGGGTTCGGCTCGAAGCTGAACGTCTACGCCGAGGAGGCCCTCGCCCTGGCGCTGGCGCGCCGGACGAAGCGGCCGGTGAAATGGATCGAGACGCGGTCCGAGAACTACCTGGCCACGATCCACGGCCGCGGCGTGATCCACGACGTCGAGATCGCGGCCACCGAGGAGGGCAAGATCCTCGGGTTCCGCGTGAAGGAGCTCGCCGACATGGGGGCGTACTACCAGCTCCTCACGCCCGGGATCCCCGAGCTCGGCGGGTGGGTGTACATGGGCCCGTACGACGTCCAGGCCTACTGGTACGAGTTCACCGGCATCGTCACGAACGCCACGCCAACCGACGCGTACCGGGGGGCAGGACGGCCGGAGGCGACGTACGTGCTCGAGCGCGCCGTCGACGCGCTGGCCCGGCACCTCGGCAAGGACCCGGCCGAGGTCCGCCGGATCAACCTGGTCCCGCCGTTCGGCGAGGCGAAGCCGTCGGTCATGGGCCTGAACGTGGACTCGGGCGACTACCCGGCCACGTTCGAGCGCGCGCTCGAGCTCGCGGGGTACGACGAGCTTCGCACCGAGCAGGCCGCCCGGCGGCAGCGTCGCGATGTGAAGCAGCTCGGGATCGGGCTGTCGAGCTACATCGAGATGTGTGGCCTCGCGCCCTCGAACATCCTCGGCGCGCTGCGGTATGCGGCCGGCGGGTGGGACGCGTGCACGGTGCAGTGCCTACCCGACGGCAAGGTAGTGCTGAAGATCGGCACCTCGCCCCACGGCCAGGGCCACGTCACCACGTGGGCCCAGATCGCCGCCGACACGCTCGGGGTGACCCCCGACGACGTCGAGGTACTCCACGGCGACACGTCGATCTCGCCCCTCGGGATGGATACGTACGGCAGCCGGAGCGCCTCGGTGGGGCAGGCCGCCCTGTTCCACGCGCTGGAGAAGATCAAGGAGAAGGCCCGGACGCTCGCGGCGCACGAGCTGGAGGTCGCTGAGGACGACCTCGAGTTCGAGCAGGGCGCGTTCCACGTACGAGGGGCTCCTGACAAGGTGCGCTCGATCACCGACCTGGCCGTCTCGGCGTGGCACGCCCACAGCGTCCCGGCAGGGTTCGAGCCGAACCTCGAGGCCACGGCGGTGTTCGACCCTCCGAACTTCACGTGGCCGGCGGGTACCCACGTCTGCGTCGTGGAGGTCGATATCCAGACCGGACAGGCGCAGGTGCGCGCCTACATCGCGGTGGACGACTGCGGGGTGGTGATCAACCCGATGATCGTGGACGGACAGATCCACGGGGGGGTGACACAGGGCATCGCGGAGGCGCTGTTCGAGGAGGCCGTCTACGACGCTGAGGGCAACCTCATGACCAGCACGATGACGAACTACCTCGTGCCGTCGGCGGTGGAGGTGCCCTCGTTCCAGCTCGACCGGCGGGAGACACCGTCCACGACGAACCCGATGGGGGTGAAGGGGATCGGCGAAGCCGGCACGATCGCGGCCCCTCCCGCGGTGGTGAACGCCGTGATCGACGCGGTGAGCCATCTCGGCGTGACGCACATCGAGAAGCCGGCAACGCCCGAGCGCGTGTGGAGCGCCATCCAGGGAGCGAAGGGAGGTGCGGCATGATCCCGGCGCCCTTCGAGTACGCGCGGGCCGAGAGCATCGACCACGCGATCGAGCTGCTGTCCGCCGACGAGGACGCGAAGATCATCGCCGGCGGTCACTCGCTGCTGCCCCTCATGCGGCTCCGCCTGGCCCGGCCCTCGATGCTGGTCGACGTCTCGCGGATCGGCGATCTCTCGTACATCCGCCAGGACGACGACGAGGTGGCGATCGGCGCGCTCGCTCGGCACCACGATGTGGCGAACAGCGAGGCCCTGCAACAGCTGTGCCCGATCGTCTCGTACGCGGCGAGCGGCATCGGGGATCCGCAGGTTCGGCACGTCGGGACCATCGGCGGCTCGTGCGCGCACTCAGACCCGGCGTCCGACATGCCGACCGTGCTTCTGGCGCTCGACGCGAGCCTCGTGGTCCGGGGGCCGAATGGGGCGTCGCGAACGGTGAAGGCCGCCGACTTCTTCAAGGGGCTCTTCGAGCCCGACCTCGCGTCGAACGAGGTCCTCGCGGAGATCCGCGTGCCGAAGACCACCGGCCGAGGATGGAGCTACATCAAGTTCCACCGACGGGCGCAGGACTGGGCGCTGGTCGGCGTGGCCGCGCTCGCCGGCAACGGCGGCGGGCCCGCGGTGGCGCTCACGAACATGGGGGAGCGGCCGCTCAGGGCGGCCGGCGTCGAGGAGGCGCTGGCCGGCGGCGCCGACCCGGCCACCGCGGCGCAACGCGCGGACGAGGGCACCAGCCCGCCGTCCGATCCCTTCGGCAGTGCGGAGTACCGCAGGGAGCTGGCGAAGGTGCTCGTGCGCCGGGCCCTCGAGGAGGCGATGGTCCGCTAGTCCGGAGGCGAGCGGATCCTCGGCGGGGTCGGCGAGACGCCTCGCGTGGACGCGGGGGGCGGCGGTCTTTGACGGCGGCGCCTCGGTCTGACTAGATGAGGGTCGTGAGCGCCCTGTCGATCGTGGCCGCATTGGCGGCGAGGAAGCGCCTCGACTTCGGCGCGTGGTTCGACGACCACGGCATCGAGGTCATCGCGATCGTGGTGGCGGCCCTGCTGCTCACGGTCGTCTCCCGGTTCATCGTGCGTCGGTTCGCACGGAAGCTCGAGGGCAAGCCGAGCCTCACGCAGGAGCTGAACCTGCAGCGGGCGGCAACGCTCACGCACGCGCTCTCGGCCGCGTTCGTCGTGACCATCTGGGTCGTGGGGCTGCTCATGGTGCTCAGCCAGCTGAACGTGGACGTGGCCCCGCTGCTGGCCAGCTCGGCCGTGGTCGGGGTGGCCCTCGGCTTCGGGGCCCAGAGCATCGTCCGCGACACCCTGTCCGGCTTCTTCATCCTGCTGGAGAACCAGTTCGGGGTGGGCGACGTCGTGGAGGTGCAGACGACCGGGGGAGCCGTCTCGGGCAAGGTGGAGTCACTCACGCTTCGCATCGCCACGCTCCGCGCGTTCGACGGCACCCTCCACGTCATCCCGAACGGGAACATCCAGCTCGTCTCGAACAAGTCCCGGGGGTGGGCGCGGGCCATCGTCGACGTGCGGGTTGCCTACGACGAGCCGGTCGACCGGGTCCGCGAGGTGTTGGAGGAGCTGTTCGACGAGCTCCGTGCCGACGCCACGCTGTCCGACTGGATCATGGACGGGCCGCGCATCCTCGGGGTGGAGACCCTCTCCGACTTCGCGATGGTCGTGCGGGTGGTCTCCGAGACCCGGCCGTCGAAGCGGTGGGACGCCGAGCGAGCCCTTCGGGAACGGATCACACGGCGCCTGTCCGAGCGGGGGATCCGGATCCCGTTCCCCCCCACGGTGATGCCGGGAGGTCAACCCGACCAGTCCGGCTCGTAGACCGGGCGGGGCCCGGACCCGTCAGATCGTCCCCCCGGCCGAAGTGCGGGCGAGCGCCTCGACGGCCCTCGCCTCGGCGTCCCTCGCCTCGGCCACGGAGATCCCCAGCCTTCGAGACACCTCGGCGAGGCTCTCCGGCGGTCCGCCGTCAAGCCCCTGTCGGCGGACGAGCACCTCCCGCTCTCTGTGGGGAAGGGCGTACGAGGCTGCGATCAGCCGCTCCGCGTCGGTCGCCGCCATCAGGCGATCGACGGCCGCGGTCTGCGGGTCCTCCGCCTGGGCCCCGGGGGCCCACGAACGGACGTCGCGGCAGATACCCCGTCGGATCCACCACGCGGCGACGGGGGCGAAGGTGTGCGAGCCGTACCAGTCGAACCGCTCGACCGCTTCGAACAGGCCGAGCGAGCCGGCCTGGAACAGATCGAGGAAGGCGATCCCCGACGACGCGTAGCGCTCGGCCGTCGCCACCACGAGCGGCAGGTGCGCGGTGACCAGCTCGTGCTTCGCCTCGGTGCCGCGCGTGACCAACTGCTCGAGCTTGCCCCGGCGGTCCGGGTCGTCGTCCACGCGGAGTCGGGCCGCCGCCTCGAGCCCCGTGCGTACGGCCCGCGCTAGCTCCCGCTCCTCGACCCACGCCAGGCGGGGACGCCGTCCCACCTCCTCGAGCAGGCGTGCGGTCAGCAGCCGCTCCTCGTCCTCGCGCTCCTCGTCCTCGCGAACCTCCATGCTCCGTAGTGTGGCCCGTCCGGCCCAGATGCGCACCGGACCGGATGGGCATGCGCCTGGTTCGGTTCGACCCGGTACGCTGGAACCGATGGGCACCTTTCCCTACGCGACGGTCGAGGAGCTGCAGGGGGCGCTTCGAGGCAGCCGCTACTTGGCCGACCGCGGCCTGGCCACCGCCATCTACCTCGCCGTGTCCCTCGACAAGCCGCTGCTGCTCGAGGGCGAGGCGGGCGTGGGCAAGACGGAGGTGGCGAAGGTGCTCGCGGCGCTCTTGGAGCGCCAGCTCATCCGGCTGCAGTGCTACGAGGGCATCGACGCGTCGCAGGCCCTCTACGAGTGGAACTACTCCCGCCAGCTCATCGCGGTTCGCGCGATGCAGGACGTCACGTCGGAGGCTCACGTGGAGGATCTGTTCGGGCCGGAGTTCCTGGTCGAGCGGCCGCTGCTTGCCGCCATCCGGGCGGGGTCCAAGGGCGTCCTGCTGGTGGACGAGCTCGACCGGGCCGACGACGAGTTCGAGGCCTTCCTCCTGGAGATCCTGTCCGAGTTCGCGGTCACGATCCCCGAGATCGGGCGGGTCGCCGCCGACGAGCCCCCCGTGGTGGTAGTCACGTCGAACCGGACGCGCGAGCTCCACGATGCGCTGAAGCGCCGCTGCCTGTACCACTGGATCGACCATCCGGCGCTCGAGCGCGAGATCGAGATCGTCCGGGCCCGGGCGCCGGAGGTGTCCGACGCCCTGGCCAGAGACGTGGCGTCGGCGGTGATGCGGCTACGGTCGTTCGACATCGCGAAACGCCCCGGCGTCGCCGAGACGATCGACTGGGCCAACGCGGTGTCGTTCCTCGGTGTGGAGCGCCTCGACGAGGAGACCGCTCGAGCCACACTCGGAACCGTCCTGAAGGACCACGAGGACCAGGAGCTGGCCACGTCGCGGATCGCCGAGGTGGTCGGCGATGGGGACGCCTGAGTCCGAGCCGCTCGGCCGCCTGACCGGGTTCGGGCGGGAGCTCCGCCGCCGGGGACTGCCCGTGGGGACCGGACGGATCGTCACGTTCTGCCGCGCGGTGGCCGCGCTCTCGCCACTCGACCGCGACGATCTGTACTGGGCGGGCCGGGCCGCGCTGGTCGCACGTCCCGAGGACGTCGAGACGTTCGACCAGACCTTCGATGCCTACTTCCACGCGGGCATCCGGATGGCGCTCGACCTGCCCGTTCCCGTTCCCGCGGACGACGCGGCTCCCGAGCCCACCGAGGAAGAACGGCAGGATCCCTCCGTGGAAGGCCCGGCGCTCGCGGCCGAGTGGCGGGGGGCCGGCGAGGACGAGGAGCCCGAGGGCGAGGCCGCCGTCCGGCTGGTGGCCAGCGCCGTGGAGGTCCTGCGCGAGAAGTCGTTCGCCGATCTCACGGACGAGGAGCAAGAGCGCGTGGCGCGGTTGATCCGGCGCATCGCCGTCGTGGTCCCGGTGCGACAGACCCGGCGGCTCCGCCCGGCGGCCACTGGTCGGACCTTCGACCTGAAGCGGACGCTTCGCCGGTCGCTCCGCACCCAGGGCGAGCCGTTCCACCGGGCGTGGCAGGAACGCGGCCGGCGGACCAGGCCCCTCGTGCTGATCCTCGACATCTCGGGCTCGATGGCGCCATACGCCCGCGCGCTGCTGCAGTTCGCCTTCGCGGCGTTGGCGGCTGGCCGCACCGTGGAGGTGTTCTGCTTCGGAACGCGGCTCACGAGGGTGACGCGGCTGCTCCGGACGAAGGATCCGGATCGCGCGCTCCGCGAGATCGGCCGGCTCGTGGCCGACTGGGAGGGTGGGACGCGCATCGGCGCGTCGCTGAAAGACCTGCTGGACGAGTGGAGCCAGCGGGCCGCGCTCCGAGGATCGATCGCGGTGATCTGCTCCGACGGGCTGGAGCGCGGCGACGCCGAGCTCCTGCGCGGACAGATGGCAAGGCTCCGGCGCCTGGTCCACCGCGTGGTGTGGGTGAATCCGCTGAAGGGCAGCCCTCGCTACGAGCCGCTCGCGCGCGGCATGGCCGCCGCGCTCCCCTCGATCGACGTGTTCCTCCCCGGGCACAACCTCGAGAGCCTCGAGGAGCTCTCGCGCGTGCTGGCCGACTGAGGTCTCTTCCTCACCTCGGGCCGCTATCATCACGCCCCATGACGAAGCTCCGTCCGTCGAGGAAGGCGTCGTCGTTCACCGAGTCGGTGATCCGCGAGATGACCCGCCTCGCGCTGGCGCACGATGCGATCAACCTCTCGCAGGGGTTCCCCGACTTCCCCGCGCCGATGGAGCTGAAGGAGGCGGCGCGGGCGGCGATCGCCGACGACGTCAACCAGTACCCGATCACGTGGGGCTCGTTCGCCTTCCTCGAGGCCATCGCCGAGAAGTACCGGCGCGAGCACGGCATGAGGGTCGACCCCGAGACCATGGTGTGCGTCACGTGCGGATCGACAGAGGCCATGATCGCCTCGATGCTGGGGATCCTCGATCCGGGCGACGAGGTGATCCTCTTCGAGCCGTTCTACGAAGAACTAGCTGAACTAGCCACCGGCGAGGATGTCGCTTCCCGCCGAAAGTGACACCGCGGCGCGCAAGCCTTGTACCCACGATCCTGCACATCGGCTCGCCCCCGTACGTGATGGTGCCTGGCTCGAAGTCCA
>DASWAT010000077.1:0-3884 GCA_036390995.1 Actinomycetota bacterium | reverse complement strand
GGAGAGGGAGCTCTCGTCTCCCGTGGCCCTCGCCCGACGCTCGAGTTCGCGCAGCCGACTCCGTGCGCTCGTGAGATCGTCCGACCACATCAACATACAAGCCTCGTAGAACGTGGGGCTCCGCAGCGGTCGGACGGGTGGACCCGGGCCCTGCAGAGACTTGGCGCGCTCTATCTCGGTGGCGGGGAAGCCCTTGCCGGACAGGAACTCGTAGAACCCGAACACCGCGAGCGACTCAGCGGTGATCGTCCGATCTCCGGAACGCTCCGCCAATCGAAGAGCCCGGCGGGCTCGCGCCGTCGCGGCCCGGTGATCGCCGGATAACTCGGCGGCGGCCGCCAGCTCAAGGTTGATGCTTGCCTGAAGGGACGGGTCCTGCCTCGCCTCTCGAAGGGCTTCCTCGCCGAGGGCCGACGCCGAGGATGTGTCGCGGCGGTGATAACGGACCCGGCTCAGGTACAGCAAGGCCTCTGCCCGCGCCGGTCCCGTCGAGGCCGCCACAGCCTCCTGAAGGAGCTCCTCGGCCCGTTCGATCTGCGCCGATTCGAACGCGTAGCGCCCAGCGTGCGATGTCCGACGGATGTGAGCGTCGACACGTTCTGGCGGCGTCAGTGCGCGGGCAAGTTCGGCCAGTTGGGCGGCGGCGTCCGGGGCACCGTGGGACCGGGCCCGCTGCGCGGCGTCCTCCAGCGCTTGGGCCACGCTCTCATCGGGTCCGTCTGCCGCTAGGGCTAGGTGTCTGGCCCGTACTTCGGGGTCCGAGGCGATGTTGCCAAGCATCTGGTGGGCTTGCCTGCGTTCCTCGGGTGACGACTCGGAGTAGAGCACGGTGCCGAGCAAGGGGTTCACGAACTGCACGCGCTCGCGTGAGACTTCGATCACGTCGGCTTGCACGGCAGCCTCCACATCCTCTCGGAAGCTGGGTGGATCCCCTAGCGCTCGGGAGATCGAAGGCAGCGTCGGCTGCGCCGAGGTCGAGACGAGCAAGAGCAGCTGGCGAACCGGCTCGGAGAGAACGCCGAGTCGCTCGATCACCAACTCGGCGAGTCGGTGCGGTATCGGCAAGACCTGGCCGGGCTCGGGGTCAACCCCTCCTCGAACGAGTGCTCGGGCCAGCTCCAAGGCGAGGAACGGATTGCCGCCTGATGCCTCATGGATCCGAACCAAGACCCACTGAGGGAATCGAACGTTCAGCCTCGACC
Organism: Actinomycetota bacterium; assembly: GCA_036390995.1. Classification (GTDB taxonomy): domain Bacteria; phylum Actinomycetota; class UBA4738; order UBA4738; family HRBIN12; genus DASQQQ01. The sequence continues at coordinate 2,682 of DASWAT010000077.1, read as the reverse complement.
GAAGGATCTGTCGAAGCACGTCGAGGCTGAGGGGCGCGATGGGGATCTGATGGACCCGCTCTTCCAGCGGGCCCTCGTCCAAGCCAAAGGGGGTCGGGTGACTCGAGTCCGGTCGGTTGGATCGCGAGGCGAGCACGACCCCGACTGGCACCCCTTCGAGGCGACGGAGCGCGAATTCGAGAACTCGCGCTGAGGGCGCATCCAGCCACTGCACATCGTCTACGCCGATGATCAAAGGACCGGAGTGAGCCAAGGCCAGGAGGCTGCCGTAGAAACCGAAGGCAACCGCCTTCGGGTCGGGGGAACCCTCGAGGTCGACTCGCACGAGAGCGGCTTCCAGAGCCGCTCGTTGCGGGGAGGGTAGGGCGAGCAGGGCCTCGTCGAGCCCGTCTCTCAAGAGATCGGCCAGTGCGGCAAAGGCAAGCTTGGCCTCCGACTCGACGGGCCGGGCCGACAGCACCCGGTAGCCCGCTTCTTCCGCCTGAGAAAGGACGGCTTTCCAGAGGGTGGTCTTGCCAATCCCCTCCTCCCCACTTAGTACTCCTCTCCATAATTACACTCGCGTAAGTTCTTGAGGTAGGGTATGGTGGCGCGGCCCTCGAAGGAGGGTTCCCGCCATGCCCAGGAAGAGCCCATACGTCCTCGACCTGACCGACGAGGAGCGCGCCGTCCTGGAGGCGCGAGCTCGGAAATATACGTTGCCGTATCGCGACGTCTTTAGGGCCCAGGTGGTGCTGCTGGCTGCCCGGGGGCTGGACAACGACGAGATCGCCGCCCGGCTGAACACCCGCCGGGAGGTGGTGAGCAAGTGGCGCAAGCGCTTCTTCGAAGAGGGCGTGGCCGGCCTGGAGGAGCGCTCTCGCAGAGGGAGGCCGGCGATCTTTTCCCCCTGAAGTGGTGGTGGCGATCAAGGCCATGGCCTGCGAGCTCCCCTGCAAGCGGGGCCTTCCGCTGTCCCGGTTGTTCGTCCCGGACATCCGGGCCGAGGCCATCGCCTCGGGGATCGTGGCGAAGGTCTCGGACACCACCGTCTGGCGGTGGCTCTCCTCCGACGCCATCCGCCCGTGGACCTACCGGAGCTGGGTCTTCCCTCGGGACCCGGACTTTGAAGCCAAGGCCGGAAGGGTCCTCGATCTCTACGGGAGGCGCTGGAAGGGCAAACCGCTTGGTGAAGAGGACTTCGTGGTCTCCGCCGACGAGAAGACCTCCATCCAAGCCAGGTGCCGGTGCCACCCCACGGCGCCCCCGGCGGCCGCTCGGGCCATGCGCGTCGAGCACGAGTACCTCCGGGGCGGGGCCCTGCAGTACCTGGCGGCCTGGGACGTCCACCGGGGGAAGGTTCACGGCCGGTGCGAGCCCCGCACCGGGATCGAGCCCTTCGATCGGCTGGTCCACCAGGTGATGGCGACCGAGCCCTACGCCTCGGCCCGCCGGGTGTTCTGGGTGGTGGACAACGGCTCGTCGCACCGTGGCCGATCGGCGGTGCAGCGACTTGAGGGCCGGTACCGGAGGCTCCGCCTGGTGCACCTGCCCGTGCACAGCTCCTGGCTCAACCAGGCCGAGATCTACTTCTCGGTCGTGCAACGCAAGGTGCTCACCCCCAACGACTTCATCGATCTTGGCGAGGTGGAGGAGCGCCTGTTGGCCTTCGAGCGTCGCTACGAGGAAGCGGCCAAGCCCTTCGCGTGGAAGTTCACCCGAACGGATCTCGCCAGACTGATGAGGCGACTCGCCGAGAGGGACGCCTTTCGCCCCGCAGCGTGAGGAGCGAATACGTTAGCGAACTTTCGAGCCAGAGCACTTAGGACGAGGACCACAGGATCGGAGGGCACGGTCTCGAGTAGCCAAGAGATCAGCGCAAGCTCTGAGTCTCGACCCAAGACCTCCCGTACCATAGGTTCTCCCTTCGAAGCGGCATTATCTGGCGGGGGGGCGTGTCAGTCGAGACGGGAGGCTCCTCGGTCCTCCGATCCTTCGGGCCGGCCGCGGTACCAACGGGGTGGTCAACACCTGGTCAAGGAGCCGACCGAACCAGACGGAACTCGACGGTACTCATGAGCCAGCTGGAACCGGGCCTGACCTGCGGACATGCTGGTCAGAGCCGCCCTTCCCCCGGCCCCTTCAAGACTCCGCGACGCGAGCGGTGGCGGTACTGGGTGCCGTCCTCCGCGGGTGCGTCACGGCACGGATGGGTCCATGCTGGCAGTCCTAAGCACATGCCCGCCCGGCGGCATCTATCGGGACATGCAGGCAGAGGGCGACGTCGTGCGCCTCCCGGTCGCGCAGGAAGACGGGCTTCGGAGATCGTCACTTCGACCAGGTCAAGGACCTGCAGTAGGACGTCGGCAACGCCCGCATCTGGGGTGGGATCCACTACCCTTCCGCGGTCGAAGACGGGGTCACGATCGGCAAGAAGACCGTGGGCCAGGTGCTGGCTCACCACTTCCAGAGGTCGCCACGGTAGGACGGCGGCGAGAGCGGCTTTCGTCAGTCTCTGTTCGTCGTCCTATCGAGGCACCCCATGCCGGACCTTGCCAGCCGTGGTCGATCCCTTCCCGTTGTCGGGCCTCGACATCGCGTCCGCTCGGGCGGCTGATTCGTTCGACAAGATGTGGCGCGAGGTAGCCCTCCTCGCGCAGGGGGGACCGCAGCTATTGCGTGCACCTCCGCCCAGTCCGTAGG
>DASWAT010000076.1:0-4683 GCA_036390995.1 Actinomycetota bacterium | reverse complement strand
GGGATGGTCCTGGAGCCGGTCCACCCGTGGGGTGGGATGGGAGCGTTCGGTCGGCAGGACGTCGAGCGCCTGGAGATCGACGGCTACGAGGCGTACCGGATGAGGCTCGGCGGTGGAGAGCAAGGGCAAGGAGTGGCCTACCGCATCAACGCGGGCGGCACGGACGTGTCGGTGTAGTTCTTCGCAAAGGGGTCGGCCGCCTACGACGAGCATCTGTTCGAGGCGATCATGAACACGTTCCGCTTCGAGGAGAGACTCCTGCAGGAGTAGGAGGTTCGGCTGGATGAGGTCTGCCTCCCACACCGGCTGACCTCAGGGCTGCGCTCTGGCTGGGACGGGTCCTGACCAACGACCTGATCTCCGTTCGCTCCGGGTGCCAGGACCCTCGTCATCTGGCGCAGGGCGTGGACCTTGCAGGATCCAAGGGTAGTCGACTTGAATCGACATGGCTCCCTGGTGACCGGCGGCGATCGGTGAGAGGTGGGGGACATGTTGAGGGTGCTGTTGATCGGATTCTTCATCGCGCACGGTCTGGTCCACGTGGCGATCTGGGCGCCGAACTACGATCCCCAGAAAGCACCGTTCGATGCGTCGCGTTCCTGGCTGCTCGGTGACCAGCGGGCGCTCGCGCAGGTGCTCGCGTTCGCCGCGGCCGTGATCCTCATCGTGACCGGAATCGCGCTGTGGGCCCACGGCGGGTGGTGGCGTCCGACCGTCGTCGTCGGACTGAGCGTATCCACGGTCCTGCTGCTCCTGTACTTCAACGCCTGGTACCTCTTCATCCTCGCCGTCAACCTCGCGCTGATCGTCGGCATCACGTGGATGAACTGGCCCTCGAAGTCGACCGTGGGTGCCTGATCCAACGGGCTTCAGGTCACCGCTTGGACGAACGCACCGATCGCCTTGCGAACTCGGCGTTGTGCCCCATGAAGAGTGCCCGCCGACTTCGATGCTCACGAGCTTCGCGCCGGGGATACAGGACGCCGCCCTGACGGCGAACCGATAGGGCGCAAGCGGATCGTCCCTGGCTGATGACGAGCGTTGGGACGGCCAGCTGCTCCAAGGGATACGCGCGCGGTCGCCAGGAAACGTGGGTGCGCGCTTCTCCGTTAGCCCGAAGGCCTTGGTCCCATCTCGCGTCGTGCAACGACGAGACCGGCATCCCAACCGGGCGCTCGACCGCCGGCTGGCGGCCGGATCTGCTCGGTGTCCACGCCAGCACGTGCGAGCAGCCACGAGATCAGTGAGTTGGAGTTCCACATGCCGCCCGTGTGCAGCTCGTCTCGGCCCCACACGGGGGTCGGGACGGACGGCACGAGATCGAGGACCCGCTGCGCTCGAGGGAGATCGTTCGCGACGCGGACCGGGCTCGAGACCGCCTCGCTCGCATCGGGGATGGAGCCTCCGCGCGATCGGCGGATCTCGTAGCGGAACAGCCGGAACGTTCCGGCCCATCTCGTCCCGACCGGGCCTTCGGCAACGACCCCGCGCTCCCAACCCCGTCGGTCCGGGATGGGCCCGGACTCGATGACGTACCGACCGTCGGGGACGCCTACCTCCAGGCCGGTGTGGTAGAGCGCGTACCGCGGGCGATGTTCGACGAAGGCCTTGATCGCCTCGTAGACCTTGCCGTTCAAACGGACCACGTGGCCGCCGGCGCCCAAAGGGATCCAGTAGAGGTCGACGGCTCCGGGCGCGAGCGCGGAGGGCATGCTGCAGTCTACAAGCGAGCCCCGCTCCGGCTGCCCGTGTGAGAATCTTCCGCGGATGCGTCCGGAGCCTGACGCGGGAGATCGGTCGGCCTCGCGCCGTCGCGCACTCGTCGAGATCTCCCCCGAGGGCAGGCTCGCCGGCTACACCACCGCCGCGTCGCTGATCGTCATGAGCGCGGCCTACCTGATCGCCTCCTGGGACGAGCTGACCTGCCGAGCCTCCTCGGGATGCACGCAGGAGGCCGGGAAGGCCGGGCTGGTCTGGTTCACCGCCCTGTTGGCCGCCTCGTCCGGGATCGTCATCGCCTGGACGATCCACCGCAGACCAACCCAGCCGGAAGGCGCATCCGGCTGGACGTGGGGACTGACGGCCCTGTTCACCGCAGGGGCATGGGTCGCCGTCACCCGGATCCCCAGCCTCACGTGTCCCGTCGGGTACCACCTGGACGTCGGCTTCCGCCTGTGCATCGCCAGCGCGGACCGCTTCGACGCGACGAGCTGGGCGTGGCTGAAGACTCTCCTGTGGTCCGCCTCCGCCCTCGTGGCGGTCACGGTCATCCGCTCCCCGAGGTCGGTGCCCTGGTCCGCGGCCGTCGCAGCCGTGACGTGGTCCGTGGGACTCGGCTGGTTCCTGTACGACACCCTGCTCGTCACCGTTCGGTGAGCTCGCGCGGGGGCCGGATCACTACACTTCCCCCTCGAGCGACCCGTCGAGCTCGGGCGACCGGGCGCCGGGCACGAACAGGAACGCCAGCGTGACGGCGCCGCCGAGTACCCCTGCGCCGATCAGCGTGGCGTCGGCGCCGATCCATCCGGCCATCGGGCCGACGATCGCGAACGAAAGGGGCACGCCGGCGATCGAGATCAGCCAGTCGAGGCTCGAGACGCGACCGAGGAGCTCGCGGGGAACGAGACGCTGCAGCAGCGTGTACCAGATGACGACGAGCACGGCGATCGAACCCTCGGACACGAACGCGACGATCATGGCCTGCCAGACGGTGGTCACGATGCCGAACCCCGCGGTCATGAACATGCCGAGCGCCCAGGCCACGTAGAGGACGGTGATCGGCTTGCGGGGTAAGCCTCCCCGCTGCCCGAGGACGAGCGCCGCGCCCACGGCCCCGAACCCGCCGGCGCCGAACACCAGACCGAGCGCGAACCCCTCGCGCGCCGAGTTCCCCGCGAGCTGGTTCTTCACCACGTAGGGGACCAGGGCCTCCCACGGGCCCCAGGTGCACAGCAGGCTGATCGTCGCAGCGACGAGTGCGGCCCAGATCCAGGTCTCGCTCCGCACGTAGCGGAGACCTTCCTTCACGTCGGCCCACATGCGACCGGGTTCCTCGTCGGTTCGCGTCCGGGGCCGGACCCGCATGAGCGCGATCATCAGTGCCGACCACCCGAAGGTGATCCCGTCGAGCACGAACGCCCACCCGGCGCCGAAGCTCCCCACGAGCAGGCCGCCCACGAGCGGACCGACGAGCATCATCGCCGCGGGCCGAACCACCTGTCCGAGGGAGTTCGCCTCGACGAGCAGGTCTTCGGGGACGATCGTCGGGATGATCGACGAGAACGCCGGCGCGAACACCGCCTGTCCGATGCCGTAGACGACGACGATGGTGAACAGCGTCGGCAGCGTCAGCTGGTCCATGATCGAGAGAGCGCCGAGCACCCCGATCGCGCCGAGGCGGATCAGGTCGCCGGCGATCATGAGCCGGCGCCGGTCGAGGCGATCGGCCAGCGCACCGCTCCCGAGCATCAGGACCACCTGCGGCGCCGTCCAGGCGATGCCGACGCCGGCGATGGCCGCGGGACTGTTCGACAGGTCGAGGACCTGCAACGCGATCGCGACGATGTAGATCCCGTCGCCGATCATCGACACGGTGAGACCGGTCCACAGCAGACGGAAGTCGCGGATCCGCAGGGGCCGGAGGGCCCCCACCCGATCGACGAAGCCAAGCCCCCGCTCCATGGCCCCGAGCATAGGAGTCCGGACCGACGCCCAGCATGCCGGTCCATGACCCGCGGGTGCGCCGCATCCTTGCGAACCTTCCAAGCGGAGACTGCCTGCCCTGCCGAGCCCTACCCCATGTTCATGGCCTCACAGGGCGAGTGCAGCGAACGCCTGGTCGAAGATCGTCAGCCGCTCGTAGGACTCGGGCATGTTGGACCGCTGATGGCCCGCCACGATCGTCACGTCGCGCGCCGGGCACGTGTACGCCGTGGTCCCCCAGTACCCGCCGTGTCCCCACCATGTCTCGCCGGCGATCTCGCGTCGGAACAGGAACATCCCGTGCGTCGACGGGTCCTCCGGCCAACCCGCTTCCTCCGTGAGTGGGACCCTCTCGAGGGTCGTCGTCATCGTGGTGAGCGTCGCGGGGTCGCGGAACACCTCGCCACGCAGGAGCGCGCGGAAGAAGCGCGCGAGGTCGCGGCAGGTCGACACCAGCCCGCCCCCACCGTAGAGGTCGACGGACGCATCCATCAGGGCGACATCCATGTCCCCTTCGTATTGATGTGACAGCTGCGGCAGGTTCGCCGGCTCCGCCTCGATCGTCTCCTGCCAGGTGTGTACGAGACCGAGCCGCTCGTAGCCGACCAGCTCGCGGATCGCCGCCCCCATCGACGTGCCCGTCTCTCGCTCGAGGATCTCGCCGACGAGGCACGCACCCGTGTCCGAGTAGCCGAACCAGGCGACTCAATCGCAAATCGATGACGGGCTTGACGTGCCGCAATGGTTGCCGTTCAGGATGTTCCCGCTTCCTGATTTGATCGCCCCGGACCAGGAGATGTCGAAAGCCTTGTTTCCGAACGCGTGGTTGTAGACGATGTGGTTATCCCCCGCTGGCTCGACGCCCACGATGCCGCCGGAGGCGACTGTCCTTCCGCTGGGGACGTTGTCCCTTACGTGGTTCTCGTATACGAGAGCTCGCTGGGTCCCGACGAGGTAGATCCCGAGGCCTGACAGGGCGGG
>DASWAT010000075.1:0-4988 GCA_036390995.1 Actinomycetota bacterium | reverse complement strand
GTTAGCCGCCCGGGGCCGGGATCGCGCCGAGTTGCATGAGGAGCATGAGCCCGTCGTTCATGCCCCAGTGCTCGACGACCTTGCCGTCCCGGTCGAAGCGGTACACGCTCCAGGCCTCGATCTGGAACGGGCTCCCATTCGCGGGCACGTTGAACGCCGGGAAGCCGCCCTGGTTCGTGCCCGTGACCCGGCTGCGGACGAAGACGCGGTCGCCGCCCTCGACGACGTCGAGGATCTCGGCCTTCCGGTCGGGGAACGACTGCATGACGCCCTGGTGGGCCATCTTGGCCCCCTCCAGGCCCGGCGGCACCCCCGGCGTGGCCGAGGCCGCGTTGTCGAACCCCGGCGCGAAGTACTGGTCCAGCTCGTCGAGGCGCCCCCGATCCCAGGACGCCTCGATGGCGCGCACCGTATCGGCGTTCTCGCCCATGCCGATCCCCCTTCCGATCGCCCCGGCGGCGCCGGGCTGATCCCCTTCGGACACCAGTACGACGAACGTTTCGACCGGAAATCGACGCCCGGGAGCCAGTTGGGACCGACGGGCCCCGCTAGGCTCGCCAAGTCGACCGTGGGACGTCGGGCAGGACGGACGACAGCTCGCCCCAGTCCCAGAGGTGGCCCTCGAACGTGCCGGAGCTCGGGTCCTCTTGTCCGACCAGGGAAGTGACCCTACGCTTCCGACGTGGACGGCGACCAGCGCGAGTCGGGCATCCGGCTAGCAGAGTTGGTGGCCGCCTTCTCGCTGGCGACCGACCTCGGCCTCGGGCAGCCGGTGGAGCATGTGCTGCGATCCTGGCTCATCGCAGCGCGACTGGGTGACCAGGTGGGACTCCGTGCGCACGAGCGTCAGTGCCTCTACTACGTGGTCACGTTGGCATGGGTGGGCTGCGTCGCGGAAACGCCGGTGGTGGCGGCCTTGTTCGGCGATGACATCGCGTTCCGGCGTGACGGTTTGAGCGTCGATCGCGCCGGCCTGCCCATGTTGGGCTTCGCGCTGAGCCACGTTGGGGCGGGGAGCCCGACCCTGCACCGGCTTCGCCTCGGGGCGACGATGGTGGTCACCCGCGGCGCGGCCGTGGAGCGGGGACTCTTGTCTCACTGCCTCACGACGGCGCAGATGGCCGAGCGGCTCGGGCTGGGCGGCGAGGTGTGCGACCCACTGCAGCAGGTGTTCACCCGCTGGGACGGCAAGGGCGTGCCATCCGGTGTCGGCGGTGAGGGGATCGCCCCACTGGTCCGGCTGTTCCACCTCGCCGATTGCGTGGAGGTGTTGCACCGAGCGGATGGCATCGACGCGGCGGTCGGGGTGGCGCGAGCCCGGCGCGGCACGCAGTTCGATCCGGCCGTCGTGGACGCCTTCTCCTCGGCTGCCGGCGAGGTGCTGGCCGACCTCGAGGCCGTCACGGACTGGAACGAGTTGATCGATCGGGAACCAGACCTGCAGCAGCGGCTGACCGGCGGAGGACTCGACGCCGCCCTGGAAGCGATCGCGGATTTCACCGACCTGCGTTCGCCCTCACGGGCCGGCCACTCGCGCGCCGTCGCCGGCCTGTCTGCCCGAGCGGCCGAGCTGTGCGGCCTGCCCGAGGATGAGGTCTCCAACCTTCGCCGCGCCGCACTGGTGCACGACCTCGGCATGCACGGCCTTCCTGCCACCATCATCGACAAGCCCGGTCCGCTCACCGCCACCGAGTCCGAGCGGATGCGGATGCACGCCTACTACACGGAGCGGATGCTGACCCGGCCACCCGCCCTCGCCCGCATCGGCGCCGTCGCGGCGCTGGCGAACGAGCGGCTCGACGGCTCCGGCTACCACCGTGGCCTGTCCGCGGTCGCCATCCCGGCCGCTGGGCGGATCCTGGCCGCGGCCGATGCGTTCCAGGCCATGAGCGAACCCCGCCCACACCGACCGGCTCTGTCCAGCAAGGCGGCAACCGACGCGCTCTGGGCCGATGTCCGCGCCGGTCGCCTTGCCGCGGACGCCGTCGACGCCGTGCTCGTCGCGGCCGGACAGCGTCGCGCCAAGCGCCGCACCGGGCCCGCCGGCCTCACGCCGCGCGAGGTCGAGGTGCTCGTCCTGATCGCCCGTGGCGCCTCCAACAAGCAGGTCGCTCGAGCACTCGGCATCACCACCAAGACCGCCGGCACCCACATCGAACGCATCTACACCAAGATCGGGGCGTCGACCCGCTCGACGGCCACGCTGTTCGCGATGCAGCAGGGCCTGCTCGACTCCCTCGAGCCCATCGATCCGTAGGGTGAATCCCCGATGACCTAGACCCCTTGCCATGCGTACGGTGCTTCCTGACCGACAGACACTGGGAGACGACGGGGCATGGCAGGCACGACGGGGAGTTCGATCGATGCTCATCCCCGGAGGGCGGGGCGCACCGACCACGTGAACGAGGCACGGGCGGCAGCGAAGCGGTTCGTGGAGGCCGTGGCTAGCAGAGATCGCGACGGGATGGTCGGCGCTCTTGCGGCAGGCGCCCGTCTCCGGTACCTGGTCCCCGGCGGGCCGGCCGAGATCAGGGGCGCGGCCGAGGTGGCGGCCAGGTTCCTCGGATGGTTCGGCGACGCCGATGTCCTCCAGGTCCGGAGCGTCCGCGTAGAGCCGCTCGCCGACCGGATGTCGGTGGGGTACCGCTTCGTCCTGCACGAGCAGGCGGGATGGGAGGTGATCGAACAGCGGATGTATCTGGACCTGGACGAGGACGTACGGATCGCGGCGATCGACCTCCTGTGCTCCGGGTTCCTTCCGGACCCGGACGCGATCCCCGAGCCCGGCGCAGTGCCGAACGGGACCCACCGATTCGACGCCGGCGACCTCGGGTGCGCCGACGGCCTGGCCACGGAGTTCCGGCGGCGCATCGGTGCGATCCCGATCGGCGACGTGCTCGTGGTGACCGCGCGTGACCCCGCGGCGAAGGAGGATCTGCCTCCGCTGGCCCGGATGATGGGCCACACGGTTCGTTCGGTCGAGACGCCGGGTGACGGGCGCCTCCTGATCACGGTGGAGAGGAAACGATGAGCGAGCGGCTGATCTTCAACTGCACGCACGGCAAGGAGGACCCGGAGCGGGCCACGCTTCCCTTCGTGGCGGCGAACATCGCCGCGACGGCCGGGCAGGACGCGGTGGTCCTCTGCACGATCGAGGCGGTCTGGCTCGGTACCGGGGGAGGAACGGACGGCATCGCCCACCCGGGGTTGCCGGTCCTGAACGACCTGTACCAGGAGTTCGTCGACAATGGCGGCCAGGTCTGGCTCTGCGGGGCCTGCACGAAGCCCCGAGGCATCGGCGAGGAGCAGGTCCGGAAGGGTTCGGCCATCGTGGGCGCGGCCAAGGTGGTGGAGGAGGTCGTGGCTGGCGCCAGGACCGTGGCGTTCGCGTGACAGAGGCGTCTCCGGCGTCGGCATCCGACGTGCTGAAGGAGGCATGGTCGATCCGTAGGCACGGCCAACCTTTCGTTTGAGAGGCCACTTCTGAGGTCCTGGCGGGAGCCTCTGAGGAACGCCTCTAAAGCGATGAGGGGTGAACCTTTGAATCACATCTGTGAGATCCAAAGGTCGAGACCGGTCACGATCCCAGGACCTCGCCCAGGTCGTACTTCACCGGCTCCTGGAGCTGCTCGAACCCGCACGAGCGGGGCTCGCGGTCGGGGCGCCACCGGACGAACTGGGCGGTGTGGCGGAAGCGGGTTCCCTCCATGTGGTCGTAGCGGACCTCGATCACCCGCTCGGGGCGCAGCGGCACGAACGACAGGTCCTTGCCCACGCTCCACCGGCTGAACTCAGAGCTGCGGGGGGTTCGCATCTCAGTCACCAGCTTCTCCCAGTCCCAGGGATGGCCCTCGAACGTAGTGACCAGCGGCTGGAGCTCATCGAACAGCCTCCGGCGCTGGGCCATCGGGAACGCGCCGACCACGCCCACGTTCTGCAGGTCGTCCTGCTCGTCGTACAGGCCGAGCAGCAGCGACCCGATCGCCTGCTCATCCGTCTTGTGCACCCGGTAGCCGGCCACCACGCAGTCGGCGGTCCGGACGTGCTTGATCTTGAACATCACCCGCTTGTCGGGCTGGTACGTGCCGTCGAGCGGCTTGGCGATCACGCCATCGAGCCCCGCGCCCTCGAACTCGTCGAACCACTTCTCGGCCAGCTCGCGATCGGTCGTCGCCGGCGTGAGGTGGATCGGCGACTCGGCCCCGGCGAGCGCCTCCTCGAGCGCCCGGCGCCGCTCGGCGAACGGCTCCTCCATGAGGTTCCGATCGCCCAGCGCCAGCAGATCGAACGCCACGAAGTGCGCCGGCGTCTGCTTCGACAGGAGCTTCACTCGGCTCGCGGCCGGATGGAGGCGCAGCTGCAGCGTCTCGAACTCCAGGCGCCGGCCCTCGACGTCGGGGACCACGATCTCGCCGTCCACCACGCACCGCTCGGGCAGGTTCGCACGGACGGCGTCGACGACCTCGGGGAAGTAGCGGGCCATCGGTCGCTCGTTGCGGCTGCCGATCTCGACCTCGTCACCGTCGCGGAACACGATCGAGCGAAACCCGTCCCACTTCGGCTCGTAGCTGAAGGCGCCCTCGGGGATGTCCTCGACGAGCTTGGCGAGCATCGGCGAAACGGGCGGCATCACCGGCAGGCGCATGCGGCCATCTTCCCCGACGGCGTCCGGCGTGGCGACCCGTCGCCGGGCGGTCCCACCCCTCGACTCAGGACGAGGCGAACTCGTCCATCTCCTGCTGCTTCGAGAAGTGCAGCCATACCTCGGTGATCTTGCCGTCCCGCAGGTGCATGACCACGATCTGCCCCTGCTCCAGCGTCGTGCCTCCTCGGGTCGCCCGCGTGTTGTTCAGGACCACCGCGTGGTCGTCGCTGGCAAGGACGTCGTGGATCTCACTCTCGGGCCGGGCGTCGAGCACCTCCAGCTGCCGCTGGAACAGCTGCGCCAGCTCGCCCTTGCCTCGGTAGTCGCCGGCCATCGGTCCCTG
>DASWAT010000074.1:0-14060 GCA_036390995.1 Actinomycetota bacterium | reverse complement strand
TGGCCGAGCGTGAGCGGGACGGCGTCCTGGAGGTGGGTCCGGCCGATCTTCACGATGTCGGCGAACTCCTCGCTCTTGCGCTGGAGAGCGTCCCGGAGCTCGCGGACGGCCGGGAGCAACCGCTGCACCACCGCCGTGGCCGCCGCCACGTGCATGGCCGTGGGGAACGTGTCGTTCGACGACTGGGACATGTTCACGTCGTCGTTGGGGTGGATGGGCGTCTTCGACCCGAGCTCGCCGCCGGCCAGCTCGATCGCGCGGTTCGAGATGACCTCGTTCGCGTTCATGTTCGACTGGGTGCCCGAGCCCGTCTGCCACACGTACAAGGGGAAGTGGTCGTCGAGCTCCCCGTCGATCACCTCATCGGCCGCACGGACGATGAGGGCCGCCTTGTCGGCCGACAGCTTGCCGAGCTCCCGGTTCACCAGCGCGCTCGCCTTCTTCAGGATCCCCAACGCGCGCACCACCTCGATCGGCATCCGGTCGTCGCCGATCGAGAAGTGGTACAACGAGCGCTGGGTCTGCGCGCCCCAGTACCGGTCGGCGGGGACCTCGACCTGCCCCATGCTGTCGGACTCGACCCGGACTCTCGACGCGTCCGTCATCCCGCTCACCTCGTTCAGGACCCGGCCAGCGCGGTCTCGAAGGCGCGCTCGTAGCCGGCCACCATGGCCTCCTTCGAGAAGAGCCGCTGCACGCGCTCGCGGCTCACCTGCGGATCGATCTCGGCCAGGTGCTGCAGCTTCTCGGCCGCCTCGCGCGCGTAGTCCTCGACGCTCACGATGAATCCGGTCTGCCCGTCGGCGATCACTTCGGGCACGGAGCCGCGGGGCGTGGCGATCACCGGGGTGCCGCAGGCCATGGCCTCCGTCATGACGAGCCCGAACGGCTCGTCCCAGTCGATCGGGAACAGCACCGCCTTGGCTCGCTGCAATAGGTCGACCTTCTCCTCCTGCGTGATCTCGCCCATGATCTCGGCGTCGGGCGGCAGGATCGGCTTGATGTTGTTCTCCCACTCCTCCTCTTCGGTGGGGTGGGCGATCTTCACCGCCGAGACCAGCCGCTCGCCGGCCGCCCGGGCCGCCTCGATGGCGCGCCGCCAGCCCTTCTCGGGCGCCCCCCGGCCGAGGAACAGGACGAAGTCCTCCTTGTCCTCGCGCAGCGTGTACAGGTCCATGTCGATGCCGTTGTAGACCACGCCCCCGTACCGGAGGGCCTCGTTGTGGCGCTTCTGCGCCTCGCTGATGGCCACGAACCAGGCCCGGTCGGCGACGTAGCCGTACAGGCGGTTCATGTCGTCGGTGAACGAGCCGTGCAGGGTGTGGACCGTCGGCACGCCGGTCTCGACCCCGGCCGCGAGCGCCGAGAACGGCGAGTGCACGTGGAGAACGTCGAACCGCGAACGCGCATCCTTGAGCGCGAAGAGCGTATGGGTGGTGTCCAGCGTGATGTCGTTGATGAACTTGGACCCCGGGGCCTGCTCGAAGACGTACTCGAGCCTCGCCTTCGTCTGGGAGTCGCCGGTGGCGAACAGGGTGACCTCGTGACCGGCCTCGGCGAGCCCGTCGGCCAAGAGCGCCACGACCCACTCGATCCCGCCGTATCCCTTGGGGGGCACGGCCAGCCAGGGTGGACAGACCTGCGCGATCCTCATAGCCCTTCAATCTACCCGGCCGGAGGTCCCGGTGAGCCGCTAGACTGCTGGCCTCGGGACGTGGCGCAGTTTGGTAGCGCGCAGCGTTCGGGACGCTGAGGTCGCGGGTTCAAATCCCGCCGTCCCGACCCGGTCCAACGGCGGGCTCCCCGGCATGACGGTGAGCCCGCCGTTGCGTCTCGACGCATCGGGGTGTTTGACGTACCCGGAGTGCGTCGGTACCCTTCACGCCGGACTGCGCTTGGCAGCCCGCCTTTGATGAGGAGCGCGACCGGGAACGGCCGAAGAGTGACACGGGGCGCCGTGGCCCTGCTCCTCGCGCTTTCCACCTCCGTCGCCTTCGCCGGCTGGTCGCTTGCAGCGCCGAGCCAGCAGGACGTCCAGGACGCCAGGGCCAGGCTCGAGGCCCTCAACCAGCACCTGTCGCTGCTCGACGAGCAGATCAACCAGGAGCGCATCAAGCTCGCCGAGATCCAGTCCAACTTGGCCGAGGTCCGTCGCCAGAAAGCCACGGCCGAGGCAACCGCCAGCAAGGCCGTCGCCGACCTGAACGCCCGGGCCGCCACCGCCTATCAGGGCGTGGGCTCCGAGCTCGAGCTGCTCCTTGGCGCCGAGTCCTTCTCGGACTTCTCGGACCGCTTGGAGTTCATGGGCAGCCTGGCCCAGTCCGACGCCGACCTGGCGACGACGGCGTCCACCGCCAAGCAGCAGGCGGCGTGGGCCGCGGACCAGCTGGGCAAGGCCCTCCAGGAGGAGCAGTCGACGCTGGGATCGCTCCACCAGAAGGAGACAGAGATCCAGGCGGGCATCGCGGAAGCCCAGAGCCTCTACCAGCGGCTGAACAAGCAATGGCACGACGCGGTCGCCGCCCAACGGGCGGCCGCGGCCGCGGCCGCCGCCGTCCAGACCACCAACTTCGTGACGGTCCGCCCGCCTCCCGGGGGCCCGCCTCCGGCCCCGAACGCGAACGCCCAGGCCGCCATCGACGCCGCGTACTCGGTGATCGGCACGCCGTACGTGTGGGGCTCCGCCGATCCGAGCGTCGGGTTCGACTGCTCTGGACTGACGATGTGGGCGTGGGCCCACGCCGGGCTGTCGCTCCCGCACTCCTCGGCGATGCAGTACGCGGTCCTGCCGCACGTCGCCCAGTCGGATCTCCAGCCGGGCGACCTCGTGTTCTTCTACTCGCCGATCTCCCACGTCGGTCTGTACATCGGCGGCGGGAACATGATCGACGCGAACCACCCCGGCGACGTGGTGAACATCCGTCCGGTGGAGTGGAGCGTGTTCGTCGGCGCGGCTCGCCCGTAGCTCCGGCGAGGCTCAGCCCACCCGGCTCTCCTCGACCGGCCCCCGGAGCCGAACCTTGACCCCCATCGCCGCGACGTCGGCGAGCAGACGATCGGGATCGGTCAACAGCCCCATCAGGTGAACCCCCGGCCGGCGCGCGGTGCCGTCCAGGAGCTGCTCGATCATCGAGACGACGGGGATCGCCGTGAGCGCGTAGCCGTCGGCGTGCAGCATCGACAGCGCGAGATGGACCGGCGTTCCCGCCCGCCGCCCTCGGGCGTGGAGCTGGACCACCACGCCGCAGGGAGGCCTGCCGAAGGTCCGGGTGGACCAGCAGAGCATCCTCGACAGCGGCCGCACGGACCGGGATCCGAACAGCGGAAGCGCGGCCACGACCGCCGGTGCGATCAACCAGTCCGTGACCGGATCGAACCCCGCAACCGAGAACCCCAGGCGACGGAGCGAGGGGAACCACACCGGGAGGTCCCGGAGCTCGTCGAGATCCATGGGGCTGGTTCGACGAAGGCCGAAGTCGAAGTCGAAGTTCACCCGGGGGAACGAGCCCGGATCCCACCATCGGGCCTTCCGCCAGGACCCATCGCAGAACACGTGCGCCCGGTAGTGACGGAAGCTCTGGATGAGGTCGTCGACGGCCGGCGTGAGCGGGATCCCGCCTCGCTGGCGGAGCAGGCCGGCGACCCAGGCGGACTCCAACTCGTCCACCCGTGCGCCCGCCCAGCGCACCAGCGCGGCCGGGACGCCTGGATGGAACCCGGCCTGGAGCACGATGCAACGATCCGCCGCGACCGCCTCGGCCTCGATGCCCACCAGATCGCCGGGTCCGGGCGAGGGGAACCGGACCTCCACCAGATCGACGCCGGCCTCGAGCGCCGTGCGTGCGATCGAGTCGACGGGCACCTCTGAGGACGTCGCGTCCACCAGCAGACGCGCGCCGGCCACCAGGTCTCGGAGGCGCTTCGGCTCGGCCGCATCCACGCTCCGGGCCTCGACGGGTGCGCCGTTCCGCAGCCGGCACAGGCGCTCGGCAACGGCGGCGGCCCGATCGCCGTTGCGGCCGGCCACGACGATCGGAAGCGAGGTCCGGGCGGCCAGCGGGCCCGCGATCCGCCGCCCGGTCTGGCCGTATCCACCCAGGACGACGACGGAGCCCTCCACCTCCACCTCCCGTCACGAGGGTAGACACACGCATCCGCCGGGGGAGGTCCGCATCGGCCCGCTCATCGCGGTCCGGACGGCAGGCCGGATCCCTCCAGCCAGAGCGACCCCGGAGTAAGCTCCGGCCATGTCGGACCCGGCCGCCCCGGTCACGCCCGTCGCGTCGGAGGTGGACCTCAGGCTGGTGGCCGCGCTCCGTGAGGGCGACGAGACCGCCTTCATGATGCTCGTCGACCGGTACCAGCCGGTCATGCTGCGCATCGCCCTCATGTACGTGCCGACCAGAGCCGTAGCTGAGGAGGTCGTGCAGGAGGCCTGGCTCGGCGTCCTGAAGGGCCTCGGCGGCTTCCAGGGGCGATCGTCGCTTCGCACGTGGATCTTCCGCATCCTCGTGAACACGGCGAAGACGCGGGGGCAGCGCGAGCGGCGGAGCGTGCCGTTCTCCTCGCTCTGGTCGCCGGAGCCCGGCGACGAGCCCGCGGTCGAACCGGAGCGGTTCCGGCCGCCCGGCGACGCGTGGGCAGGCGGCTGGCTGAGCCCACCGGCCGACTGGGCCGACGTCCCGGAGGATCGGCTCTTGTCGAAGGAGACCGTCGCACGGGTACACGAGGCCATCGAGGCCCTGCCTCCCAACCAGCGCGAGGTGATCCGCCTCCGCGACGTCCTGGGGTGGACCTCGCAGGAAGTGGTCGAGGCCCTCGGCATAACCGAGACGAACCAGCGCGTGCTGCTGCACCGGGCCCGCTCGAAGGTCCGGCGAGCCCTGGAGGGGTACCTGAGCGAGGAGGTGTCCGCGACGTGACGGAACCGGCCGCTCTCACCTGCAAGGAGCTCGTCGAGCTGGCCACGGACTACCTGGAGGACACCCTGCCCGGGCCGGATCGCGCCCGGCTCGAGGCCCATCTGGAGGTGTGCGAGGGCTGCCGGAACTACCTGGCGCAGATGCGCCGGACGATCTCGATCACCGGCATGCTCACCGAGGACGAGATCCCGCCCGAGGGCCGAGACGACCTCCTCCGGGTCTTCCAGGCCTGGCGCGACTCCGAGACCTGAGGGCGTCGCTCAGGCGGTGGGCGAGACGCGGCCGGTGGAGCCCTCGCCTTCGACGTCGATGTGCCCCCCGAACGCGTGGATCCCGTGCAGGAACACCCGGCCGAGCTCGCGCGGCAGGTTCGGGTCGCACGTGACCCTCCCGTCGCGTGCGTCCACGCCGAGCATGGCCCTCAGCAGCAGGAACGGCGCCGCCGTGGCCCACGCCTGTGGGCTGCAGGCAGTGGGATAGCGGACCGGGAAGCGGCTGTCGGGCCTCGCGTACCCGGCGAAGGTCTCGGGCAGCCGCTGATCGGTGTATGCGGCCGCGTCGAACAGGGCGAGGGCGATCCGGTTCGCCTCGTCCCGGAACCCGTACCGGGCAAGACCCATCGCCGCGATCGAGTTGTCGTGCGGCCACACCGCCCCCGTGTGGTATCCGATCGGGTTGTACCCGGCGTCGAGCTCGGAGAGCGTGCGGATGCCCCATCCGCTGAACAGCACGTCGGAGAACAGGTGCTGCACGACGGTCTTCGCGCGATCCTCCGGCACGATGCCCGACCACAGCAGGTGCCCCATGTTCGAGGTGAGCGAGTCGATCTGCTGCTTCGTCGCGTCGAGCCCCAGCACGTAGTAGCCACCGCGTGCCTCGGTCCAGAAGTCCCGGTTGAACCGCTCGAACAGCGCTTTCGCCTCGGTCCGGAGCCGCTCGGCGAGCGCCGGATCGCCCCACACACGCTCGGCCAGCTCCGCCGCCCGGACCTTCGCGTCGTAGCAGTAGCCCTGGATCTCGCACGTCGCGATGGGCAGATCCGGGATCGTCCCGTCGGCGAACTGGACGCCGTCCCACGAGTCCTTCCAGCACTGGTTGACGAGCCCCTGGGAGGACCGCGTCTTGTACTCGACGTACCCGTCGCCGTCGAGATCCCCGTACCGGTCGATCCACTCCAGCGCGCGCATCGCGTTGTCGCGCAGCGAGCTGGCGGTGACGTCGTCGCCCGTGAAGCGCCAGTACTCGGACAGGAGCACGAGCCACAGCGGGGTGGCGTCGTTCGTCCCGTAGTACGGGCGATGCGGCTTCAGGCCGAGCGTGGTGAGCTCGCCGAACCGGATCTCGTGGAGGATCTTCCCGGGCTCCTCGTCCTTGAAATCGTTCATCTCCGTGCCCTGGAGGGCGGCCAGCGCGATGAGCGCGCCCTTCGCGAGCTCGGGACCGACCCACAGCGCCTGGTACGACGTGATGAGCGTGTCGCGCCCGAAGATGGCCATGAACCAGGGAAGCCCCGCGGCGGGCAGCGAGTAGTCGTTGCCTTCGACGTCGGCGGTCAGGCGGAGTGCGGCCAGGTCGACCACCGACTTCTCGTACACGTGACGGAACGAGTCGGGGCCCTGGAACCGCGGGACCTCGTCGCGCCACTTGCGGAGGACGCGGCCGGCCTCGCGCTCGGTCTCGCCGAACTCTTCGTGGACCGGCTCCATGACCTGCTCGTCCACGTGGACCGACACGAGGATCGACGTGGACCACGTGCCGCGAGGCTCGAGCTCGAGGTGGAAGACGAGGTCGTCGGTCTCGATCACGCCGGCCGACGACGAGTGGACCTTCGTGGCAGCCCGGAACAGCTGGTGGTCGTACTCGTACGTGACCAGGCAGTGGTCCTCGTCTCGGAGCGTCCGGCTCTCACCCTCCTTCTTCGGGATCCGATCCTTGACCTCGAACAGGTCGGCGAAGTCGGCGCCGGTGGCCAGGCGCAGCTCCACGTGGACCGGACGGTTCAGGTGGTTCTTGACGGTGAGCTTCTCGTGCAGCCCGTCGCCGACGAACCGGTACCGCTGGATGGAGAGCGACTGCGCCGGCAGGCCGTCGAGCGCCGGGTTCGTCAGATAGAAGGCGGCCGAGTAGTAGTCGACCGTTCCCGAGGTCAGCACCTGCGGCCTGCCGCCCCCCACGGTGAGCTCCCACCGGCTGACGAACCGCGTGTCGTCGTGGAACAGCCCGCCGACGGCCCCGGCGGGCACGTCCCCACGGGCATCGGACACCATGAACGTCGAGCCCTCCAGCAGGGACACCGCGTCCGAGCCGAGCTCGGGGGGCTTGTCGTCGGGCGGCGTGCCGGGGGAGGGGGTTGAAGGGGTCAACGGCCGCCCCCACCCTGCAGCGCGTCGAGATCAGCTAGGCGCTGCTCGGCTTGGGCCACGAGCCCCTCGTTCCCGATCGCTCGCGCCTCGTCCCTGGCCTGGTCCAGCAGCTCGCGGGCCTGGAGGGCGCGCGTGTCCGCCCTGTCGGCCGTCGCGTACTTCAGCTTCTCGTCCGCCTTCACGATCAGCTCGAAGATCTCGTTCGGATCCACCCCCACCTCCGATCCTCGCCACCGCCAGGCGAGCAGCATGTCGACCGTAGGGCTCACCGGGGCGCCACCTCCACGACCGTCTTCACATCATCCTCCCGGTGCTCCAACGCCGAGGACCAGTCCTCCAGCGGTACCCACCGCGTGACCATCCGGTCGAGCCAACCGCCATCGGCCTTCGCCAGCGCCGTCGCGGCCGTCGCGTAGTGGCGGCGGTTCGCGTTCACCGAGCCGACCACCACCTTGTTCTCCAGCACGATCTCCTTGTTGAGCGCGTCGAGGTTCAGCTGGCCATTCCGCGCGGCGCCCGAGATGCCGGTCAGGCACATGACGCCGTTCGGCGCCAGGTGGTCGACCGCGTGGAACACGAGCCCGCCGGCGCCGGTGCAGTCAAGGATCACGTCGAAGCCGGTCCCCAGCTCGTCGAGCCCCTTCGCGTGGTACGTCGCGCCGAGCTCGGCCACCAGCTTCGGCTTCGGCCCGTCCTCCACGACGTCCAGCACGTGGACCTCGAGATCCCGCTGGACGCCGAGCATCGCCCCGAGCAACCCGAGCGGGCCCGCTCCCATCACCAGCGCGCGCCTGGGCTGGAACACGGCCCGGCCGCCGATCCGCTCGACCTGTTCCCAAGCCTTCGCCACCACGCTGGTGGGCTCGGTGAGCACGGCCAGTCGCCCGAGGGAGGGATCCGGCTTCACCGCGAACGCCGGCTCGATCCGGAACCGCTCGGACAGGTACCCGTCGCGGCCCTTGATCCCGCGCTCGGTGTACCGGCCGTTGCGACACATGTCCCACTCGCCGGCCGCGCAGTTCTCGCACGGCACCGGGTCGGGCCGGCGGACGAACCCCACCACGAGGTCTCCGGGGGAGAAGCCGGAGCCCGCCGGCGCCTCGAGCACCTCACCGAGCGACTCGTGACCGAGGATCAGCCGGTCGCGGCCCTCCGGGACCTCGCCGTACGCGCCTGCGACGACCTCCTCGTCGGTGCCGTCGACGCCAACGGCGATCGTCCGGCACAGGATCGAGCCCTCGTCCGGCGAGGGCTCGGGGACCTCGGCCAGCTCGCCGGAGTCCGGGTGGGGCGACCGCACCGTGACGGCGCGCATGCTCACGCGGCGTTCTCCTTCGCGTCGAGGTACTGCCGGATCGCGATGGCCGCCGCGGCACCCTCGCCCACGGCCGAGGCCAGCTGCTTCGTGGACCCGGCGCGGACGTCGCCGGCGGCGAACGCCCCGGGGAGCTTCGTCTGGAACGCCATGTCGGTGACGATGAAGCCGCGCGAGTCAAGCTCGACCGCATCCCTCACGAACCCGGCGTTCGGCTCGAGGCCGATGAACACGAACGCGCCCGCCGGATGCAGCTCCTTCATCTGTCCGGTGGCGAGCTCCTCGACGATCACACTCCCGAGCTTCCCACCGCCGTCGGCTTTCGACCGGAACTCCTTCACCACGTGGCCGGCCAGGATCTCCATCTTCGGGTGCCTGCGCACCTTGTCCTGCAGGAGGCGGCTGGCCTTCAGCGTGGTGTTCCGCTCGACGATGGTCACCTTCTCGGTGAACTGCGTGAGGAACAGGCCCTCCTCCAGACCGCTGTTGCCGCCACCCAGGACCACGAGCTCCTCCGAGCCCTTGTAGAACGGCCCGTCGCAGGTGGCGCAGAAGTGGATGCCGGCGCCGATCAGCTCATCCTCCCCTGGGGCTCCGGTCCGCCGATACGTCGAGCCGGTGGCAACCAGCACGGCGCGGGCGTCGTAGTGATCGTCCGTCGCCGTCCACACGTGCAGGCAGTCGCCGTCCTGCTCGATCCGCGTGACGCTCAGCGCCTGGAGCATCTCCACGCCGTACCGGGCGGCCTGCTGCACGAACCGGTCGGCCAGCTCGGCCCCGCCGATGCCCTCGGGGAAGCCGGGGTAGTTGTCCAGCCGCTCGGTGATGCCGGCCTGCCCGCCCAGGCCCTTGCTGTCCACGATCAGGGTCTGGAGGTTCTCCCGGGCGGCGTAGATCGCGGTGGTGAGCCCGGTGGGCCCGCCCCCCACGATGATCAGGTCGTAGAGGTGCTGCATGGCCGTCCGAGCCAGCCCGAGCTTGTCCGCCAGCTCCTCGTTCGTGGGCTCGGACAGGTGGGAGCCGTCGGGGAAGACGATCGTGGGGATGACGTTGTTGCCGCTGTTGCGCTCCTGCACCACCTGCAGGCCCTCGGCGTCGGTCTCGACGTCGTGCCACTCGAACGCGATCCGCTGGTCGGAGAGGAACCGCTTCGCGCGGCGACAGTCGGGGCACCAGCTCGCCCCGTACACCTTGATCTCGGCACCTTCCACTCGGCTCCTCCTCGATCCCGTGGATGCGGACTCCGTCTGGCCCGCCGGGCGATCGTTACAGAAGGTTCGTCGCGATGCCGCGTAGCGTTTGCTCCCTTCGGGCACACCGATGAGGGATGGCCAGGCTGCTGCGACCGCTCCGCCGGGGGCGCCGGAGGTCTCGGGGCGAGCCCCCGGTGCCTCTGACGTGTCGCGAGCTGGTCGGGCTCGTGACCGACTACCTGGAGGGAGCGCTCCCCGCCGTCGACCGCGACCGTTTCGAGGCGCACATCGCCGGGTGCCCGGGCTGCACCGCCTACCTCGACCAGATGCGGCGGACCCTCCGGGCGCTTGGGGCCATCCCCGATGAAGCCGTACCCGCCGACGCCCGCGAGACGCTGCTCCGCGCCTTCCGCGGGTGGACCGCCTGATCCTCTCCGCGTGCCGAAGCGCGGTTCGCCGCGTAGGGTGCGGAGAAGGACACGCACAAGGAGCGGCCGATGCAGCTCGGGATGGTGGGACTGGGACGCATGGGCGCGAACCTCACCCGGCGCCTCATGCGGAACGGCCATGAGGTGGTGGCCTACGACGTTGACGCCGGTGCGGTGCAGGGCCTCGAGGGCGAGGGGGCGACCGGCGCGAGCTCGCTCGAGGACCTCCTGGGCAAGCTCGCGAAGCCCCGCGCCGTGTGGATCATGGTGCCGGCCGGCTTCGCCGGCGAGACGGCCGACCGGCTGGTCGAGCTCATGGACGCGGACGACGTCCTGATCGACGGCGGCAACACCTACTACCGCGACGACCTGGAACGGGCCGAGCGATACCGGCCGAAGGGCGTGCACTACGTCGACGTGGGCACCTCGGGCGGGGTGTTCGGGCTCGACCGCGGGTTCTGCCTGATGATCGGAGGTGAGGACGAGGTCGTGCAGCGGCTCGATCCGATCTTCGCGGCGCTCTCCCCCGGCGTGGACTCCGCGCCTCGGACGCCGGGCCGGGACGCCCCGGTGGGTTCGAGCACCGCTGAGGCCGGCTACCTGCACTGCGGACCCGTGGGCGCCGGGCACTTCGTGAAGATGGTCCACAACGGCATCGAGTACGGCGTGATGGCCGCCTACGCGGAGGGCCTGAACGTCCTGCACCACGCCGACGTCGGGAGCCGGGACCAGGAGCTCGACGCCGAGACCGCTCCCCTCCGCGACCCGTCGTTCTACCGCTACGACCTCGACCTGCCCGAGATCGCCGAGGTGTGGCGCCGGGGCAGCGTGATCGCCTCCTGGCTCCTCGACCTCACGGCCGCGGCGATGCTGCAGGACCCCGGGCTCGAGAGCTTCGCGGGACGGGTCTCGGACTCGGGCGAGGGACGGTGGACGATCCTGGCCGCCATCGACGAGGGCGTGCCGGTCCCGGTCCTGTCCTCGGCCCTGTACGAGCGCTTCTCGTCCCGCGGCGAGGCGGACTTCGCGAACCGGGTGCTCTCGGCCATGCGCAAGGCGTTCGGCGGGCACCTCGAGAAAGCCGCCGAGGGGTGAGCGCGATGCCCGGCAGCATCACCGATATCCCCGAGTGGCAGGCGCTGCAGGCGCATCGGAGAGCCCTCGATGGCGTCCACCTCCGCGAGCTGTTCGCCGACGATCCCGGCCGGGGTGAGCGGCTCGCGCTCGAGATCGGCGACCTGTACCTGGACTACTCGAAGAACCTGGTGACCGACGAGACCCTCCGGCTGCTGGTGGCCCTGGCCGAGCGCGCCCGCCTCCGCGAACGGATCGAGGCGATGTTCCGGGGCGAGCGCATCAACCTGACCGAGGACCGCGCCGTCCTCCACGTCGCGCTCCGCGCCCCACGCGACGCCGTGATCGAGGTCGACGGGCACAACGTCGTCCCGGATGTGCACGAGGTCCTCGACCGGATGGCGGCGTTCTCCGAGCGGGTGCGCTCGGGCGCGTGGACCGGCTCGACCGGCCAGCGGATCCGCCACGTCGTGAACATCGGGATCGGCGGCTCCGACCTCGGCCCGGCGATGGCGTACGAGGCACTGAAGGACTTCAGCGACCGCGAGCTGTCGTTCCACTTCGTCTCGAACGTGGACGGCACCGACATCGACGAGACGCTCCGACTCCTCGATCCCGAACGGACCCTGTTCATCGTCTCGTCGAAGACGTTCACCACGCTCGAGACCCTCACGAACGCGCACACGGCGCGGGACTGGCTGCTCGGCCGGCTGGGGAGCGGCGAGGACGCCGTGCGGCACCACTTCGTGGCCGTCTCGACGAACAGCGAGAAGGTCGAGGAGTTCGGGATCGACCCTGCGAACATGTTCGGGTTCTGGGACTGGGTGGGCGGCCGGTACTCGTATGACTCGGCGATCGGGCTCTCGCTGATGATCTCGATCGGCCCCGAGGCGTTCCGGGAGATGCTCGAGGGCTTCCGCCTGATCGACGAGCACTTCCGCTCGGAGCCGTTCGAGCGCAACGCTCCGGTCCTGCTCGGGCTGCTGTGGACCTGGTACGGCAACTTCCTGGGCGCCGCGAGCCACGCCGTGCTGCCCTACCACCAGCACCTCGAGCGGTTCCCCGCGTACCTGCAGCAGCTCGACATGGAGTCGAACGGCAAGTCGGTCGACCTGCAGGGGAACCCGGTCGGGTACTCCACCGGCCCGGTCGTCTGGGGCACGCCCGGGACGAACGGCCAGCACGCCTACTTCCAGCTGCTGCATCAGGGGACCGAGCTGATCCCGTGTGACTTCATCGGGTTCGTGGAGCCGAACCACGACGTCGGCCCCCACCACGACCTGCTCATGGCGAACCTGTTCGCGCAGACCGAGGCGCTCGCGTTCGGCAAGACCCGCGAGGAGGTCGAGGCCGAGGGCGTGCCGCCGGCGCAGGTCCCCCATCGTACGTTCGCCGGGAACCGCCCGAGCACCACGATCCTGGCCACCAAGCTCACGCCGAGGGTGCTCGGCCAGCTCGTCGCGCTCTACGAGCACAAGGTGTTCACGCAGGGGACGATCTGGAACATCGACTCGTTCGACCAGTGGGGCGTCGAGCTCGGCAAGGCGCTGGCGACCCGGATCGTGCCCGAGCTCACGACGCAGGATCTGGGGCTCGAGCACGATCCGTCCACGAACGCCCTGATCCGCCGGTACCGCACCCAGCGGGGGCGGTGAGTCGCGATGAGCGAGCCGGTGGCGGTGCTGTTCGACGTCGATGGAACACTCATCGATACGGGTGGCGCTGGTGCACGGAGCTGGCGATACGCGTTCGACCGTCTCTACGGCGTGCCAGCCGACATCGGCGAGCACTCGCAGGCCGGCGAGACCGATCCGGTGGTGGCCCGGAGGACCTTCGTCTCGGTCGTGGGCCGCGAGCCCGCGCTCGAGGAGCTCGCCCGGCTCTACGCTGCGTACCTGTACCGGCTGGCCGACGAGGTGCGCACATCCGAGGGCTACCGGGTTCTGGATGGCGTCGAGAAGTTGCTCACCCGACTGTTCGACAGCGGCGCGGTCCTCGGCATCGTCTCGGGCGCGCTGGAGGGCAGCGCTCGGGTGAAGCTCGCGCGGGCGAACCTGAACCGCTTCTTCCCCATCGGGGGCTACGGGACCGACTCGGACGACCGCGTGGAGGTGACGCGCACCGCGATCCGTCGCGTCGAGATGCTCCACGGCCACGACATCCTGTGGGGGCGCGTGATGGTGGTGGGTGACACGCCCAACGACGTGGCCGCCGCGAACGATGCGGGCGCCGTCTCGGTCGCGGTGGCCAGCGGGAAGTACTCGGTCGAGGAGCTCGCCGCATCGGGCGCCGACCACGTGCTGCCCTCGCTCACCGCTCCGTTCCCGGACCCCGACTGATCCCGACTGGCCCCCTGGGTCGGCCCCCACCGGCGTGTAACGAACCGCGGCACCGGGAACACCCTCTCCGATCGAGCGATCCGTGACAGCCGGCACAGGGCCGGAGCGCCGGATCGGCGCCCTGGCGGAAGGAGCGGGAGATGATGGAAGAGCGCGAGCACATGGGTGACTTCGCCGAAGGCCAGGAGCGGCTCGAGGAGCACACGCCCGACAAGGAGCACATGGGCAGCTTCGCGGAGGGCGTGGCGGCGGACATGCACACCGAGGAGCAGGAGCACCGCGGCGGGTTCGCCGAGGGTTCGCGGACCACCGAGGCGCATCCCGAGCGTGAGACCCGGCCGGACTTCAGCCGGGGATCCGAAGGGAGCTAAGCGATCTGCCGGGTCAGGCCCTCGCGTCCACGAGCGACGCGAGGGCCTCGGCTTC
>DASWAT010000073.1:0-13927 GCA_036390995.1 Actinomycetota bacterium | reverse complement strand
GGAGCCGCGGCGGTCACCGCCGTGGGCGTGGAGGAGTTCCCTGCCTCGGCCGAGAAGGTGATCGCCCGCGTGATCACCGGTGTGGGGTTCCTGGGCGCCGGCCTCATCTTCCGGGAAGCCGGGCGGCAGGTGCTCGGCCTCACGACAGCCGCCTCGTCGTGGGCCGCTGCCGCCATCGGGATCCTCGCGGGCTCCGGCAGCTACCTCTCGGCCGCCATGGGGGCCATCCTGGTCGTGCTGATCCTCGAGGCGAACCGACTGCCCCTCCTGCGCAGGCTGGACGAGCGTATGGAGCGCGGCGACCAGGAGCGGGACCGGTAGCCGAGTCCGGCCCCTATCGCTGGTGACTTCCGGCGAGGGCGCGGGCCCGCGCGACCACCTCGTCGAACATGGTCTCCGTGAGCTTGCCGGTGAAGGTGTTCTGCTGGCTGGGGTGGAAGGCTCCGACCAGCGTGTACGGGCCGACGGCCGTTTCGGCACCGTGACCGAACCGATGATCCCGCCCCACCGCGTGCCCGAGTTCGGCCAGCGCCCGCAGGGCCCCGTCCCACGCGAACGCGCCCAGCGCCAAGATCACGCGCAGCTCACCGAGCGCTTCGATCTCGCGTACGAGGTACGGGAGGCAGGCGTCCCGCTCCTGCGGCGTGGGGCGATTCCCCGGCGGTGCGCACCTGTTCACGGCGGTCACGAAGAGACCGCGCAGCTCCAAACCGTCGTCGCGGGACACCGAGGTCGGTTGGTTCGCGAACCCGGCGCGGTGCAGGGCGGCGAACAGGAAGTCCCCCGAGCGGTCGCCGGTGAAGATCCGGCCGGTCCGGTTGCCGCCGTGCGCAGCCGGCGCCAGCCCGACCACGAGCACCCGAGCGTGCCGATCCCCGAACCCCGGCACCGGCTTCCCCCAGTACACGTGGTCGGCGAAGCGCGCCACCTTCTCCCGCGCCGCCTGCTCCCGCCAGGCCACCAGGCGAGGGCACCGGCGGCACCCCACCACCTCGCGCCCGATCTCCGCGAGCGTCCGGGCGCTCATGTCGGCTGCGTCCCTCCTCCGGCCGTCGGACCGTCATCGATGCTAGTTCCCCCAGCAGGGTGGTTGCCTCCACGGCCGGCGCCCGGTAGACAAGGGGAGCTGCACGGCAGGAAGCGCTCGCACCCATGGCCGAACATCCCAACCGCCCTCGCGGATCCGCTCGCGCCGCGATCCTCATCGCGGTCCTCACCGCCTCGGTGGCCGGACTGCCGTTCCTCCCCCGGGGGGAGGCGGTGCCCGAGACGGTCCTGCGCTCCGTGCCCATCGACGTTCGGACCTTGCTCCGCCCGGGCCCCGGCCTCTCGCTCGGCGCCGACAGCGGCGGCCTCCGCGCGGCCGAACGGGCCCGAACGGTGACTGCATCCGCCTGCGCCCCGATCTGGTTCGACGGCATGGCATTCACGTGGCATCAAGCCTCCGGCGCCGCCGTCACGATCCGGACGGCCGCCGGCGGGCCCGGCCGGTACTGGCGGGCCGTCACGCTCGAGCCCGAGGGTGGTCCGGATCCCGGGACCCCCGAGTATCGGCCTGGGCAGCAGGGATCCGCCTACCTGTGGACCGGTGGCGCGCGGTGCGCTCGGTTCTCGCTCGAACTGCCCGCCGGCGCCGAGCTTCGCGACCTTCGCGTCCTCTTCATCAACAGCTCGGGGACGGCGGAGGGGCCGGGAACGGGACCTCGCGACGTCGGGCCGGTCGCGACCGGTGACCTCGGCCCGCCGTTCGGCGTCCCCCGCGCCGACGCCATGACCCAAAGGCCGCGCATCATCGCCCGCGAGCAGTGGGGCGCGAACCCGAAACTCATGAACTGCACACCGTGGGTGGCGCCGTTCCTGAAGATGGGGTTCATCCATCACACCGCCGGCTCGAACGCGTACTCGCGCGCGCAGGCCGACGACGTGGTGCGCGGCGTCTACGCGTACCATACGAACGGACGCGGCTGGTGCGACATCGGCTACAACTTCCTCGTCGACCGATACGGCGACGTGTTCGAGGGGCGATCCGGCGGCGTCACGAACGACGTGGTGGGCGCGGCCCAGATGGGCTTCAACACCGGCGCGTTCTCGGTCTCGATGATGGGCAACTTCGACGCCGTCCGCCCCCCGGCCCACGCCGTCGGCGTCCTCGAGCGGCTCATCGCCTGGCGTCTTGACGTCGCACACGTGAACCCTCGAGCTCGCACCGTCATGGTCTCGGCCGGCGGGAGCACGACCCGGTTCCAGACAGGCACCGAGGTCCGATTGCGGACGATCTCCGGACACCGCGACACCGGCCTCACCGCCTGCCCGGGCCGCTACCTGTACCCACTGATCCCGGCCATCCGTGACGTTGCCGGATCCATGGGTCTGCCGAAGATCTACCAGCCAACGCTGTCGACGACGTCGATCCCGAGCGACGGGCCGCTGAGCGTTCGGATCCGGGCGCGGAGCTCGGCGTCCTTCGCGTGGCGAGTGATCGTCCTCGGGCCCAGCGGGGATACGGTGGTCGTGATCCGCGGATCCAAGGGTCCCACCCTCGACGTGCGCTGGGTCGCCGACGGCTCGGCGCAGCCACTCGAGGCCGGTGAGTACCGGGTCCTGGTGGAGACCACCGGCGCCGTCGGCGGCCGAGCCCGGCCCGCCACGCTCACGGTCGTCGCGGAGCCGCCGCCGTCCCCCTCGCCGACCCTCACGCCGACACCGACGCCGACCGTGTCGCCCACGCCCTGACCGGCCCCTCCCGCTCGACCCTGCTCACGAGCGCAGCGCGCGGAAGCGATCGGCGGCCTGCTCGAAGGCCTCCAGCGGGGCGAGCAGGTCACCGAGCAAGCCCACGAGACCCTCGAACCCGCCGGGATCGGGGGCCTCAACCCGCAATCGCTCCGTCATGGCGAGGGCCTCCCGCAGCGCCGCGGAGCATCCCTGCCACTCGGCCTCCACCTCCGGCGTGCGCCAGGCATCCATAGCAGCGGACGCGGCTCGCAATCCCTCCTCGAACTCCAGCAGCACCTCCGCCAAGGGGCGGCCGGGAAGGCGCGTGGTCGGCATGGCCTCGGGGAGCGCCGCCTTTCCGCGCTCGAGCGGCTCGATGACCGCGCGGAAGGCCTCGAAGGGTTCCCGAAGATGCTCTGGGAGCCGCCGGCGGCGCAGGATCACGTCGTTCCGGCCCGCCACTCGGACAGGACACGGAGCCCCATGGCCGGGTCGTTCGTCGCGACGGCGTCCACCCGCCACTCGAGGAGCCGCCGGAAGTCGTCCGGGTCGTCGACGGTCCAGGTCCCCACGCGGACTCCGGCGTCGTGAGTGCGCGCCACGAAGGTCCTTCCCGCGGCCATCAAACCGCGGGAGCCCGGAAGCAGGACGTCGTGACCCATCTCCACCGCGTGCTTCAGCGCCAGATCCGAGGGCGTGGCATCCGTGACGAGGAACCCGGTCGCCGCCCTCGGAACCAGGCGTCGGGCCTCGGCGATGGAGCGCGGGTTGAACGAGAGGAACAGGATCGGGCCCTCGAACCCGGTGCGCTCCAGCTCACTCGCTGCCGCCTCCACGACGGCCTCGCCGTCCTCCTGGAACGTGGGCTCGCCGGGCAGGTTCTTGATCTCCAGGGCCACCCCGCCCCGACCTCCGACGAGCTCCAGCGCCTCCCGCAGCGTGGGCACGCGCTCGGGGCGCTCCGGTGTCCCCGCGTCAAGCGATCGGACCTGCTCCAGAGAGAGCTCGTGCACGAACCCGTGGCCGTCGGTGGTCCGGGAGACGTCGGGATCGTGCAGGATCACCGGAACGCCATCCACCGTCAGTCGGACGTCCATCTCCACCAGCCGCGCCCCCAGCGACAGGGCCGCGTCGAACGACGCCAGCGTGTTCTCGGGGTGCGTCGACGAGGCACCGCGGTGGGCCACCACCACGGGGAATCCCTCGTCCCCGAACCGCCCTCCGGTCGTCGCCCCCTCGGGGCTCACACCAGGCTCGACGGGCAGAGGTGGTTCACCGGACATCCTTCGCAGCGAGGCGTTCGGGCCTGGCAGACGGCGCGCCCGTGGTCGATCAGGACGTAGGTGAAGTCGAACCACTTGCGTCGCGGGATGAGCTGCATGAGGTCCTGCTCGACCTTGTCGGGATCCTTCTCGGAGCTGAAGCCGAGGCGCTGGGCCAACCGACGCACGTGGGTGTCGACCGCGATGCCCTCGACCTTGCCGAACGCGTTGCCCAGCACGATGTTCGCCGTCTTCCGCGCCACGCCCGGGAGGGTGAGGAGCTCCTCCATCGTGTCGGGCACCTTGCCGCCGTACTCCTCGACGATCCGCCGACACGCGCCGCGGATCGACTTCGTCTTCTGGTTGAAGAATCCCGTGGGCTTGATGTCGGCCGCGAGTTCCGAGTCGGGGACCCGCAGGTAGTCCTCCGGCGTTCGGTACTTCCGGAAGAGCGTCGTGGTGACCTGGTTCACGCGTTCATCGGTGCACTGCACCGACAGGATCGTCGCCACGAGCATCTCCAGCGGCGTCGAGAAGCGCAGCGCCACCTTGGCGTTCGGGTAGGCCTTCGAGAGCAGCCGGACGATCTCGGGGGCGCGCTCTTCCGCGGGCGCGTTCCGATCGAGCGTCTTCGAGGGCTTGGGCTTCGCCGGCATCTGGCCGATGCTAGCGCGCGGTTCGCGCGGCCGCCTCCCCGCGCTCCGCGGTTCACCCCATGCCGGGGCCCGGGACCAGATGCAGCTCGAAGTCCTCGCTCGCGGCGTGGTGCCGCCACGAGCCACCCACCAGCTCGTGGACCTTCCCGATGCCCACGACGGTCCAGGCGTCGCCGTCGCCGACCACCGCGGTGTTCTCGTCGATGGCCAGGAGCGTGCAACCCTCCGGCACCGAGCGGACCACCCAGTCCGTCAGCCCCGGCAGGAACCCGTCCAACGCGTCCCAGTGCGGCATGAAGAGCACGTTCGAGAACAGGTGGAGCCCCGGTTTCCACCCATCCCGTTCGATCCCCTCGAGCGTCTGCACCGAGCTGTCCGGAGCCATCTGGGGCAAGCAGGCCACACCCGCGCTACAGCCCCCGTAGGCCAGCCCATCGTGCATGGCGTGGACCAGAGCGCGCCAGAACGCGGTGCCCGACAGGATCTCGGCCAGCGCGGCCGGATTGCCGCCGGAGAAGAAGACCCCTGACGCGTCCTCCAGCTTCGAGGCGAACTCGGGCCGGCCCGCGTCCTCCCGGCCTTTGATCGGTATCACCTCGGCGGGCACGCCCAGGCGACGGTAGTGGTCGAGCCCCTTCGACGCCCAGAAATCGAAGACGTCGTCCCCCTCCGGGGCGCTCGCGGTGGGCAGGATCAGCACCTTCCCGTCCCCCCGGCCGGCGTGGTCAAGGAGCCACCTGTCCACCTCCTCGGCCCACGGCTCGAACTCGCCGGAGCCCAGGAGACCGAGCGTCAGCCCGCTCACGCGCGCGCACCCCCGAGCGACGCCGGTCGCAGCTCGCTGTCGAGCTTGGCTCCCAGCTCGGCGGTCACCTCCAGCACGGCATCCAGGTCCTCGGCCTCGGTCCGGAAGTTCACGATGCACACCCGTAGTACGAACCGCCCTCCCAGCACCGCGTTCGAGTAGAACACCCGGCCGTCCTGTTGCACATCGGTCATCAGCCGCTCGTTCAGTAGGTCCAGGTACTCGTCGCGGCCGGGTCCCGCGCCGAGATCGGGCGGCACGTAGCGGAAGCAGCAGATCGACAACCCGACCGGGCAGGCCAGCTCGAACTCGGGCCGCTCCTCCACCCGGGCGCCGAGGTAACGGGCCAGCGCGGCATCGTGCGAGATGCGCGCCGCGTATGCGCGCGATCCGTGCGCCAGGAGCGACAGCCACACCTTCAGCGCCCAGAACCCCCGGGAGAACTGGGGCCCCAGTTGCGTGAAGTCCAGACCGCGTCCCGTCCTCTCCTTGTCCTGATGCACGTAGGTGGCGTGGACCGAGAACGAGTCGGCCAGGTGCTGCAGGTCGTGCACCAGGACGCAGCCGCCGGAGTGCGGCGTGTAGAGCCACTTGTGCGGATCGAACGCGATCGAGTCGGCCCGCTCGACCCCGGCGAACAGCGGCCGAAGGTCGCCGGCGAAGGCCGCCGGCCCGCCGTACGCACCGTCCACGTGGAACCAGAGCCCCTCTTCGGCGCAGAGATCCGCGATCCGGTCCAGCGGGTCCACCGCACCCGTGGCCACGGTCCCGGCCGACGCCACCACGGCCAACGGCCGCACGCCCTCGTCCCGGTCGCGCCGGATCGCATCCCGAAGGAGGCCGAGCCGGATCCGGTACCCCCCATCCACCGGGATCGTGGCGATGCCCGTGGCGCCCATCCCCAGCATGTCGGCGGCCCGGTTGCTCACCACGTGCGTCTCCGTGGACAGGTAGATCCGCAGCGGGGGCCCGCCTCGCACTCCCTCAGCTCGAACGTCCCACCCGGCCATCCGATCCCGCGCGACCTTGAGGGCCACGAAGTTCGCCATCGCACCGCCCGAGACGAGCAGACCGCCTGCGGTCTCGGGCAGCCCGAACCCGTCGGCGAACCATCGCATCAGGGCGAACTCGATCTCGCTGGCGGCCGGCGACAGCAGCCACCCGCCGAGGTTCATGTTCACCCCCGCGGCAAGCAGATCGGCGGCGGCGCCCGGCACGGTCCCGGATCCGGTGATGTACGCCAGGAAACGCGGATGTCCAGGGTACACCGAGTGCTCGAACACCATGTCGCCCAGGTAGGCGAACAGCTCGTCGTCGGGCAGCGGCTCCACGGGGATCGGGATCGCGACGGCACGGCGCACCTCGTCGGCGGTTCGGCCCCGGGCCACCGGCAGGCCCGGGAGCCGCCGGAGCAGCTCCTCGTACAGGGCCACCGCCCGGTCGGCGAACCCACGGGCCCGCTCGGGATCCCAGTCGAGATCCGGGAGCGGTTCCGGCGGCTCGATCGTCATGCCTTGACCGCCGCCAAGCGGAAGGTCTCGTCGCCCATCGCGCCTCGGAAGATGTCCTCCCCGAACGCCTGGACCATCCCCTCGACCTGACTGACGTGCTCCTGGATCGCCCGCAGCTTCAGCTCCAGCAGATCCGGCGGGAGGTGGAAGTCGATCCCCAGTTCCTCGCGCGGGGTGACGGGCGGGGTGCCGGGCCGGAACACGTCGAACCGGTTGTAGATGGGAACCCAGCGCTCGGCCCACTCGGGCGTGGCCGTCGCGTAGTAGAGCCTCGCGCCCGACTTCGCGACCTCGTGGAAGGCCCGGGTCGCCCATCCGCAGGTCGACTTGTGTGAGGCGTGGTCGGTCATCCCGTCCGGGCCGAACGACAGGACGCTGTCGGGCTGGATCTCGGCCATAAGCCCTCGGACCTTCCCGTACCCCTCCTCGGGAAGCGACGTCTCCATGTCGAAGTCCGGGAGGTCCAGCCAGTGGTGCTCCGACACACCGAGCACGGAAAGGCTTCGCATGAGCTCCTGTTCCCGCACCTTGCCCAGCGTCGCCGACGGCCAGCGTTCCTCGTCGAACGAGCCTCCCTCACCCCGGGTGGCGGTGACGATCACGACCCGAGACCCGTTGCGGACCGCCCGCGCCGCAAGTCCGGCCATGAGGTAGGTCTCGTCGTCGGGATGCGCGAACACGCCCAGGATCGTGCCGAGATCGTCCATCCTAGTCCCCCACCTTCCGGACGAAGTGGTACCCGACCGTGTGCCCTCCGTACGTTAGGGGAATCATGTCGGTCTCGGCCAGGAACGTCGACCCGTCCTTCCGGATCGCCCGGAACCGGAACGTGACGGGGAACGCCAGCTCCTGCACCCGGTTCCAGTAGTTCCACGACAGCATGCCCTGGTCGTCCTCGTGCACCCGGCGTTGGAGGAAGTTCGGGCTGTTCTCCAGCTCGCCCACCGGGAATCCGAACATCGCGGCCAATCTCTCGTTGCAGGTCCAGTGGGTCTCGTCCAGCCAGACGTACACGCCGTCGGGGCTGCCTTCGAAGACGGGCCGAAGGTGCTCGGCGAGCTCCGGAACGACGTCTTCGTGAGTGACCTGGTGCATGCGGATCCCTCCCTCCCTCGGTTCCAGCCATCTCAGGGGCCGCATCCTACGCCGCCACGAGTTCGCCCGGGAATAGCGAAGAACGGCCCTCGAGGGGCCGTTCTTCGAGGCTCCCGCGCATCGGGAGGGGGGAGCGCGGGACCCGTCAAGCCCGGGGGTCGACCAGCCTCTTTCCCCGGTAGTTCGGGAAGACGATCTCGGAGTGCTGCCAGCACGTGTCCCCAGCGTTGTAGATGGAGAGCCTGGTGCCACACCCCGGGGCGACGCAGGTGCGGCCCTCCTCGTCCGTCGTCTTCGACGGCGGCGGGAGGTGTCCCGGCCGGGTTCCCTTCATCATCCGCGGGTCCTCCTCCTTGCCGCCCTGCTATTCGACGCAGCCGGCGGGAGGGTTCGCGGGGATCCGGCGATCCCTGCGAGCAGGATGGGTAGAA
The DNA here is from genome assembly GCA_036390995.1 of Actinomycetota bacterium. Taxonomy (GTDB): domain Bacteria; phylum Actinomycetota; class UBA4738; order UBA4738; family HRBIN12; genus DASQQQ01. The sequence goes on along the minus strand of DASWAT010000073.1, from coordinate 5,452 downwards.
GCGGCGCCGGATCAGACCCCGGCGGGCCGATCCGGCTCTTCGCCCAGGACGGTGCGGATCCGCTCCAGCACGTGCGCCGGAACCTGGCCACAGCCACACTTGGCCTTCAAGAGCTCCCGGAGGTGGCGCTTGAAGTCCGCGTGGTCCATGCACGGGCTGCACGCTCCGAGGTGGCGACCCACCTCGGAGCCCATCGCGGGATCGAGCTCACCGTCGAGGTAGAGCTCGATCTGCTGGAGAACCTGCTTGCAGTCAATCGGCGACAAGTCCACGCTCCCGTACCGTCTCCCACAACGCCTTCTCCAGGGCCTTTCTTCCCCTGTGCAGGCGAGACATGACCGTGCCGATGGGGATCTCCAGGATCTCGGCGATCTCCTTGTAGGAGAAGCCTTCCACGTCGGCGAGCAGCACCGCCATCCGGAACCCCTCGGGAAGTGCCTCCAGGGCCCGCTGCACGTCCTCATCGGGCAGGCGGTCGAGCACCTCGCTCTCGGCCGAGGACTCGATGCCAGCATCGCCCAGCTTGTCGTAGAGGAACCAGTCCTCGATGTCCTCGTCCGGCACGGTGACCGGCTGACGCTGTCGCTTGCGGTAGGAGTTGATGAACGTGTTCGTGAGGATGCGGTACATCCACGCGCGCACGTTGGTGCCTTCCTGGAATCCCGAGAAGCCACGGTAGGCGCGTAAGTACGTCTCTTGGACCAGGTCCTCGGCGTCGGCTGGGTTCCGCGTCATGCGAAGGGCCGCGCCGTACAGGTTCGGCAGGAGCGGGAGGACCTCCCGCTCGAACCGCTCCTTCAGGGCAGGATCGTCGATCGGCGCGGACCGGCTACGAGCCACCCGGCTCCCCCATAGGCGCAGCTCCCGACACCACCGAGGACCCTCCTCCGACCTCGAACCGCTCCTGCCTCGCGCACCGAAGGTTGCCGGTGCCGACCTCTCAGTATCCCGGAATCGTACGGAGCCGCGCGCCCGACGCAGAGCGCGACCACCCCGGGACTGTCACATGCTCCGGGGGATGCGAAGATGGGCGTATGGCAGGAAGCGGCGACAACAACCGGAGAGGGCGCTGGAGCGGGTTCGACTTCGGCGGGGGAAACCCCGGCGAGCCCCGGCGTCTGCGCACGTCACCCTGGGTGTGGGTGATCGGCTTCCTGCTGCTCCTGGTCCTGTTCAACTACCTGGCCGCCCCCCGGCCGACCCCGCTCGACTACTCGGACTTCCTCCAGAAGGTCGAGCAGGGCGACATCGTCGGGACGGTCAACATCTCGCAGACCTCGGTCAGCGGGACGTACAAGGAGGGCAGCACCAACGTCGACTTCACGTCCGAGATCCCGCCGATCCTCCAAGGCACCACGCAGCTCACGGAGCTGCTGCAGAGCAGCAACGTCCGCTTCACGGGCGTGCAGCCCAACGCATGGTCGAGCTTCCTCGTCGGATGGATCGTACCGCTGCTCCTGTTCGGCTTACTGTGGTTCTTCCTCATCCGCCGCATGAGCGGGGCGCAGAGCTCCGCCGCCCTGAACCTCGGGCGCAACCGGGTGAAGATCTACGACCGCAAGGAGATGAAGACCACGTTCGCGGACGTCGCGGGGGTGGACGAAGCCGTCGAGGAGCTCCGCGAGATCGTCGATTTCCTGAAGCACCCCAAGAAGTACCAGCGCCTGGGCGGCCGGATCCCCAAGGGCGTGCTGCTGCTCGGCCCTCCGGGGTGCGGCAAGACCCTGCTGGCCCGGGCCGTGGCCGGTGAAGCCAACGTGCCCTTCTTCTTCATGTCCGGCTCGGAGTTCGTCGAGATGTTCGTGGGCCTTGGCGCCGCTCGCGTGCGCGAGCTGTTCCAGCAGGCGAAGGACAAGGCGCCCGCCCTCGTGTTCCTCGACGAGCTCGACACCATCGGCAAGGGCCGGGCCGGAGCGCTCGGGGCAGGGTTCGGCGCGCACGACGAGCGCGAGCAGACCCTGAACCAGCTCCTCGTCGAGATGGACGGTTTCGACTCGTCGAAGGGCGTCATCATCATGGCCGCCACGAACCGGCCCGACGTCCTGGACCCCGCGTTGATCCGGCCGGGCCGTTTCGACCGGCAGGTCGTCGTGGACCGCCCCGACCTGCGGGGCCGCGAGGCGATCCTGCGGGTGCACGCCCGGGGCGTGGCCCTCGATCCCAGCGTGGACCTGCGCCTGCTCGCCTCTAGGACGCCGGGGTTCACCGGGGCCGACCTGGCCAACGTCGTGAACGAGGCCGCCTTGCTGGCCGCCCGGGCCGAGAAGAACTCCGTGACGATGGCCGAGCTCGAGGAGGCCATCGACCGCGTGACGGCCGGCTTGGAGCGGAAGAGCCGGGTGATGTCCGAGAAGGAGCGCGAGATCGTCGCGAAGCACGAGATGGGGCACGCGCTCGTGGCGCTGGACATGCCCACGGCCGACCCCGTCCACCGGGTGTCGATCATCCCGCGTGGAGCCGCGGCGCTCGGCATGACGATGCAGCGCCCGCTCGAGGATCGCTATCTCCTCACCGAGCCCGAGCTCAAGGACCGGCTGGCGATCCTCCTCGGCGGCCGCACCGCCGAGGAGCTCGGCTTCAAACAGATCTCCACCGGCGCCCAGAACGACCTGCAGCGGGCCACCGAGATCGCCCGCGCCATGGTCACGGAATACGGGATGAGCGACAGGGTCGGGCCGATCTCGTTCGGCAACGACGGGTTCCGCAGCCCCGAGGGGCGCATGCTGTTCCCCGGCGCGGCCCCCGAGCTGTCCCCAGAGCTTGCCGCGCTCGTGGACGACGAGGTGAAGCGCCTCGTCGAGGAGGCCCACACACGCGCCCGCACGACCCTGGAGGAACGGCGCGAGCTGCTCGAGAAGCTCTCCGGTCTCCTCATGGTCACCGAGGTGATCGAGGGAGCCGATCTCACGGCCTTCGTCGAAGGATCGAGGCCCATCCCCACGATCGAGGAGGCACGGGCTCGGATCGCACTTGGCAACGGCGGGAACGGGGCGGGACGGCCGACCCAGGAGCTTCCGCAGGCGCCGGCCGCAACGGTTCCGCCACCTCCGGTCACCGTCGACCCCACGTCCTAGCGCGGGCGTTCGTCCGCGGACCCGCTCACCAGCAGGTCGAAACGTCCCCGGAACCGGTCGAGGAACCGGTAGTAGTTGCGCTTCGACCACTTCGCCCGCTCGGCCGAGGGGGTGTGGAACCACATCCGATGCTCGTGCCTTCGCACCGGCACCGGGATCACCAGCGCCCGGAGCCCGGCGTCCTTGACCCGGAACGAGTACTCGATGTCCGCGGTCCGGTACCAACGGAACTTCTCGTCGAAGAGCCCAACCGTGGTGAGGATGTCGCGGCGGAAGGCCATCAGGTAGCCCTCGATGGCGTCCACCTCGGGACCGTCGGATGCCTCGAAGTCCTGCAGGTTCGTGGTCACGATCCCGAACGGGCCGCACACGCCGACGGTCGGGTCCGCAAGGGCCTCCTCGAGCGGCCCGAAGACGTCCCCCTCGGGCTCGATCGATCCATCCATCGCGAGGACGATGCGACCCCGCGAGCGCCGAAGGCCGGCGTTGCGGGCCGCGGCCCAGCCCGTCCCTTCCTCGAGCGGGATGACCTCGACGCCCTCGCCGAACACGGAGGGATGGGTGCCGGCCACCTCCGTCACCACGTACTGGACGGTGCGATCCCCCTGCGCCGCGCGGAACGCGGCCAAGGCCCGGGCCACGTCCTCGGGCCATCCCTCGACCACCCAGTGGACGCTCGCATCGAACGTCGCGGGCTCGCCGAGAGCGGACGGCACCCCGGCGGCGGGTATGCGCGGGGGGCCCTCGGACTCCTCGGTCTCCAGCGATTCGAAGCTCGCACCCTCGGGCGAGTCCACCACCCGGTAACCGAACTCGGCGATCCGGTCGCGGAGGGCATCCGCGGCGGCGAAGTCCTTCGCTTTCCGGCGCTCGTCCCGTTCGGCCGCCAGGGCCCGAACCTCGTCCGGGACGGAGCCAGGTCCCTCAGGCATCGTGATGCCTCCGGAGGAAGTCCAGGACGATCTCGTCGGCCCGCTCCGCCTGTTCCGAGTGGTACAGGTGACCGGCCCCCTCGAGCAGGCGCAGCTCGGCGCCGGGGATGCGCGATGCCAGCACGCGGGCGTTCTCGGGATCGATCATCATGTCCTCGCTACCGTGCAACACGAGCGTGGGCGCCATGATCTCGGGCAGGCGATCGTGCGCGTCGAAGCCCTGCACGGCCTCCCACTGCCGCTTCCCCGCGTGCGGCGCCTGCGGGTTCCGTGCCCCCACTCGCAGGTCTTCCAGGACGTGCTCGAGGTGCTCGGCGGCGAAGCGCGGTGCGTACAGCGCCAGGTACGGGCGGTCTTTCGGCACCTTGGCCCGGGTACGGACCACGTGCCCCCCACCGGCGTGGGTGCAGGCGAGCACGAGCGCGCCGACCCGTTGTGGATGGCGGAGGACGAGCTCCTGGGCCACCATGCCGCCGAAGGACTGGCCGTACAGATGCGCGCGCTCGATCCGCAACTCGTCGAGGAGCGCGATCGTGTCGTCCACGAAGGTGGACATGGTGACGGGCCCGTCGGGCGCGTCGGAACGCCCGTTGCCACGGAAGTCGTAGCCGACCACGAACAGCTCCGCCGCAAGGTGCGGGATGTTCCGGCGCCAGCCCGAGAGGTCGCCGCCCATCCCCTCCAACAGGACGAGCGGACGACGCTTCGGATCGCCGTGAACCTCGAAGAAGAGCCGGCAGCCGTCGGGTCTCGAGAGCCAGGCCACCGGAGGCCGGCCGCTAGACCGGCTCCTTGGCCACGGAGCGAAGCCGGCCGGCGACCGACTCGAGCGTCCTGATCGCGATCGAAGGGTGCTCCTGCAACAGGCCCCGGAACACCCACTCGGTGATGCCGGCAAGGCGGACGTCGGTGAGGGCAGTGACCGTGGCGGTCCGCGGGCCACCGTCGAGGAGCGCGATCTCGCCGAAGAAGTCCCCGGGACCAAGCGTTACCTTCGGCAGTCCGCCGATCGTGACCGAGCATGTTCCATCCATGATCACGAACAGACCCAACCCGCGCTGGCCCTCGTGGGCGATCACCGCTCCCTTGCGATGGTTGACCACCTTCGCGGCCCGCACGATGACCGAGAGCTCGCGTTTCGTGCAGTTGGAGAACATCGGGACCTGGGCGATCATGTCTGCCACGGTCTGCTCGGTCACCGTCTCGACCTCCTTGCAGCCCATCGCGGGGCCGCCTCTTCGGCGCACCGATCCTATCGCGATCGGAGTGACGGGCGCGACCTCGGCCGCCCGGATAGCATGGGCGTCAGTGTCAAGCTGGTCGGTGTCCGAGGGGTTGGCTCCTAGCATGGGTGCCCTTCGTGGGCAGCACGGCTTTTGCCGCCCCTCGGACGTAGGAGACCGGCCGGCGTGGCTTGATAGGAGCGTGGCATCGCCCCCACTGAGG
>DASWAT010000072.1:0-9847 GCA_036390995.1 Actinomycetota bacterium | reverse complement strand
CATTACCATCGAAGGCGCGATGGGGATGACCTGGAAGAACGTCTTCCGGTCGGTCACCCCGAGCTACTTCAACCAGTCGTTCCACCTCGGGCCGCTCTTCCTCCCGAAGGCCCAGGTCTATGGGTGCGCGGCGGCCGTCCTCGTGCTGCTAGCCCTGTACCTGCTCCTCACCAGGACCTGGATGGGGCGGGCGATCCGCAGCGCGTCGCAGAACGCCGAGGGGGCACAGCTGGTCGGGATCGACATCCGGACCGTGGCGGCGCTCACCTTCGCGATCGGGATCGGGACGACCGGGGCGGGTGGCTCGATCATGTCCGTGCTGTACGCGATCTTCCCGGCGTCCCACTACGTGTGGATCTCTCGTCTCCTCGGGATCATCGTCCTGGGAGGGATGGGGAGCCTGCCGGGAGCCGTGATCGGTGCGCTGTTGCTCGGCGTCGCGGAGGGGCTCACCATCACGTACGTCTCGACCCGCTGGGCCGTGGCCGTGTTCTACATCGTGATCCTCGTGGTACTGATGATCCGGCCCCAGGGGATCATGGGCTCGCGCGTTCGTGAGGACGTCGTGGCGTGAGGATCCCTCGCTCGACCACCGCCGTTCGCCGATCCGGGATCGGTCTCGGGGCGCTGTCTCTCCTCCTGTTCCCGGTGCTACGCCCGGACGACCTGTACCGGCAGACGGTGCTCATCCTGATCTTCCTGCTCGCCGTGATGGCGGTGGGGTGGAACGTCATCGCCGGGTTCACCGGGTACGTGTCCCTGGGCCAGAGTGCGTTCCTTGGGCTCGGGGCCTACACGGTGGGGATCCTGTCGATGCACGTGCACGTGTCGCCGTTGGTGCTCGCACCCCTCGGGGGCGTGGTGGCGGCGGTCGTCGCGGCGATCCTCGGGTCCACGATCATGCGTACAAGGGAGCACGCGTTCGTGATCATCACGATCGCGTTCCTGTTCCTGATGCAGGCGATCGGGCTGAACGCCCGCGGGTTCACCGGCGGCTCCAACGGCATCACGTTGCCGCTGCCATCCTGGAACTCCGACATCGGGAACCTGCCGTTCTACTACTCCCTGTTCGCGCTCATGGCGCTGTCGGTCCTCATGAGCTGGTGGATCCGGCGCACGAAGTTCGGGATGGGGCTCGTGGCGATCCGCGAGGACGAGGACAAGGCGGCCGCCATCGGCGTCCGGGCGTCCGTCTACAAGATCCTCGCCTTCGTCGCGAGCGGCGTCCTCGTCGGCGTCGCCGGGGGCGTCTACGCGTACTTCCTCACGTTCATCGACCCTCGAGGGATGTTCGACATCTTCGTGAGCGTCCAGATCGTCCTGGCCACGCTGGTGGGCGGACGGGGGACGATCTGGGGCCCGGTCCTCGGCGCGTTCCTCGTGATCCCCATGAACGAGATGGCGAACAGCGTGGCGACCGGCGAGGGCGTGCGGCTGTTCCTGTTCGGCCTGGCGCTCGCCGCCGTCGTGCTGTTCCTGCCCCGAGGGGTCATCCCCACCGCCCAGGGCCGGCTGTTGCGGCGGCGCGGCGCGGCCGTGGCCTTCGAGCGGCGACCGGCGGCGACGGTGGCCGCCGCTCGGCCCGTCGAGCCGGCCCCATCCGCGCCGGGTCGGACGTTGCTCGAGGTCGAGGGCCTGGTCAAGCGGTTCGGGGGTATCGCCGCGGTCGACGGCTGCTCCTTCTCGGTCCGGGAGGGGAGCCTGACCGGCCTGATCGGTCCGAACGGATCGGGCAAGACCACCGTCTTCAACCTCGTCACCGGGATGATGCGCTCGGACGCCGGGACGATCGTCCTCGATGGTCACCGGATCGACGGCATGCTGCCGTGGGACCGGGCGTACATGGGGCTCGGGCGGACGTTTCAGATCACGCGGTTGTTCCCACAGCTCACCGTGCTGGAGAACGTGGTCGCGCCGCTGCGGAACTTCGACTGGCGGCAGCTCGCCGCCGATGCCGTGAGTGGGCCCGAAGCGCGACGGGCCCAGGAGCTCCTGGACTTCGTGGGGATGCGACACTTCGCTCCGCAGCCCGCGTGGCAGCTGTCGTTCGGACAGCAGAAGCTCGTGGAGCTCGCGCAGATCCTGATGCTCGAGCCCCGGCTCATCCTGCTGGACGAGCCGGCCGGCGGTATCAACCCGGGCCTGATCGCTCGGATCACCGAGCTCATCCGAGAGCTCAACCGGCAGGGGCTCACCTTCCTGATCGTGGAGCACAACATGCCCATGGTGCTGGATCTGTGCGATCCGATCCTGGTGATGGCCCGAGGCGGGGTCATCGCGGAGGGCCGGCCGCAGGACATCCAAACCGACCCCGCCGTGCTCGATGCCTACCTGGGCGCGGAGTGGGGCAAGGACGCACAGCGGGTGGACGTCTGATGGGCACGCTGCTGGAGCTTCGCGACGTCGTGGCGGGCTACGCGGGCGCGCGAGTCCTGCAGGGTGTGGACCTGCAGGTCGAGGCGGGCTCGATCACGTGCGTGGTCGGACCGAACGGCGCCGGCAAGTCGACCCTGTTGAAGACGGTGAGCGGCATCTGCCGAGCGATGCACGGAACGATCACCCTGGACGGGCACTCCATCGTCGGCCTCTCGACCGGGGAGATCCTCGCCCGGGGCGTGGTCCAGGTCCCCCAGCAGCGCGCGCTGTTCCCGATGCTCACCGTGCGGGAGAACGTCCTCATGGGTGCGTACATCCTCCGGCGCAAGCCGGCCCTCGTCCGGGAGCGGTACCGCGAGATCGAGGACATGATGCCGCTGATCGGGGAACGCGCCTCCGACAAGGCCGGCAACCTCTCGGGGGGGCAGCGGCGGGCCGTGGAGTTCGCACGGAGCCTGATGCTCGACCCGCTGCTGGTTCTCCTCGACGAGCCCTCGCTGGGGCTCGATCCGAAGAGCCTCTCGCAAGTGTGGGACCTGATCCTTCGGATGCGGGAGCGGGGCCGGACGATCCTGCTGGTGGAGCAGAACGTCCGCCTGGGCCTCGGCGTCGCGAGCCACGGGGTGGTCATGGAGAGCGGGCGGGTGCGCCTGAGCGGCCCGGCCGAGGACGTGTTGCGACACCCCGAGATCGCCGACCTGTACCTGGGCGGCACCGTCCGGGATGCGGACGCGACGGCACCGGCGGAGTCCTGACGGTGAACGGGGTCCTGTGGGCTGCCGTCGCCGGCATCACCTTCGGACTGTTCCAGAGCGTGAACCGAGGCACGTTGGTGGAGATGGACGTGTACGAGTCCACGTTCATCCAGCTGTTGGTGAGCTCGGCCGTCCTGGTGGCGGCGATGGTCGTGGCCCGGGACCTGGGAAGGCTGTCGCAGGTGCCATGGGCGGCGTACGTGGACTTCGGGCTTGCCGGGGTCGTGCACTTCCTCGGCGGCTGGACGCTTCTGAACATGAGCCAGAAGCGCCTCGGCGCCGCCCGGACCAGCCCCTTGCTGGCGACCGTCCCCCTGTTCGGAGCCGCCCTCGCGGCGGTGACGCTCCACGAGACTCCGAGCGTCCTGTCCCTGGTCGGGATGGCGACCATCGTGGCGGGCGTCTACGTGGTACAGACCGAGCGCGTTCGCCGGGTCGCTCGCGTCTCATCTGGCATGGAGGGAACCGACGCGGGTCCCGGATCCGGCGAGGGCGTTCCCCTCGGCACCCGGCTCGCGGCCTCGAGCTTCGGGCTGGGCGCGGCGCTCGCCTGGGCGGTCAGCCCGGTGTTCATCCGCAAGGGCCTGGACCAGTACGATTCGCCGCTGCTCGGTGTGACGATCGGCGTGTTCTTCGCCACCTCCGCGTACGGGCTCCTCATCGTGGCACGGGGACGTCGGCGCCGGGAGACCCGGGGACCCGCGCCGCGGCAGGCCCTCAACTGGAAGATCGTCGCCGGCGTGCTGGTCGGGCTGGCCACCTGGACCCGGTGGTACGCGTTGTCGCTTTCGCCGGTGGCCGTGGTGCTCAGCCTGGGCCTGCTGTCGGTTCCGACCGTGATCGCGCTCGCCCCGGTCGCAGCGGGCCGGCACCTCGAGCGGGTTACGGCCTCGGTCGTGGCCGGCTCGGCCCTGGTCGTTGCGGGCGCCCTCGTGTTGATCCTGCAGCCGTGAGGAGACTCGGGTGATCGTCGACGTCCACGCGCACGTCATCGTCCCGGAGATAACCCGGGAGGCGGGCGGCGACGAGCCGTGGCGTCCCTCGGTCCGGCGGGAGGACGGCGCACAGGTGGTGGAGCTGGGCGGCAAGGCGTTCCGCTCGGCCGTCGGCGAGTTCGTCCGCGTGGATCGGATCCTCGATGAGGCCAGGGTCTCCGGCGTGGACCACGTGGTCCTGTCGCCGTGGGTGAACCTGCTGCCGTTCGGGCTCGAGCCGGACGAGGCGTTGGGCGTGTGTCGGCTCCAGAACGAGGCGCTGGCCGCCGCCGCCGCGGCGCATCCGGGGCGAGTGAGCGCGGTGGGAGCAGTGCCGCTCCAGGAGCCAGAGCTCGCCGCCCGCGAGCTTCGGGAGTTGATGGCGAAGCCCGGGATCCACGGGGTGGAGCTGTCGGCGAGCGTTCGAGGCGTGTACCTGGGGGACGACCGGTTCCTCCCGTTCTGGGAGGCGGCCGAGGATACGGAGGCATTGGTGTTCGTGCACCCCACGACCCGAGGCTTCGATCTTCCCGTGTTCGACGGGTACTACCTGTGGAACACCGTGGGCAACCCGATGGAGACGGCGGTCACCGGGTCGCACATGGTGATGGCCGGCGTGCTCGAGCGGTTCCCGCGACTGCGGATCGTGCTGGCCCACGGAGGCGGGGCGCTCCTGGCCGTCCGCGGGCGGCTGCGCCATTCGCACGGCTTCCAGCCGCAGGCCCGGGAGCGGCTGCAGGGCTCTCCCGACGAGTCCTTGCGACGCCTGTACTTCGACACGATCACGCACGACACCGACGTGCTGCGGGAGCTGCTCCGGTACGCCGGCCCCGATCACGTCCTGCTCGGATCGGATCGCCCGTTCGACATGGGCTCGGCCCGGCCGGTCGAGCAGGTACGGGCGCTGGAGCTGCCGGAGGAGCAGGAGCGCGCGGTGCTGGGCGGGAACGCGGTGGGGCTGCTGGGGATGGGTGGTGTCTGAGGTGGCGAAACGGATCGGTCGGGAGGACCTGCCGCACCTGTACTCCACGCGCGACACGCGTGACCGGCTGGACCTCGTGACCGACGCGGTCCCGGTGGGCGCGAAGCGCATCCGGGCCGACCGGATCCGCTACCACCCCGGCGACACCGCGGCCGCGCATTATCACAGCGACTGCCACCACCTGTTCTTCGTGCTCGAAGGAGAGGGCCTGCTGCACGTGGACGGTCGATCCGAGCCGCTGTCGCCGGGGATGGTCGCGGTCGTGGGACCCGGAGAGGTGCACTGGTTCTCGAACGACACCGAGCGGGACTTCGCGTTCGTTGAGTTCTGGGCCCCGCCCCCCACCGAGACCGTGTGGGTGAAGGCAGACGACATATGAACGTGGGAGCCGAGCGCCTGAGTTCAGGCGCACCCGAGGGAGGGGTGGGATGAGGGCCGAGTACGACGTCGTCGTCGCGGGGGCGGGACACAACAGTCTTGTCGCCGCCGCGTACCTCTCGAAGGCGGGGTTCCGGTGCCTCGTGCTGGAGGCCAGGGACCAGGTCGGCGGGGACACGAACACGGAGGAGCTGACCCTGCCGGGGTTCCGCCACGACGCCTGCTCCACCGCTCACAACCTGATCCAGGCCAGCCCGACCCTTCGGGACGACGAGCTGCACCTGGGCGACTACGGGCTCGAGTACCTCCGGCCGGATCCGGTGGTGCACATCCCGTTCCCGGACGGCGCCTGGCTGACCCAGTGGTACGACGCCGACCGCACCACGGAGGAGTTCGCGAAGTTCTCCAAGCGCGATGCCGACGCCTACCGCCGTATGCTGGAGGAGTACGAGCGGGTGGCTCCCGTGTTCGGCCGCCACCGGTACACGCCGATCGGCTGGGGACCGACCCTGGCGGAGATGCTGACCGAGCACCCCGACGGGCGCCGCTGGCTCCGACGGCAGGCCATGAGCGCCTGGCAGATCATCGAGGACGCGTTCGAGGACCCGCACGCGCGCGCCTTCATGCTGTGGATGGCGTTCATGACCGTGCAGCCCGCGGACCGGCCGGGCACGGGCTCGCTCGCGTACTCGCTCGTGTACGGGCGGCAGAAGCACAGCTGGACGCTGCCGCGCGGCGGCTCGGGCGCCTTGCCGTGGGCGCTTGCCGGGCTGATCGAAGCACACGGCGGCACGATCCTGACGGGGCGCCCCGTGGTGGGACTCGTCCTGGAGGGTGGTCGCTGCGTGGGCGTCGAGACCGCCGACGGCGAGGTCCACCGGGCCGGACGCGCCGTGCTGTCGACGATCCACGTGAAGCACCTCATCGACATGGCGCCCCCGGAGGCCTGGGACGAGGACTTCCGGTTCGGCGTCCAGACGTGGCAACCGGGTGTGTCGATGTTCGTTACGCATTACGCCACGGCCGAGCCGCCGCGGTTCCCCGTGGAGCGCGGGATCCTGGAGTCGCTCGCCTCGGGAACCCCGGTGTCCGTGGAACGCATGCTGCGGGTGGGGCCCGACTTCGAGCGGGGCATCGTTGCAGCCGAGGACCCCGTCCTGCTCGTGCTGTGCCAGACGGTGGCCGACCCGTCGCGGGCCCCCGAGGGACGGCACACGCTGAAAGTCGTGGGGTTCCAACCCTACGAGCTCCCCGAGGGTCCCGAGCGGTGGGACGAGATCGAGGAAGAGGTCTCGGCGGCCAACCTCGAACACCTGCGACGGTATGCGCCGAACCTCACCGACGACGTGATCCTGGCGAAGGTGGTCGAGAGCCCGGTGGGACTGGAGCGGTTCAACGCGCACAACTGGCACGGCTCGTGCCACGGGGGCGACATGGGACCGGCGCAGTCCGGCCCGCTCCGGCCGGCGCCCGGATGGGCCTCGCACCGGACGCCGATCCCCGGTCTGTTCCAGACGGGGGCCACCACGCACCCGGGGGGCTCGGTATCGGCCGGCCCGGGCCGAAACGCGGCGATGGTGCTGTTGAAGGAGCTCGGAACGAGCATGGAGGAGGTGCTGTCCGGTGCCTGATGCCCGCGTCGAGGCCGCCGTGGCGAACTGGGCGCCGCGGTTCACCTCGCAAGGGGTCGACTACAACGACTTCGTCCGGGTGACCACCGGCCTGGAGCTATGGGAGGACTGGCTCGACGCCTGGTGCGCGAGCGGGGACCTGCACGCCGAGCTCGCGAGGGATGCCGAGGATCAAGGCCGCACCCTCAGTGCCGGAGAGGCATGGGTCCGCGCCGCGCTCAGCTACCACTTCGCGAAGTTCGTTTGGATGATCGACATGGGCAAGTACCGCTCGGCGGCCGATCGCGCCGTCTCTGCCCTCCGCCGGGCGCACGGCCTGCTGGATCCGACGGCGGAGCGCGTGGAGGTGCCGTTCGAGGGCGGGACGATGGTGGGCAACCTCCGCCGGCCTGCCGACGTGGACCGCCCGCCCCTCGTGTTCCTGCTCCCCGGCTTGGACTCGACGAAGGAGGAGTTCTTCCACTGGGAGAACGTGTTCCTGACCAGGGGCATGGCCACGTTGTCGCTCGACGGCCCGGGCCAGGGTGAGACCGGCTACCACACCCACATCCGGCCCGACTACGAGGTGGGGCCGGCCGCGATGCTCGACCACCTCGCCGGGCGGGCCGACCTCGACCTGGACCGGGTGGGGGCGGTCGGCGTATCGCTCGGCGGGTACTACGCACCTCGGACTGCCGCCTTCGAGCCGCGGGTGAAGGCGGTCTGCGCGATCGGAGGTCCGCATACGTTCGGCGAGTTCTTCGACGAGCGCCCCTCGATCTCGCGGGAGACCTTCGTCCACCACTCGGGGGCCGGCAGCGTGGAGGAGGCCAAGCGCGTCGCCGACCGGCTCACGCTGACGGGCGTCCTGCCGAAGGTGACGCAGCCGTTCCTGGTGATCTTCGGCAAGCTCGACCGGCTCATCCCGTTCGAGCAGGCGGAGCGGGTGGCGGCCGAGGCGCCGAACGCCGAGCTCGTCATGTACCCGGACGGGAACCACGTGTGCAACAACCTCCCGTACAAGTACCGGCCGCTTGCCGGCGACTGGATGGCGGAACGGCTCGCGGATGTGGGCTAGGTTCTCGCAGGCGGAGATGGACCGCCGGTGGGCGCTGGCCCGAGCGCTCATGGATCGAGAAGCTCTCGACGGGCTCCTGATCTTCGGGAACTCGGGCGTGAACCGGCACAACCAGGCGAACGCCTTCTGGCTCACGAACCACCTCGACCTGCACCACTGCTACGTGGTGGCTCCCCGGGACCCGTCGATCGAGCCGGCGCTGTACACGGGGCTGACGAACCACGTCCCGAACGCGCGCCAAGTGAGCGACGTCCCGGTGATCGACTGGGGCGGCTACGATCCGGCGGCGACGGTGGCCGAGCGGCTTCGGGCGATCGGCCTGGATCGTGGCCGGATCGGGTTGGTCGGCGTGAACGCCGCCTTCGGGATGGGCATGCCCTATCAGCACCACCTGGTCCTGCAAGCGACCCTGCCCGACCTGGAGCTGGTCGAGATGACCCGTCGGTTCGCGGCGATGCGAGCCGTGAAGTCTTCCGAGGAGATCGAGTGGCTGCGGCGGGCCGCCGCCTTCACCGACCGGACGATCGACGCGCTGCGGGCCGAGGTCCGGCCGGGCATCCCCGAGTACGCGCTGCTCGGGATCATCGAGGGCGCCTACCGCTCCGACGGTGGGCTGCCGCACATCGCGTTCGTGCGATCGATGCCGATGGACGAGCCGAACGGTTGCCTCCCAGCCCAGAACCCGTCGGGCCGGGTCCTGCGCGAGGGCGATGTCATCATCACCGAGATCAGCGCCTCCTACTGGGGGTACTCGGGGCAGATCCACCGCCCAGTGTTCATCGGAAGAGATCCGACGCCCGAGTGGCAGCGGATGTTCGACACGGCCCTCGAGGCCTATCGCGCGATGGCAGGCGCCATCGTTCCCGGCGCCACCGAGGCCGACGTGATCCGCGCGGCCTCGGTGATCGGCGAGCGGGGCTACGACGTCTACGACGACCTGATCCACGGCTACGGGGTGGACATCCATCCCCCGGTGATCGACCGCACGTGCAGCCGCTACTGGCCCTGGGACGAGGCGAACCCGGCTCCGGCCGGCCGCACGTTCGAGCGCAACATGGCCGTCGTGATCCAGCCGAACCCGGTCACGCCCGACGAACGGATGGGCCTGCAGCTCGGGGCGCTCACGATGGTGACCGACGACGGTGCGGAGTCCCTCCACGCCGTCCCGTTCGAGCCGGTGGTCGCGGCGCGATGACGGATCCCGTGGGCCTGGGGCTCGTTGGCGTGGGGATGTGGGGACGCCGGGTCGCCGCCGCGGCGATCCGGACGCCGGGCGTGCGCCTGGCTTCGTGCTTCGTCCGAGATCCGGATGCTCGGGCGAATGCGGCGGCCGAGCTCGGCTGTCGCGCTGCGTCGTCGTTGGACGGGCTGCTCGAGGATCCCCCAGCGGTCCTCGTGGTCACGCCGAACCACGCGCACCTGGATACCGCGGCCGCCGCCGCCGAGCGCGGCAAGCACGTGTTCGTGGAGGAACCGATCGCCGACACGATGGAAGCGGCCGAGGCGAGCTTCTCGCTTCCCGGAGCGTTCGCGCCGGGCACCTGGCGGTCCCACCGCCAGACGCTCCCGGGCGGCCCGATGACGCAGCTCGGGGTGCACCATGCCGACACCCTGCAGGCGTGGCTCGGCCCCGCGGTCCGCGTACAGGGTTCGACGGCGCACCTGGCCGCCCGCGTCGAGATCGACGACGTCTC
>DASWAT010000071.1:0-12033 GCA_036390995.1 Actinomycetota bacterium | reverse complement strand
ATCCACAGTGCGAGGGCGCCGGCGATCGCGAGCGCAGCGCCGATCTCGAGGGTGCGTCGGCGTGCGGCCCGTGCGAGCTTTCGGTGGGTAAGCGCCGAGACCGCGGCCGTGAACGGAAGGAACAGCGCCCCGACCACCAGCGCGAGGAGCAGGCCGGTGACGCTTCGACCACCGCCCACGAATCCCGCGACGATCCCTAGCAGCAGCGCGTGCGCGGACATGAAGCTCGCGCCGTGCTCCTTGGGGACCATGCGCAGCCGGACGCCGGGGGAGGCGGGGGGCCTCTCGTCCATCGTTCGGGGCATCGTGTTCTTCCCTCGCAGGTCCCAGGCGGACGGATATGACCCGCGGCCACGTCCGGTGCTTGTTCGGGTCCGAACGACAAGGATACCCTGCGGCCGGAGTCACACCTCCTGTCCCGTCACGCGAGCGGAGCGATCGGCGATCCGTGTGCCGGTGCCCGAGCCCGAGCCCGAGGGAGGACCGATGGACGATCCGCTGGCCGTGTTGCGCGCGTCGCTGGCGGCGCTCGACGAGGAGACGGCCGTCCGGGTCACGCATGAGCTGATCGACGGGGGGCGCCCACCGCGCGAGATCCTGCAGGAAGGCCTCGCCGCCTCGATGCTCGAGATCGGGCGCAGGTGGAACGCGGGTGACATGTACCTGCCCGAGGTCGTCGCGGCGGCCGAGATCTTCAAGCGGTGCAACGATCTGGTGGAGCCGGCGCTCCTCGCGTCGGGGGAGGAGATCCTCGGGCACCGGGTGGTGACGGCCACGGTGAAGGGCGACCTGCACGATCTGGGCAAGAACATGGTCGGCGCCATGCTGAAGACCGCGGGGTTCGAGGTGATCGACCTCGGCAAGGACGTGTCGGCCGAGGCGATCGTGGGATCGGTTCGGGACCTGCACCCCACGCTCCTCGGGTTGTCCTCGCTCCTCACCACGACCGTGCCCGAGCAGCGTGCCGTGATCCGGGCACTCGAGGACGCCGGACTGCGCGGCTCCGTGCGGGTGATGGTGGGCGGCGCACCGGTCACGCAGGAGTGGGCTGAGGAGATCGGCGCGGACGGCTTCGCTCCGGACGCGCCGGAGGCCGTGCAGCTCGCGCTGCGGCTGGTGGGCGACGATCGCCCGCAGGCGGCGCCGTGAGCGGGGGATGGGTCAACGACCTGCCCCGCCTCGACCTGCTCGACGACGAGCAGGTGCGATCGATCCACGACCACGCGATGACGCTGCTGGAGGACGTCGGGGTCCGGATCTCGTACCGCCCCGCCGTCGAGGCGATGCGAGGTGCGGGTCTGGCGGTCGACGGCGATCTCGTCCGGTTCGACGGGGACTTCGTGGCGCGCCGGGTGGCCATGGCGCCGTCCGAGTTCCGCGTTCGGGGCCGCGATCCGGCGCGGAGCGTCACGTTCGGCGGGCGCAACGTGCTGATCGCACCGACCGGCGGCGCCCCGTTCGTCCTCGACACCGGCGGCGTGCGGCGGCCCGCCATGATGTCGGACTACCTCGACTTCACGCGGGCGATCCACGCCTCGACGCTCATGCACCTGTCGGTGAGCGGAGTGGTCGAGCCGTCCGACCTGCCGGTCGAGAGCCGGCATCTGGACATGGACCGGGCCGTGATCCGGTACAGCGACAAGCCATACGTCGCGAACGGCGTGTCGGCATCGACCACCCGCGACGTGATCGACCTGGCGGCGATCGCCTTCGGCGGGCGCGAGGCCCTGGCGGCAGAGCCGGCGATGATCGGCATCGTGAACCCCGTGAGCCCGCTCCAGTACGACGAGCGGATGGCCGGCTCGCTGTTCGAGTACGCGAGGGCGGGCGTCCCGGTGGTCCTCATGCCGTTCGTCTTCGCCGGCGGGACGGCCCCGCTCGGTGTCGCCGCCGCGGCGGCGCAGATGACCGCGGAGGTCCTCGCCGGGGTCGCGGCGATCCAGGTCGTCCGGCCCGGGTCGCCGTGCGTCTTCGGATCGTCGGTGTGCGAGCTGGATCTCCACGGCGGCCAGCCCGTCTACGGCACCGCGGGGCATGCGTTGGCCATGCTCGTGTCCGGCCAGCTGGCCAGGCACTACGGGCTGCCGTTCCGAGGGGGCGGGGCATTCACGGCGTCGCGGGTGCCGGACGTGCGGGCGATGCGGGAGTCGCTCATGTCCCTGTGGCCGGCGCTGCTGTCCGGCGCGAACTTCCTGCTGCACGGCGGGGGATGGCTGGAGGGGTCGCTGGAGGCATCACCCGACAAGCTCGTACAGGACCTCGCCGCGCTTCGCGAGCTCGAGCGGATCCTGGCGGCCCGGATCGACCTGGACGAGGAGGCATTCGCGCTCGACGCGTTCCGCGAGGCCGGCCCGGGGGGAACGTTCCTCGGGACGGCGCACACCCTCCGGCACTTCCGGAACGTGGTGGCCGAGATGTCGCCCGGACCGAGCTCGTGGGAGGGCCTCCTCGACCGCTACGAGGATCCGGGCATCGATCCGGACGTCGAGGCCGAGCTGTCGGCGTTCGTGGATCGCCGCACCCGCGAGCTCGCGACCTCGGCCGTCTGAGCCGGAGGTCCCGGGACCTCCGTCCCATGCCCGGACCACGGCGTTCCGCGAGGCTGTCTCACGGCTCGGACTCGGAGGGACGAACGTGGTGGATGGCGACGGCGAGCTCGTGGACGTTCGCGAGGTCGCGATGCTCCTGGACCTCACCCGCCAGCGCGTCCACCAGTTGAAGCGTCGCGCGGACTTCCCCCGGCCGGCCCGGATCGGTGTCGACGGAGCGCTGTGGGAGCGGCGAGCCATCGAGGGCTGGGCGAGCGCCCATCCGTGTGGCGGTCGCCGCTGGGGCGCCCGGGGCTCCTCGTAGCCGGTCCTGGGTAGGCTGTCCCGGTCATGGAGCGCCGAACGCTGGGATCGACCGGTCTCGCGGTGACGCCGATCGGGCTCGGCCTCGCAGCGCTGGGCCGCCCCGCGTACATCGATCTGGGGCGAGCGCGGGACCTCGGTCCGGACCGCAGCGTCGAGGTCATGGAGGCGCGTTGCCACCTGATGCTCGACGCCGCCTACGCGTCGGGGGTTCGGTACGTGGATGCGGCTCGCTCCTACGGACGGGCGGAGGAGTTCCTCGGCTCGTGGCTCCGGGAGCGCGCGGGCGCCGTCGGTGACGTGACCGTCGGGTCGAAGTGGGGCTACACGTACGTGGCCGACTGGCGCATGGACGCCGACGTACACGAGGTGAAGGACCACTCCGTGGAGACGTTGCGCCGGCAGGTCGGGGAGAGCCGGGCTGCGCTCGGAGACCGGCTGGCTCTCTACCAGATCCACTCCGCCACGCTCGAGAGCGGGGTCCTCGAGGACCGTGCGGTGCTGGCCGAGCTGCTCGCGCTCCGGCGGGGAGGGCTCGCGATCGGTCTGTCGGTCAGCGGCCCGCGACAGGCGGACGCGATCCGCCGGGCCCTCGAGGCCCGGATCGACGAGGCGAACCCCTTCCAGGCCGTGCAGGCCACGTGGAACCTGCTGGAACCCTCGGCGGGTGCGGCGCTCGCCGAGGCGAAGGCGTCCGGGTGGGGGGTGCTCGTGAAGGAGGCGCTGGCGAACGGCCGCCTCACGCCGCACCGTCACGAGGCGGCGGTCGAGCAGCTCGAGCGGATCGGCGCCGATCGGGGTGCGGCCGCGGATCAGGTCGCCCTGGCGGCGGCGCTCGCCAACCCATGGGCCGACGTCGTGCTCTCGGGCGCCGTCACGCCAGAGCAGCTGGAGAGCAACCTGCGGGCACTCGCGGTCGAGCTCGGATCGGATGAGCTCGAGGCCCTCGAGACCCTTGCCGAGCCTCCCGAGGCCTACTGGGCGGCCCGCGGTTCCCTTCCCTGGAGCTGAGCCCCGGCCGAAGGACCTAGGGAGCCGAGCCGCTCCCCTCGTGCTGGGGTCCCGCCTCCCCGTCACGCCGCCCTACTCGCAAACGGGTACCGAGTGCCATGCAGGGATCGTGCCGTCTGCTCGATAACCCGGGCGACGAGGAGTCGAGGGGTATGTCCATCGATCTCGCGGCGATCGAGCGCACCGACACCGGACCCGCCACCGACGGCGGCTGCCGCAGCTCGGCGCGCCCCGTCCGCGTCCTCATCGCCGACGACGACCCGGGGGTTCGGCAGTTGCTCGTGGAGCTGTTCGCGTCGGAGCCCTCGTTCGAGCTGGTCGGCGTGGCGGGGGACGCTGAGGAGGTCGTGACGTTGGTCGACCAGGTGTACGCGGACGTCGCGCTCGTGGACGTCCGGATGCCGGCGGGCGGCGGCCCCCGGGCGGCTCGCGCGATCCGGCGCCGTTCGCCGTCCACGAGGGTGATGGCCCTGTCCGCCTACGATGACGCCGACTCGGTGCTGGAGATGCTCCGGGCGGGCGCGGACGGCTACCTGCTGAAGGGCGGGCGCGACGGCGATCTGATCGACGCGGTGCGGAAGGCCGCGAACGGAGCCGCCTCGCTGGATGAGGGCGGGAGTGCATCCTCGTCCGAGGATCCGTCGTTCGCGGGGGATGCGACCCTGGGATCGACCCGCCCCATGGCGCCGGGGCCGACGGAGGTCCTGCGAGCCATCGCCACCGAGGCGATGGAGATGGTGTTCCAGCCGATCCACGATCTCTCCGCGGGTCGGGTCGCCGGGTACGAGGCGCTGGCCCGGTTCACCGTGGCCACGCAGTCGCCTGAGATCTGGTTCGTCAGCGCCCAGGGCTACGGACTTGCGACCGAGCTCGAGCTGGTCGCGGTCCGACTCGCGCTGCGCGCGTTGCCGAGCGTTCCCGAGGACGCCTTCCTCGCCGTGAACGTTTCCCCGGCCACCGCGAGCTGCCCGGAGCTCGCCGCCCTGCTCGAGGGCGTCGAAGGGCGCGTGGTCCTCGAGATCACCGAGTACACGCCGATCCCCGGCACCCAGGAGTTCCTGGATGCGCTCCGCCGGCTGCGCGACCGCGGCGTGCGGGTCGCCGTCGACGACACCGGGACCGGTTTCGCCGGCCTGGACCACATCCTTCGCCTGATGCCCGACATCGTGAAGCTCGACGCCGTCGTCACGCGGGACATCGACCACGACGAGGTTCGCCGATCCCTCACCTCGGCGCTGGCATCGGTGGCCGGCGCGGTGGGGGCGGAGATCGTCGCGGAGGGCATCGAGAGCGAGGCCCAGCTCGCCGCGGTGCGGATGCTGGGCGTCCGCATGGCACAGGGCTATCACCTGGCCCGCCCGGGACCGCTGCCCGGCTGAGCCGCCGGTCGGGGTGGGGGCGGCGCGCGAGGCCGGCCCGGGGGTTGCGCCGGGCACCTTGCAGGTGCGAAACTGGGCGTCTGAACCGTCCGAGCTGCGAGGCTCGGCGACTGACGGCGGCGCGACGCGGGCACGCGCCGCCGTCTCCTTTTCGGCGAGTGCTATCGTTCCGGCCCCAAGGGCGCGTAGCTCAGCGGGAGAGCGCTGCCTTCACACGGCAGAGGTCGCAGGTTCAAAACCTGCCGCGCCCACCGGATCCGCGGAGCAGGCCCCGGCTCCGACCGTCCCGAGGAGCAGGGCCAGGGCCACGACCGCCGTCGGCGTCGTCGCCCGGCCGGCCCGTCGCGTAGCCTTTCCGCTCGGTGTGGGAAGGAGGCAGATGGAACCGGCGACGAACGGCCATGTCGCAGCTCGATCGGTCGAGCTGCAGAAGGTGTACGGCTCCGGTGACGCCGCCGTCGAGGCGCTCCGCGGCGTGTCGGTCGACTTCGGGGCCGCCCGGTTCACCGCGATCATGGGCCCGTCGGGCTCGGGGAAGTCCACGCTGCTGCACTGCATGGCCGGCCTCGACACGCCGACGTCGGGCCGCGTGTACATCGGCGACGTCGACCTGACCTCGCTCTCGGAGAAGCAGCTCACCCTGCTCCGCCGGGAGAAGGTCGGGTTCGTGTTCCAGGCCTACAACCTGGTCCCCACCCTCACCGCGGCGGAGAACATCACGCTGCCGCTGGACATCGCCGGGCGGAAGCCGGACGCCGTGTGGTTCGACACGGTGGTGGACACGGTGGGGATTCGGGACCGCCTCTCGCACCGTCCCAGCGAGCTGTCCGGTGGGCAGCAGCAGCGCGTGGCGGCATCCCGAGCCCTGGTCAGCCGCCCCGAGATCGTCTTCGCCGACGAGCCCACGGGGAACCTCGACTCGAAGAGCGGGGCGGAGCTGCTGTCGTTCCTGCGCGACGCGGTGAAGGACCACGGGCAGACCATCGTGATGGTCACCCACGACCCCACGGCCGCCGGGTACGCGGATCGTGTGGTGTTCCTCTCGGACGGCAACGTCGTCGACGAGATGCAGGGGCCCACCGCGGCCAAGGTCCTGGACCGCATGAAGGCGTTCGAGGTGTGACGTGTGGCGTGCGACGATCAAGAGCCTGCTCGCCAGGCGCGTCCGGCTGGGCCTCACCGCGCTTTCGGTCGTGCTCGGGGTGGCGTTCATGGCCGGGACGTACGTCCTCACCGACACCACCACCCACGCGTTCGACCAGCTGATCGCCCAGGGGACGTCATCGATCGACGTGGTGGTCCGCAGCCGGTTGGCGTACGACGACATCTCGCAGACGGGCGGCGGCGGTGGGGGTCAGCGCACGCCGTTCCGGGCATCGGTGCTCTCGGACGTCCGGTCCGTGCCGGGCGTGGAGCAGGCCCAAGGGATCGTGAGCGGGTACGCACAGCTCGTGGATCCCGCGACCGGCA
This sequence comes from Actinomycetota bacterium, assembly GCA_036390995.1. GTDB lineage: Bacteria > Actinomycetota > UBA4738 > UBA4738 > HRBIN12 > DASQQQ01. The sequence goes on along the minus strand of DASWAT010000071.1, from coordinate 5,321 downwards.
AGGCGATCGGGAGCTTCGGCCCGCCGACGATCGGCACGTCCTGGAGCACGATCGGCGGGACCTGGACGATCAAGCACGGGCACCCGCCGAGCGGGCCGGACCAGGTCGTCGTGGACACCGAGACGGCCGACCGCTACGGGCTCACGGTGGGGGAGCAGCTCAAGATCCTGTTCCAGGGGCCGCCCCGCGAGCTCACCATCGTCGGGCTGGCCGGGTACGCCGAGGGCAACACGAGCTTGTTCGGCGCGACCATCTCGTTCTTCGACCTCCCCACCGCGCAGAGCGTGCTCCAGCGCCAGGGGAAGTTCGACGAGATCGACGTGGTTGCCGCCCCCGGGACCGACGCGGCCGGCCTCCGCCAGCAGATCCAGCGGACGCTGCCCCCGGGGGTCGAGGCGGTCACGGCCACGACCGTTGCCGAGGAAGCCCAGCGGGCGGTGGCGCAGGGGCTCGGGTTCGTGCGGACGGGACTGCTCGTGTTCGCGTTCGTCGCGCTGTTCGTCGGCGCGTTCATCATCTTCAACACGTTCTCGATCATCGTGGCCCAGCGGACCCGCGAGCTCGGGCTGCTCCGGGCTCTGGGGGCCAGCCGGCGCCAGGTGACCCGCTCGGTGCTGCTCGAGGCGGTGGTCGTCGGGCTCTTCGCGTCGGCGATCGGCGTGGGGGCGGGCATCCTCGTGGCCGTGGGTCTTCGGGCGCTCATGGGGGCCTTCCTGTTCAAGATCCCGAGCACGGGCCTGCAGATCCTGGCGCGCACGGTGATCGTGTCGCTCGTGCTGGGGACGCTCGTCACCGTCTTCTCCGCCATCCTGCCCGCCCGCAGGGCGGCGCACGTCTCGCCGATGCAGGCGCTCCTGTCGCAGGAACAGGGAGTGGGCGGCGGTGGCTTGGCCCGCCGGCTCGCCACAGGGGCGGCGGTCCTGCTGATCGGGATGGCCGCGCTGCTCTACGGGCTGTTCGGCTCCACGTCGCAGCAGGGCGTGCTGGTCGGCTTGGGCGCCGCCGTGGGGTTCGTGGGGATCGCGATGCTCGCGCCGTTCGTGACACGCCCCCTGGCCCGAGCCATCGGCGCGCCGCTCCGCGGCTTCACCGGTCGGTTGGGCCGCGAGAACGCGATGCGCAACCCCCGGCGGACGGCCTCGACCGCCGCCGCCCTCATGATCGGCCTGGGTCTGGTTGGATTCGTCACGATCTTCGCCTCCTCCCTCAACGCCTCCACGACCCAGGCGCTCGAAGAGACGCTGCGCGCGGACTTCATCGTCACCTCCACCACTTTCGCGCCGTTCTCCCCGGAGGTTGCGGCGCGCGTGCAGCAGGTGCCCGGGGTCGAGGCGGTCTCCGAGATACGGCAGGTGCCCTTCCGGATCGACGGGTCGAACAGCTTCGTGAACGCCGTGGACCCGGCCACGATCGAGAGCGTCACCGACCTCGGCGTGAGCGAAGGCACCGTCGCTTCGCTCTCGCAGGGCGACATCCTCGTCTACCGCGGGCTCGCCGAGGACCACGGCTGGAAGGTGGGCGACACGGTTCCCGTGGAGTTCCCGGCTACCGGCAAGACGCGGCTCACGATCGGCGGCATCTACGACGAGAACCGCCTGGTGACCGATTACGCGATCTCGCTCGCGACGTACGCCGAGCACTACCCTGAGGCGCTGGACACCTTCGTGCTCGTGACCGTGGCGCCGGACCGCGACCTCGCGCAGGTGCAGCAGGGGCTCGAGTCGGCGGTGAAGCCGTTCGCGAACATCGACGTGCAGAACCAGGCGCAGTTCCGCGAGAAGCAGGCGAACCTGGTGAACTCGGTCCTGCGGCTGGTCACGGTGCTGCTGGCGCTGGCGGTCCTCATCGCGTTCGTCGGCATCGTGAACACGCTCAGCCTTTCGATCTACGAGCGGACGAGGGAGATCGGCCTGTTGCGGGCCGTGGGGACCACGCGGCGGCAGGTGCGCTCGATGGTCCGCCGCGAGGCGATCATCGTGGCCGTGATCGGGGCGCTGCTGGGGATGGTGATCGGTGTCCTGTTCGGATGGGCCATGCAGCAGGCGCTGTCGAACACCGGCGTCACCGCCCTGTCGATCCCGTACCGGGAGCTCGCGATCTACACGGTCGCGGCCGGACTAGCCGGCGTGGTGGCGGCGGCGCTCCCGGCGCGTCGGGCCGCGAAGCTGAACGTCCTGGAGGCCATCGCGTACGAGTGACGCTCGGGGCCGCGTCCGCCCTCGCGTATCATGGCGCTCCATGCCGCGGATCGAGCTTTCGCACGGCACCTCCGTGGAGCTCCCCGAGGGGGAGCCCATCGGCTCGGTGCTGCCCCCGGAGGCCGTCGCCGCGCGCCTCGACGGCCGGCTCGTGGACCTGTCGTTCGTCCCGGAGGGCGACGGCGGTGCCGAGCCGGTGGGCGCGAGCGACCCGGACGGGCTCCACGTCCTGCGGCACTCCACCGCGCACGTGATGGCGCAGGCCGTGTGCGACCTGTATCCCGGCACGCGCTACGCGATCGGGCCGCCCATCGAGGACGGGTTCTACTACGACTTCGAGCTGCCGCAGGCCGTGTCGTCCGAGGACCTCGAGAAGGTCGAACGCCGGATGGCCGAGATCGTTGCGGCGGACCAACCCTTCGTCCGCGAGGAGCTGTCCCGTGAGGAGGCTCTGGAGCGGTTCGCCGACCAGCCGTACAAGCGCGAGATCATCGAGGGGCTCGACGAGAGCGAAGGCGCGCTCGGCGACCGAGTGTCCGTGTACCGCAACGACGGCTGGGGCGACCTGTGTCTGGGACCGCACGTCCCCTCCACCGGCAGGATCCCGGCGTTCAAGCTCATGAAGCTGGCCGGCGCGTACTGGCGGGGCGACGAGACCCGCCAGATGCTCACGCGGATCTACGGCACCGCATGGCCCAGCGAGCTCGACCTGAAGGACTACCTCCACCGTCTGGAGGAGGCGGAGCGCCGGGACCATCGCAGGCTCGGTCGCGAGCTCGACCTGTTCTCGTTCCCCGAGGAGCTCGGTCCGGGCCTGGCCGTCTGGCACCCCCGGGGCGGCCTGTTCCGCAAGCAGCTCGAGGACTACATCCGGGACCTCCATCTCGAGCGTGGCTACGACCTGGTGGCCACGCCACACCTCGCCAGGCGCGAGCTGTGGGACACCTCGGGGCACACCACCAAGTACGCCGAGCTCATGTATCCGGAGATGCGGCACGAGGGCGACCCCGCGTACTTCGTGAAGCCCATGAACTGCCCGTTCCACGTGCTCATCTACAGGTCCCAGACGCGCTCCTACCGGGACCTGCCGATGCGCCTGTCCGAGCTCGGCGGCGTGTACCGGTACGAGCGGCTCGGCGTGGTCCACGGCCTGCTGCGGGCTCGGGGTTTCACCCAGGACGACTCGCACATCGTCTGCCGGGAGGACCAGCTCGTGGACGAGATCCTCGGGGTGTTCGATCTCACCCTCGAGATCCATCGCACCTTCGGGTTCACGGACCCGCTCGTGACGCTCTCCACGCTCCCGGGCGAATCGATCGTGACGCCGGAGATGGCCGAGCGGGCCACCGACGCCCTGCGGAGCGCCCTCGAGAAGAGCGGGCTCGGCTACGAGATCGCGGAGGGCGAGGGCTCCTTCTACGGCCCGAAGGTCGACTTCCACTTCCGCGACGCGATCGGCCGGCGATGGCAGCTCACCACCGTGCAGTGCGACTTCGGCCTGCCCGAGCGCTTCGACATGGAGTACGTGGGCGAGGACAACCAGCGGCACCGGCCGGTCATGGTCCACCGGGCGATCCTCGGCTCGATCGAGCGCTTCAGCGGCGTGCTGATCGAGCATTACGCGGGAGCCTTCCCGCTGTGGCTGGCCCCCGAGCAGGTGTGGCTCGCGACGGTGGCCGATCGCCACGTCGAGCACGCGCAGGCGCTGGCCGCCAGATTCCGGGAGGTCGGCCTCCGGCCGCACGTCGACGACGGCGCCGAGACCGTCGGCAAGAAGGTCCGGGCGGCCCAGCTGATGAAGGCGCCCTACACGCTGGTGATCGGCGACAGGGAGGCCGAGTCAGGGCTGCTCACGGTGCGGGACCGTTCCGGCGCCGAGACGAAGGACGTGCCGGTGGAGCGTTTCGTCGAGGCGCTCGTGCACGAGGCCGCCACGCGCGCGCTCGAGCAGAGCCGCTTCGAGGGTTGATGGACCGGATCTGGTCGCCGTGGCGCATGCGGTACATCGAAGCGGCGAAGGGCGAGGTCGAGGGCTGCATCTTCTGCGACCTGCCCGAGCGCGCTGACGACGCCGGCGTCCACATCCTGCAGCGCGGCTCGCTCGCCTTCGCGATGCTGAACACGTACCCGTACAACCCGGGCCACGTGATGGTCGCGCCGTTCCGCCACACCGGCGCTCTCGAAGCGCTCTCGCCCGACGAGCTGGCCGACGTGGATCGCCTGCTGCAGGCGTCGGTCCGGGCGCTGCGGGAGGAGATGGACCCACAGGGTTTCAACGTGGGGATGAACCTCGGGCGGGTGGCCGGGGCCGGCATCCCGGACCACCTGCACTGGCACGTCGTCCCGAGGTGGAACGGCGACACGAACTTCATGCCCGTGGTGGGGGAGACCCGGGTGCTCCCCGAGCTGCTCGACGAGACCTACCGCAAGCTCCTCCCGCGGTTCGAGCCGTGATGGGGTCCGTCGCCGTCGAGGGCGCGAGCCTGTACTACGAACACGCGGGGACCGGCCCCGCCGTCGTGTTGATCCATCCCGGGCTGTGGGACTCGCGCACGTGGGACGACCAGTTCGAGGTCCTCGCCGAGCGGTACCACGTGATCAGGTACGACCTCCGCGGATATGGGCGCTCCAGCCGCCCCGAGCCCGGCCGGGCGTATTCGCACGCCGACGACCTGGTTGCGGTGATGGACGCGGTCGGCGTGGATCGCGCGGCGCTGATCGGGTGTTCGATCGGGGGAGGGATCGCCCTGGACGCAGCCCTCACGCACCCGGACCGCGTGTCCGCGCTGGTGCTCGTGGCGTCCTCGCTGCCGGGGTACGAGGGAACGCAGGAGGACGACGCGTGGTGGGAGGCGCGAACGGAGGGTATCGACGAGCTGGTCGAGGGCGGAGACCTGGAGAGCGCGCGCCGCACGCAGATGGAGATCTGGGCGCCGCTCGGGGTGGAGGACGAGACCGGTCGCCGGATCCTCCAGATCGCGTTGGACAACCGTCACGAGCTGACGATGGACGAGAGCGGCGCCCGGCGCCTCGACCCGCCGGCCGCGCAGCGCCTGAACGAGATCGCGGCTCCGGCGCTGGTGCTGCCGGCAGATCACGACCCCCCGGACGCTCTGCGGGAGA
>DASWAT010000070.1:0-4375 GCA_036390995.1 Actinomycetota bacterium | reverse complement strand
TCGTCGAAGAGCTCCTCGGGCCGGTAACTGCGCATCCAGGACTCGAGCATCGCGAGGTGCTCCGGGTTGGTTCGGACCTCGGCCAGGGGGACCTGGTGCGCGCGGAACGTGCCCTCCACCGGCACGCCGTCGACCTCCTTCGGGCCGGTCCACCCCTTCGGGGTCTGCAGGACGATCACCGGCCAGCGGGGACGCTCCCGCTCCCCTCGCTCGCGAGCGGCCCCCTGGATCGCCTGGATCTGCTCGACGGCCCGATCGAGCACCCCGGCCATCCGCTGGTGCACGAGCGGCGGATCGTCCCCCGCAACCACCTGCACGTCGTACCCGCATCCCTCGAGGTAGGACACGAGCTCCTCCTCCGGGATCCGCGCCAGCACCGTGGGGTTCGCGATCTTGTAGCCGTTCAGATGCAGGATGGGCAAGACCGCCCCATCCCGCGCCGGGTCGAGGAACTTGTTCGACTGCCAGCCGGCCGCCAGCGGGCCGGTCTCGGCTTCGCCGTCGCCGACGATGCAGCACGCGATGAGATCTGGGTTGTCGAACACCGCCCCGTAGGCGTGCCCCAGCGAGTAGCCGAGCTCCCCCCCTTCGTGGATCGACCCGGGCGTCTCGGGGGCGACGTGGCTGGGGATGCCGCCCGGGAAGGAGAACTGCCGGAACAGCGCCCGCATGCCCTCGGCATCCCGCGAGATGTGCGGGTAAACCTCCGTGTATGTCCCCTCGAGGTAGGCGTTGGCCACCGCCGCCGGTCCACCGTGCCCGGGTCCGATGACGTACATCATGTTCAGGTCCCAGTTGCGGATGACGCGGTTCAGGTGGACCCAGATGAAGTTGAGGCCCGGCGTGGTGCCCCAATGCCCGAGCAGGCGCGGCTTCACGTGCTCGGGCCGGAGGGGCTCGGCCAGCAGCGGGTCGTCCAGCAGGTAGATCTGACCGACCGACAGGTAGTTCGCGGCCCGCCAGTAGGCGTTCATCAGATCGAGCTGTTCCTGGGAGAGGGGTCCCCCGGGATCGACGTCGCCCCCCGCCGGGGGTGGAGATGGGTTCTCGATCGGACTCATGTACCTCCTCCTTCTATGCGCAGCATCCTCCCGCTCACCCTCCGGAAGGCCGCCTCGATCCCGAAGGACAGCGCTACCATGACGCCGAGGACAGAAGTGGCTCCCAGGCTGCTCCTGGCAATCAGAGCCGCGAGCGCGCCTGTGCAGGCGGCGGCAGCCGCCAGCGAGATCCACGCCGCCGATCCACGCTGGCTCGCCGTCAGCAGCGCCACCATGCCGGCCACCAGGAATGCGATCGGTGCGCCGCCTCCGGTAATCAGCACGGACAGCCCGAGGACCGCGAAGATCCCGCCGCCGACCATGCCGCCGACCCCGATGGCGACGACTCCCCACAGCCCGACGTCTCCGTCACGCCCTCGAGGACCCGCCACCCCGCCACCCTATCCTGGAGCCTCCCGAAGCAATGGCCGTAGGATCGGGGGTGATGCCCGTGAGCCGAGAGACACGGAGCGGGGCGAGAACCGTGGGACAGCGGTCGGAAGGACCCGCTAGGCGGGCGAGCGGGCCGACGTCCGACGAAGGGGTCAACCTGGTGGGTACCGTGGCAGGCGGCGGAGGAACGACACCAGCGGACACCGACCGGGGCGAGGGTCGAATCGAGGATCAGCGGACCGACCAGGACCGAACGTCTGATGAAGCGCGGGGGCATGACAAGGGGCTGAGCACAGAAGAGGCCCAAGCGCGCCTGAGACAGTACGGCCTCAACGCGATCCGGGAGGAGCAGAAGAACCTACTCCTTGAGATCGGTTCCCACTTCTGGGGTCCCATCCCGTGGATGATCGAGGCGGCCCTGGTCCTCACCGCGGTCACCACCCGATGGACCGACTTCGCCGTCATCCTCGCGCTGCCGCTCCTGAACGGCGTGGTCGGGTTCTGGGAGGAGCACCAGGCCGCAGGCGCGATCGAAGCGCTGAAGGACCGCCTTGCCAAGCAGGCGAAGGTCATGCGCGACGGCGCGTGGACGACGCTGAAGGCCGAAGAACTGGTCCCGGGCGACCTCGTGGCTGTGGAGCGGGGCGACGTCGTCCCCGCGGATGCCTCCATCGTGGACGGCACGGCCGAGGCTGACGAATCGGCGCTCACCGGCGAATCGCTGCCTGTCGACAAGCAGCGGGGGGACGAGATCTACGCAGGGTCGGTTGTCACCCGCGGGGGACCCCTCGCCCGCGTGCTGGCAACCGGCTCCGCGACGGTGTTCGGACGCACCGCCGAGCTGGCCGAGTTGGAGCCTCCGCCCAGCCACCTGCAGCAAGCCGTGGTCTCGATCGGCAAGTACCTGATCTTCGTGGCGCTGGCGCTGGTCGCGGTCATCATCGCGGTCTCGTTGCTCCGCGGCACCAGCGTTACGACCACGCTGGAGTTCGCGCTCGTGGTGACGATCGCCTCCGTCCCCGTCGCTCTGCCCGCCGTGCTATCGGTGACCATGGCCGTCGGCGCTCGCCATCTAGCGAAGCGGGAGGCCGTCGTCAGTCACCTGCCGGCTGTGGAGGAGATGGCGAGCGTCGACATCCTGTGCGCCGACAAGACGGGAACGATCACCAAGAACGAGCTCGCGGTCGCCGATGTCGTGGTTCTGCGCGATGGGCAAGACGAGGACGAGATCCTGTTCCTGGCGGCGCTCACAGCGGAGCCCGGAGGCGGGGACCCGATCGACCAGGCCATCCTGCAGCGGATCGATCGGGAGCAGCTCCACCGCTTCCAGATCCTCGACTTCGAGCCGTTCGACCCAACCCGCAAGCGAGCCGAGTCGCGGGTGCGAGGCCCGGACGGCGCGGAGTTCCGCGTCGCGAAAGGTGCGGTGCAGGCCATCCTCGACCTCCTCGGACCGGGTGTCGACGTCTCGGCCCGCCTGTCAGAGGTGACCGATGAGTTCGCCGGGAAGGGCTACCGGGCGCTGGCAGTGGCGCGAGCCGACGATGAACGGTGGCACGCGGCGGGGGTACTGGGCCTTCAGGATCCGCCGAGGGACGACTCTCGCGAGACGCTCGGCGAGGCCGAACGCCTCGGCGTCCAGGTCAAGATGGTGACCGGGGACCGGATCGAGATCGCCCGCGAGATCGCCGGGATGGTCGGGATGCGCACCAACCTCTTGGCCGCGGAAATGCTGCACGGGGGCGAGGACGCCGCCCGCAGGATCGAGGGGGCGGACGGGTTTGCGCAGGTCGTCCCCGAGGACAAGTACCGGATCGTCGAGGCGCTCCAGGAGCTCGGCCACGTCGTGGGGATGACAGGAGATGGCGTGAACGACGTCCCGGCACTGGAGCGAGCCGATGCTGGGATCGCCGTCTCCGGCGCTACGGACGCAGCGCGCGCGGCAGCCGACATCGTACTGCTGGCCCCTGGCCTGTCCACGATCATCGACGCCATCCACCGGGCGCGCGAGGTCTTCCAGCGGATGAAGAATTACGCGATCTACCGGATCACCGAGACGATCCGGGTGGTGTTCTTCGTGACGGTGTCCATCCTGGCGTTTGGCTTCTTCCCGGTCACGCCGATCCAGGTCGTACTCCTGGCGATCCTGAACGACGGAGCCATCCTGTCGATCGCCTACGACCGAGTGCGGGGCTCATCCAGGCCGGTGCGGTGGGACCTGAAGGAGGTCCTGGTCATCGCCACCGTCCTGGGGTTGGCTGGCTTGGTGTCGTCCCTCGGGATGCTGTGGCTCGCCCACTCACCCCTCGGGTTGAGCGACGCGAGGGTGCAGACACTCATGTACCTGAAGCTCTCCGTGGCGGGACACCTGACCGTCTTCGTAGCCCGCACCCACGATCGGTTCTGGACCTACCGGCCGTCGGCGATCCTCGTCGGGGCCGTCGTGGGGACCCAGATCGTGGCGACCGCCATCGCCGTCTTCGGCTTCCTCATGGAGCCCATCGGCTGGGGGCTCGCCGGGCTGGCGTGGGCCTACGCCTTCGTCTGGTTCGTGGTGCTGGACCAGGCCAAGGTCGTGGCGTACTTGGTCCTCGAGCGCCGGGGAATGGCCGCCGCGGAGCTGGCCGAGGCGTGAGCCGCGGGCGGGACCCTGTCCGAGCCCGCCCGCCGGGTGGGCGTCGAGCGCGAGGCGGACGCGCAGAGGATCTCCCGTCGCCGGTCGAGCCCCACCAACCCGCCCGCGGGCTGGCCCCTCGAGGAATCCCGGACAAGCGTGAACGATCTCCGAGACGTCACTCCGAGTGGGCGAGGGGGGATTTGAACCCCCACGAGGTTGCCCTCACAGGAACCTGAATCCTGCGCGTCTGCCATATTCCGCCACTCGCCCGTGGCGCCCAAGGGCAGTCGAAGATGCTAGCAGCGGCAGGGGCCGGGCACCGTTC
>DASWAT010000069.1:0-4667 GCA_036390995.1 Actinomycetota bacterium | reverse complement strand
CTTCCCGGAGCCGCAGGGGCAGGGAGCGTTGCGGGGGACCTTCTGGCTCACGGCTTGTGGCGAGGCTCCCGTGTTCGAGGGCTCGCCCTCGCCCCGGCTCTCCACCACCCGCTGTGGGCGAGGCCGCGCCGGCTCGTCCTGACGCACGAGCTCCACGCGGTAGACGTAGCGTACGAACTCGTCGCGGATGCTCTGGGTGAGCTCCTCGAACATCGTGTAGGCCTCGCGCTGCCATTCCGTGAGCGGGTCGCGCTGTCCGTACGCGCGTAGATGGATGCCCTCCTGCAGGTAGTCCATCTCGTAGAGGTGCTCGCGCCATTTCGTGTCGGTGATGTTCAGCAGGACCATGCGCTCGAGCTCGCGCATGACCTCGGACCCGACCGTCCGCTCCTTTTCCTCGTACACGTCGAGGGCATCGGCCAGGACCAACTCGGTGAGCTCGGGGGCAGTCCCGGCCTCCTCGAGCTGCTCCCTCGACAGCCGGCTCGGGTAGACCTCCCCGAGCGCGGCCGTGAGCGCGTCGAGGTCCCACTCCTCGGCGAAGGTCTTGTCGCCGACCCATTGCTGGATCGTCCGCTCCACCACGTCGGTGACCATGTCGACGGCCTGATCCTTGAAGTCCTCGCCCTTCAGCAGCCGGGCACGTTCCTCGTAGATGACCCGGCGCTGGGTGTTCATCACGTCGTCGTACTTCAGGATGTTCTTGCGTCGCTCGAAGTTGAGCTCCTCGATCTGCTTCTGGGCGCTCTCGACCGCCCGCGTGACCATCTTCGCCGTGATCGGCTCGTCCTCCGGCCACTTCAGTCGCTCCATGATCGACGAGACGCGGTCGCTGGCGAACATCCGCATGAGGTCGTCCTCCAGCGACAGGTAGAAGCGCGACTCGCCGGGATCGCCCTGACGGCCCGACCGGCCCCGGAGCTGGTTGTCGATGCGCCGCGACTCGTGGCGCTCGGTGCCGAGCACGAACAGGCCGTCGAGCTCGACGACCTCGGCGTGCTCGCGATCGGTCTGCTCCTTGAACTTGCGGTGGATCGGCTCGTACTCGGTCTCGTACTCCTCCCGCTCCTCCGGCTCCATCTCGAACATGAGGTAGCGGTCGTTGTCGAACTCGCGAGCGGCCATCTCCTGGCGCGCCAGGTACTCGGGGTTGCCGCCCAGGAGGATGTCGACGCCTCGGCCGGCCATGTTCGTGGCCACGGTGACGGCGCCCCGCCGGCCGGCCTGGGCTACGATCATGGCCTCCCGTTCGTGGTTCTTCGCGTTCAGGACGTGGTGCTCGATGCCTCGCCGGTTCAAGATCCCGGAGAGCTTCTCGGACTTCTCGATGGACACGGTGCCGACGAGGATGGGCTGGCCCTTCTCGTGGCGCTCGATGATGTCCTCGGCGACGGCGTTCCACTTCGCGTCCTCGGACTTGTAGATCAGGTCCTGCTGGTCGGCTCGGACCATCGGCCGGTTCGTGGGGATCTCGACGACGTCGAGCTTGTAGACCTCCTGGAACTCCGCCAGCTGGGTCTTCGCCGTACCGGTCATGCCGGCGAGCTTCTCGTACATCTTGAAGTAGTTCTGGATCGTGATGGTGGCCAGGGTCTGGTTCTCCTCCTTGACCCGCACACCCTCCTTCGCCTCGATCGCCTGGTGGAGGCCCTCGGAGTACCGCCGGCCCTCGAGCACGCGACCGGTGAACTCGTCGACGATCTTCACCTCGCCGTTTGTCACGATGTAGTCGACGTCGCGCTTGTACAGCTCCTTGGCCCGGAGGGCGTTCTGCAGGTGGTGGACCAGCGGCGTGTGCACGTGCTCGTAGAGGTTGTCGATGCCGAGCGCGTCCTCGACCTTCTCGACGCCCGGCTCGGTGACGGCCACGGTGTGCTTGGCCTCGTCGACCTCGTAGTCGTCGTCGCGCCGCAGCCGCGGGACCAGCCGGGCGAACGTCTGGTACCACTTCGCCGAGTCGGCCACCATGCCGCTGATGATGAGCGGCGTCCGGGCCTCGTCGATGAGGATCGAGTCGACCTCGTCCACGATCCCGTAGTGGTGGCCGCGCTGGACCATCTCCTCGGGCCGCATCGCCATGTTGTCGCGGAGGTAGTCGAAGCCGAACTCGTTGTTGGTCCCGTAGGTGATGTCCGCCCCATAGGCGGGGCGGCGCTGCTCGGGGCTCATGTTCGCCTGGATCAGGCCGACGGAGACCCCCAGCGCGCGGAAGATCGGTCCCATCCATTCCGAGTCGCGCTTGGCCAGGTAGTCGTTGACCGTGACGACGTGGACACCCTGGCCGGCGAGGGAGTTCAGGTACGAGGGCATCGTGGAGACGAGGGTCTTGCCCTCGCCGGTCTTCATCTCGGCGATCTTGCCCTCGTGCAGGGCGATCGCACCCATCACCTGCACGTCGAAGTGGCGCTGGCCGATGGTGCGCTTGGCCGCCTCCCGGACGCAGGCGAAGGCCTCGGGGAGGACGTCGTCGAGGGGCTCGCCGTCGGCCAGCCGCTGCCGGAACCCGGCGCTCTTGCCGCGCAGCTCCTCGTCCGAGAGCTCCTCGATCTCGGGCTCGTACGTGTTGACGATGCCCACGATCTGCTCGAGCCGCTTGCGCTTGCGGCCCTCTCCCAACTCGCCGAGCTTCTCGATGACCACGGGGATCCTTCCGGGTTCAACGTTGGATTCTAGCGGAGGGGTCCACCAACGCCGGAAGGCGGGGCCGCATCCCAACCAGGGACTCCACGGCGCCGGATGGCGCGAGGATCAGGTGATCTCGATCATCTTCTCCCGCACGGCGTAGACGACGGCCTCCATGCGGGAGTGCAGGTGGAGCTTCTCCAGGATGTTGCGGATGTGGTTCTTCACCGTGTTCTCGGAGATGTACAGCTGCTTCGCGATGTCGCGATTGTTCATGCCCTTCGCGACCAGCTTCAGGACCTCCATCTCGCGGTCGGTGAGCCGGGGGGCGGGCACCTGGGGCTTGTCGGCGGTGGTCTTGCTCATCGAGGCGAACTCGTTCAGCAGCTTCGAAGCCATCGAGGGCGAGATCCTAGACTGGCCGGCCCACACCGAGCGGATCGCGTCTGCGACCTCCTCGATGGGGATCTCCTTCAGGAGGTAACCGGATGCGCCCGCCTTGATGGCGTCGTACAGATCGGCCTCCTCGTCGCTGATCGTCAGCATGAGGATCTTCACGTGCGGGAGGGCATCCTTGATCTGCGTGGTCGCCTCGATCCCCGAGCGTTTCGGCATCCGGACGTCCATGAGGATCACGTCCGGCATGAGCTCCTGTGCCTTCTGGACGGCCTCGGCCCCGTCCGAGGCCTCGCCGACGAGCTCGAGATCAGCCTCCTGCTCGAGCACCATCTGCAGACCGCGCCTGAACAGCGCGTGGTCGTCCACCACCAAGACGCGGAGCTGATCCGGCTCGGCGGTCTGATCCTTCCGTTTCGTCGCCACGCGGCCTCCGAACGTTCGCGGGAGCGCCTACCCCTCGGACCCCTCAGACTCCTCGGATCCGGGTTCCGGCCCAGATGCCGTCTGGGCCGATTTTAGTCGCTTCGCCCCCTCCACCAAGCGTGTTCGCTTCTTCTCGCGATGATCCCGGAGTTGTCGTTCGAGCTTCTCGGCGAGCTGGTCGAATGCGGAGTCGACGTCGCTTGCCTGCGCGATGGCGCGGAACGTCTTGCGGGGCGTGCCGAGCGCAGCCTCGACGCGCTTCAAGCCACCCAGGCGAGGGTTCTTCTCGGAGATGACCTCGATCTCGATCCTGGTAGCCCGTGGCTCCATACGCTCCAGGCGGGACAGCTTGCGTTCGGCGGAGCTCCGCATGTGGTCGGTGATCCGGGTACCGCGCCCCTTCAGGACCAGATCCATCCGTGTTCCTTCTTTCGTCGTCGTTCCCCGCGTCGGGGAGAGGTGGGGCTCACGCCCGGCTGACCTGGTCTTTGCCCCCACACTCGCCTGCGGAGGGGATCACCGTCCAGGGGACGACTTAGCACCTTCTCCCGGTCCGGCCGGAGCCGGTCGAGGCAGGACTTACATCTAAACCGCACCATGCTCAGCGACCAAAGGTCGCCTTACGTGGGTCGTTTCGCCTGCGGCTGGCATCGACTACCGGAGGAACCTCCCCCGGGCAACCACAGACCCAGGCGCGAGCCCTGCGCGAGTATACCCACCGGCGCCGAGCCGCCTCGCCGGCTCCGTCCGTGGCCTGGAGGAAGCTCGTGCCGCGGTCAGGAGCCCGATCCACCCCGCCCCGTGCTCGCGAAGGGCGGAGGCACAGGCGGCCGCCGTGGCTCCGGTGGTGAGCACGTCGTCGACCACCAGCACGCGAGTGGCCTGGACCGCGCCTCGCGCGCGGAACACGCCATCGAGCGCCCTCCGACGGTCGGCCCCGCCCCGGCGCGCCTGCGGTGAGGTGTCGGCGATCCGCTCGAGCAGGCACTCCAGCGGCATCCCCGTGCGCCGGGACACCACGTGGGCCAGGGCCCGGGCCTGGTCGAACCCCCGCTCGGCCAGTCGGCGCCGCGACAACGGCACCCAGGTGATGACGTCGACGGGGTCGGACCACACGGCGGCCGCCGCGCCTCCCAGGGCGTCGGCCACAGCCCGCCAGCCGGAGAACTTCAGTCGGTGTACCGCGGAGCGCGCCGGCCCCGTGAACAGGAACGCCGACCGCG
>DASWAT010000068.1:0-4249 GCA_036390995.1 Actinomycetota bacterium | reverse complement strand
CCGCCGCCGGAGCCGAACCCCCGGTCCAGGCCCCGGCGGCCTCTCCCGCCCCCCGTCCCGCCGCTGCCGCTCCACCGGTACCCGCGGTGGCGCCAGCCCCCGCGGCTCCGACGGCTACGGCCGTGGCGACGCCCGCGCGCGAGGCGCCGGCCCCGACGGGCAACGTGCCCACGGCCGCCAAGCGCGGCGCGCCCGAGAAGCACCGTCTCCTGGCCCTTGTGCCGCCCGAGGGCATCCAACGCGTCGAGCGCGAGCAGGGTGACCGCATCAACGTCTGGCCCCACCTGCTGATCGAGGAGTTCATCGCCCTGCTCGTGCTGCTGGCCGGCATGGTGATCTTCTCGACGTTCGTCAACGCACCCCTCCGCGAGCTGGCGAACCCGAACCTCACGCCGAACCCGTCGAAGGCGCCCTGGTACTTCCTCGGCCTGCAGGAGCTGCTCCGCTACTTCCACCCCATGGTGGCCGGCATCTCCATCCCGACGTTCATCCTCGTCGGGCTCGCGGCCGTCCCGTACATCGACCGCAATCCCAGCACGAAGCCGGGCGATCGCAAGCTCGCCATCACCATGTTCACCATGCTGTTCATGTTCGGGGCCACCCTCACGATCGTCGGCTCCTTCTTCCGCGGGACCGGCTACAACTGGGTGTGGCCCTGGGCGCAAGGGGTGTTCTTCGAGCTATGACGTCCGTCCTGGCGCTGTCCACGGGCACCATCGCTGCGCTCGTCGTCATGGCGGTGATCGACCTGTTCGCCATCGTGTTCGGACTGTCGTTCGTGCGGGCGCGGCGGGCCGAACGAGCCACGGCCGTTCCGGTGCCGGTCGGCGGGCCCGCCCCCGCGGCCGAGACAGGGCCGAAGGCCCCGAAGCCGGTCTCCCGCCGCGAGTTCTTCCGCCGATCGCTCGTGACCTCGCTCCTGGTGTTCGGGGCTCAGTTCGGAGGGGCGACCATCGCCTTCCTGTGGCCGAACCTGAAGGGCGGGTTCGGATCGGTGATCGCCGCAGGCAAGCTCGACGAGATCAAGAGCTTCATCAGCTCGAACAACCAGCCCTTCTACCAGGGCGCCGGACGGTTCTACATCGTGCCATACAGCGGGAAGCCCTCGGGGGACGTGAACTACGAGAACGAGGGCGTGGCCGCCCAGGGGATCATGCCCCTGTACCAGCGGTGTGTGCACCTGGGCTGCCGGGTTCCCTTCTGCCAGCAGTCGCAATGGTTCGAGTGCCCTTGCCACGGCTCGAAGTACAACTACGCGGGCGAGTACCAGCTCGGGCCGGCTCCCCGGGGACTAGACCGGTTCAAGGTGGCCATCGACTCGGGTGGCAACGTGACGGTGGACACCTCGCAGATCATCCTCGGGCCGCCCCGAGGCACGGACACCATCGACGAGCCGCCGCAGGGTCCCTTCTGCGTGGCGCCGGGATAGCGACGAGATGCTGGCACTGACGAAGGCTCAGGGGGCCATCCTCGCCGTCGGGGGCGCGATCTTCATGCTGATCGCCGGCGGCGCGCTTGTGTCGCGCGGCCGGATCCGCCGCGCCGAGGCCGCTCCGGAGATCCCCCGGTCCATGCGTCCGGGCCCCTCCGACCCCGACCTGGAGACCCCCCTGCTCCAGCGGCTCCAGGGGTGGGGGGTCCTGTTGGTGGTGTTCTTCGTGGTCTGGGTACCGCTCACGTGGCTCGCGGAGCCGGCGCGCAACCTCGACCAGGAGAAGGCGCTCCTGTCCGACTCGGTGGCTCGCGGCAAGGCGGCCGTCCAGCTCTTCACCGAGGAGAACCAGGGCGGCGTTGGCTGTGTGCGCTGCCATGGTCCCGAGCTGCGGGGCTCCACGATCCTGAACACCACCACCAACACGCCGATCCCCACGCCGAACCTCACGACCGTGTGCGGCGGTCCGTGGACCGGCCACGCCGCGATCTACAGCCTGAACGACATCTACACCACGATCGAGCAGGGGCGCGGCCTCATGCCGTCGTGGAGCATCCGCTATGCGGGGGCGCTCGACGATCAGCAGATCAACGACATCGTGAACTACATCGTCTCGATCCAGGACAAGACGCAGGTCCCGTTCAAGCACAACGTGTGCATCAACCCGGACGCGACCACGGCCGCGGTGAAGGAGTTCCTCCAGGGCGATCTCACGAAGAAGCCGCCCGCGACCACGAACCTGCAACCATGACGACCCTCCTCGCCGCCAGCTGCCTCGGGTTCCACATGGACTGCGGCACCCTCCTGAAGGGCGGCCTCGGGGTTACGATGGGGTTCGTCCTGTTCATCGGGAGCGTGCTGCTGCTGCTCTCGGCGGTGCTGGGCCGGAAGATGGGGTACCTGGTCCTGGCGGTGGCGTTCTTCGGCTGGATGGTCATCTTCTCCGCCCTGTGGACATTCGGGTTCTGGTCGCAGGGCCTGCAGACGCCGGTGGACCTCGGCCCGCGGGGTGCCGAGCCCTCCTGGGTGGTGGAGGCCGCCGGCACAAGCGTGAGCGAGTTCCCCTACGACCAGTACAAGAGCTACCCGGGGGGTGACTGGACGGAGCCCTCACCCGGGCTCTCGGCCTCGGTGCAGTCGGTGAGCGGTGCGATCCAGGCGTACCTGGCAGGGCAGGCCAACGCGAAGGTCGGCAAGACGCAGTTCGAGCCGGGTGCCTTCCAGACCACGGACTTCACGGTCCAGGACATCGAGTTCGACACGGCCGGCAAGGTCTCTCTGGCCGCCGCCCAGGCCTACTACAACGGCGGGGGTCCGCTCATCACGCTGTACCTGAGGCACGATAGCGGGAGCGTTCCGCGCTACTCGTGGATGTTCCTGATCGGCTCGATCATCGGCCTCGCGATCCACGTGCCCTTCCTGGACCGCGTCGAGCGCAAGCGCAAGCAGATCCTGACCGGCGGGACCGCCCCGCCCTGGTACGGACCCGCCTAGGGAGAGGAGACCGGAGTGCTGGCAGCCGAAGCTCGTCTGCTGGACCAGGGCGTCGTGCAGTTCATCCTGTTCGGCGTGATGGTCCTGGCCGTGTTCATCACGCTCTGGCTCACCATCGCGAAATAGGAGCGGTGAGCCCGGCCGGTGCCGAGGCTCAGACGTGCGCCAGGTCCGCCACGGCGCGACCCCGGTGCCTCACCTCGGCCAGGGCGGCCTTCCGCTGCTCGTAGTACGCGAGGATCTGGAGCTCGATCGCCAGGTCCACCTTCCGCACCGAGACGCCCTCGGGCACCTGCAGCACCGCCGGGGCGAAGTTGAGGATCGAGCGAACCCCCGCCTCCACCAGCCGATCGGCCACCTTCTGCGCCTCGGTGGCCGGCGTGCAGATCACGCCGAGCGCCGCCTCGTTCTCCGTCACGATCTGGGGAAGATCCTCCACCGGTCGCACCGCCAGCTCCGCCACCTCCTCGCCGATCTTGGCCGGGTCGGCGTCCACCAGCGCCGCCACGCGGAATCCGCGCGCCGCGAAACCTCGGTAGTTCGCCAACGCGTGCCCGAGGTTCCCGATGCCCACGATCACGATCGGCCAGTGCTGCGTGAGGCCGAGCTCCCGGCGGACCTGATGGATCAGGTACGCGACGTCGTAGCCAACCCCCCGGGTGCCGTAGGAGCCGAGATGCGAGAGGTCCTTGCGGATCTTGGCGGAGTTGACGCCGGCCGCCTCGGCCAGCGTCTCCGAGGAGATGGTGGCATGCCCGGCTTCGGCCAACTCCACCAGCGCCCTGAGGTAGACGGGCAGGCGCCCCACGGTGGCTTCAGGGATGGGGCGCTCGCTCACCGCCTGATGGTACCCCCAGCCGACGCCATGCACAAATGCGCAAGCGTGCACCGGAACGCTTCGCGAGAGGTCACCGGCCAACGGCGGCGGCGAACGCTGCGGGGTCCACCCGGATCTCGAACAGCTCCTCACCGTCCACGACCACCACCGGGATCCGGATCCCGAACTCGAGCTCGAGGGCGTCGTCGCCCGTGACGTCCACCTCCCGGAACACGAACGGCGTGCGGCGCCGTTCGCCCAGGATCACGTCGCGCGCTTCGTCGCAGAGCCCGCAGCCTGGGCGTGAATACATCACCACGTCGGACTCCACGGCTTGCTCCTATGTCAAGCGGCCTCCTCGGCAGGCGCTGCCATCACGGGGGCAGCGTCGACGAGGAGAGCCCGGTAGACGACGTCGGAGAGCTTGCGCTTCAGCGCACGGAGCGCCTCCGTCTTGGTGTTGCCACGCGCCATGCGCCTCTCGAGGTAGGTCTTCGCCTCTTCGT
>DASWAT010000067.1:0-42373 GCA_036390995.1 Actinomycetota bacterium | reverse complement strand
GCTCCTCCCCGGCCTCACGTTCCGAGGGCGCGGCGTCGTCGATAACGACCGTGTGAGCCTCGTCCCGGTCGATCGCCGCCTCCAGCTCCCGGGCCACTCCGAGCAGCCGATCCTGCATCGAGGCCAGCTGCTCGATGAGTGCGTCTCGCCGCGTCGCCAAGCCGGCGAGGGTCCGGTCGGCGCGCTCGCGGGCCTCGCGGAGGGCCCGCTCGGCTTCCTCGCGAGACTCCTCGGCCTTGCCCTGCGCGTCCAGCCGGACGCGGTCGGCATCGGCCCTGGCCTCGCGCGTGATCTGTTCCGCCTCGTCGCGCGCCTCCCGCCGGATCCGCTCGGCCTCCTGCTCGGCGGTGCGGATGAGCTCGGCCAGGCGCTGGCCGAGCTGCTCGTACGGATCGACCTTCGGCGTCTCCGCCTGCGAGCGCTGCGCCGCCTCGACCTCCAGGCGGGCCTCGCGGGCCATCGCCTCGAGCCGTTCGACGTGACCCGCCACCTGCAGCAGGTACTCCCGAACCTGGTCGGGGTCGTAGCCCCGCCGGGTCGTGACGAACTCGCGGCGCCGGATCTGATCGGGGCTCGCCAGGATGGGAAGGTCGAGCTCGGTGGGGGACATGGGCAGCCTCCTACGCATCGGTTGGGGGGACCGCCCCTGCAATGCTACGGGGAAGTTCCGAGGAATCAACGACCTCGGGCTCAGACGTCGGCGCCGGTCGCCGATCGCTCGCCTTCCCTGCGGAGCACCTCGTTGAACGACGCGATCGCGACCTCGATCTGCTCACGGTCCGGTGGCTGCGTGGTGATCTTCTGCAACCACAGGCCGGGGGCCATGAGAGCGCGCATCGGCGCCGAGCCTTCGTACCTGGCGCCGAGCCTGAGCATCTCGAACGCGAGCCCCGCGATGATCGGGATGGCGACGACCCGCGAGCCGATCCGCCACCAGAGCCCCGGGTCGCCGAACACGGCGAACACGAGGATCGTGAGCACCATCACGATCAGCAGGAAATTCGTCCCGCAGCGGACGTGGAGCGTGGAGTACCGGTCCACGCGATCCGGAACGAGCGGCTCGTCGTGCTCGTACGCCGCGATCGTCTTGTGCTCGGCGCCGTGGTACTCGAACACGCGCCGGATCTCCTTCGCGCGGCCGATGATGACCAGGTAGGCAAGGAACAGCGCCACCCGGAACACGCCCTCGAGTGCGTTCACCAGGATGCTCGAGCTGACGTGGCGCCCCACCCATCGGAAGGCTACGGCGGGCCCCACGATGAACACCGCGATGAAGATGCCGAAGGCGAGGACCATCGACATCGCCATCTGGTGCGGCGAGAGCTGCTGGTCCTCCGGCGAGGCCTGGTTCGCCGAGATCGCGAGAGCCTTCACGCCGATAGACAGCGCCTGACCGAGCGCGATCACGCCCCGGAAGCCGGGCTTGGCGAGGATCGGGTGACGGACCGCGATCGATCGGATGTCGTGAGACTCGATGTGCATCGAGCGATCGGGACGCCGCACCGCCACGGCCCAGACGTCGCGGCCGCGCATCATCACGCCCTCCATGACGGCTTGGCCGCCGTAGTAGTGCTGCTTACGCGGCGACTCTGCGGCCATGCGGCGGAGGCTCAGTCCTGCGCCTGGGGCGCCTGCTGCGTCTGCCTGCCGTAGCGGCGCTGGAACCGCTCGACCCGTCCCCCCGTGTCCACGAGCTTCTGCTTGCCCGTGTAGAACGGATGGCAGTTCGAGCAGATCTCCACCCGCAGCTCGGGCTTCGTGCTGCGGGTCTGGAACGTGTTGCCGCACGAACAGTGGACGGTCGCGATCACGTAGTCGGGATGGATGCCCTGCTTCATCTGATCCGTTCTCCTTTTCCGGCGGGCCAGCTTACGACGGCGCCTTAGCGATCTCCTTCAGGAACTGCTCGTTGGACTTCGTCGCGCGGATCTTGTCCACCAGCAGCTCTAGGGCGGCCCCGGCCTCGAGCGCGTGGAGCACCCGTCGGAGCCGCCATACCAGGGCGAGCTCCTCGGTTGGCATGAGCAGCTCCTCCTTGCGGGTTCCGGACGCCTCGACGTTGATCGCGGGGAAGATCCGCTTGTCGGCGAGCGACCGGTCCAGCCGGAGCTCCATGTTCCCGGTACCCTTGAACTCCTCGAAGATGACCTCGTCCATCCTGGATCCGGTCTCCACGAGGGCGCTCGCGATGATCGTCAGGCTCCCGCCCTCCTCGATGTTCCGCGCTGCGCCGAAGAACCGCTTCGGCGGGTAGAGCGCCGTGGAGTCCACGCCGCCGGACAGGATCTTGCCCGAGGCTGGGGCGGCGAGGTTGTAGGCCCGTGCCAGCCGGGTGACCGAGTCCAGCAGGATCGCCACGTCCTTGCCCGTCTCCGCCAGGCGCTTGGCCCGCTCCAGCACGAGCTCGGTGACTTGGATGTGCTGGTCGGCTGGCTTGTCGAAGGTCGAGTAGACGACCTCGGCCGCTTCCACCGTCCGCTGCCAGTCCGTGACCTCCTCCGGCCGCTCGTCGACGAGCAGCACGATCAGGTGCGTCTCCGGGCTGGAGTTCAGGATCCCGTTCGCGATGTTCTTGAGGACGGTGGTCTTGCCCGCCTTGGGCGGCGACACGACCATCCCGCGCTGGCCCTTGCCGATCGGCGCGACCATGTCGATGATCCGGCCGGTCACGTCCGCAGGCGCCGTCTCCAGACGGAACCGTTGGTGTGGGAAGAGCGGCGTCAGCTTCTCGAAGTGAGGCCGCTGCTGCGCCTCCTCCGGGTCGAGCCCGTTCACGTCCTCGATCTGGAGCAGCGCGAAGTACTTCTCATTGTCCTTGGGCCGGCGGATCTTGCCGGTGACGGTGTCGCCCTTGCGGAGCATGAACCGCCGCACCTGCGAGAGGGACACGTAGATGTCCTCGGAGCCAGGCAGGTAGCCGGACGTCCGCAGGAACCCGTAGCCCTCCGGCAGGATGTCGAGCAGCCCGGTGGCCGTGGGGGCGTTCGCGATCTCCTCTTCCCGGGCCTCCATATCGCGCATGCGGCGCTCCTCGCGCTGGCGTCGGCGCTCCTCGCGCGTCGGGCGGCGCCGTCCGCCGTCCTGGCGCTGGTCGGGACGGCCCTCGGGACGGCCCTCGGGACGCTCTCGACGCAGGTCGCGTTGGCCCTCGCGCACCGGCTCGTCGGTCAGGTCACGAGACCCCATGCCCTCGCCGCGGTCCTCCCGAACCCGTTCGGTCGTTCCCCGATCCTCCGGACGAGCCGGCGGTGCAGGGGCCTGAGCGGGCTCTGCGACCTCGGCAACCTCACCGTTCGACGATGTTTCCACCGCCCTGCCTCCGGCCTCGGCGGTCCGGTCGGCCCCGGCTCCCTTGCCGTTTCCTCCCCCGTCGCGCGCATGCGCCAGGATGCGCTCGATGAGGTCCGCTTTCTTCAGCTTCTGGTGCCCCTCGATACCGAGGCCATCCGCGATCGCATGGAGTTCGGACGCGACCTTGCCTTCGAGGACGCGCTTGTCCATTGTGATTTCCGGTGCCAACTAGGCTCCTCCCTTCAGTTCCCGCTGGAGGGCCTGCCAGTCATGGTTGAACGTCTGCAGGCCCGCATCCGTCAGCGGGTGCTTCACGAGCTTGGTGAACACGTCGTAGGGCATCGTGGCGATGTCGGCACCCATGAGCGCCGCCTCGACCACGTGCATGGGGTGTCGGAGCGAGGCCGCGAGCACGTTCGTGTCGTAGCCTTGGACCTCGTAGATCTGGCAGATCTGGGACAGGGCGTGCATCCCGTCGGAGGCCACGTCGTCGATGCGGCCCAGGAACGGGGAGACGATGTAGGCCCCCACCTCGGCCGCCAGGATGGCTTGGGCCGGGGAGAACACCAGGGTCACGTTGATCCGGATCCCGTCTGCGGTCAGTCGCTTGCCCGCCTCCAGGCCCGCGGGGGTCATGGGGACCTTGATGACGGCGTTCTGCCCCATCTGGGCAAGCCGAACCCCCTGCTCGTACATGGGGCCCGCCTCGGGCTCGGTGGTCTCCAGCGAGATGTCGCCGTCGACCTCGGACAGGATCTCCTTCCACACCTGCTCGGGGTCGGCGTTCTCGCGTCCGACCAAGGTGGGGTTGGTGGTCACCCCCGACAGCACACCCCACCGGTTGATCTCCCGGATCTCCTCGATGTTGGCCGTGTCCAGGAACAGCCTCATGCCGTACGTCCTTTCGTCGATCCGCTCATCGCACCCACGGGGGCCACACGTTCCGTGACCCGCTCCATCACCAGATCGATCACCGCGGCAAGCGTGTGATCGAAGTTGTAGTTCGGGATCACCGGCACGCCGTGGGACAGCGCCTGGCTCTTGATGTAGCGCTGAACGCGGCGGATGTTCTCGAACCCGTTGAGGTAGCGGCCAGCGGGTCGCCCCTGGTGATCCGACGACCGCACCGAGAAGTGGCTGCGGTGCACCTCTTCGTCCTCGACCGTCACGATGACGGGGACGGCCAGGATGCGGTCGCGGCGCGGCTCGAGGTTCAAGAACCCCGGAACCACGTGCGCTCCCTCGATGATCATGCTCATCCCTTCCACCGCGGCTCGCTCCACCAGCGCGTCGACACCAACGGCCACGGCGGACACCTGCTCCCGGAACCCCACGATCACCGCGTCGCGGGTCGGCGGCTCGCGAAGCGCCTCCCCCGCCTCGAACGACGAGCGATACAGCGTGGGCATGAGCTCCCGGGAGAACATGGCCCGCATGACCTCGCGCACGGCGTCCGTGGCCACCGTACGGACGATGCCCAGGCGGGCGGCTAGCTGCGTGGCGATGGTCGACTTGCCGACCCCGGTCGTGCCACCGATCAGCAGGACGAGCGGGATGTCGAGCGCCTCGACCTCCCTCCACCGCAGGAAGTTCTTCGCGTACCGGTCGCCGGCGACCTCCTCGATGACCTCCAACGCCACCCGATCGAGCTCCTCGCCGGTCACCGAGGGCCGACCCACGTCCACCAACCGGTCCTCCACCGCCTCAGCGACCTGGTAGGCCCGGTACGGGGAGAGCCCCGTCACCATGACCTGGGACGCAAGCAGGCCCTTGGAGAAGGGCAGCCCCGTCTCCCGGTCGCTGATGAGGATGTGCGGACCCTTCGTGTCTTTCGTCATCTGGCTGCTCGCCGGTTCCTTGCGAGTTCGATGGTCTCCCGGAGGACCGTCGGGAGGTCGGCATCGCCCTCCACGACGACGGCGCGGTTGTCGACGAACACGACCTCAGCCCCCCTGGCCAGCGCCCGATCGCACGCGATGTCGACGGCCGCCGCCTTCAGCTCCGTCAGGAGAACCCGGTACCCCTCCGCCTCGTCCATGTCCTGCGCCAGCCCGGCCCGGTCGGCCAGGCGTGCGCTCCACCCCACCACGCGGCACCCGTACGTGGCCTCGAGGGATGCGGCTTGCCTCGCGGCCACTGCTCCCGGCGCCGTGGTGGTGAAGAACACATCCATGCCCTCCACGTCACCCAGCGGCATCGGTTCGAACTCCGTAACGACGAGCCGAGGTGCGCCGCGGGATCGCTGGACGTGGGATCGCAGAGCGTGGAGATTCTCAGGCCCCGCTTGGGGGCTCCCAGCCATTGTAAGGACAACGAGGTCCGATAGCAACAGCCGGAAGGGACCCAGGTAGCCACCCAGGTACTCGGGCGGCGCCGTCGCCGGGACCACGAGGATGCCTGCGTCCCACGGGATCGGAGGGATGGACGATCCACTTCCCTCCAGGATCACGAGCCCGGCACCAAGCTCCACGGCCAACTCCGCGGCCTCCCTCGCGTTCGTGGCGAACGGCGCGCCCGCCAGCCCACCACCGGCGCGCCGGGCCCCGATCGTGGTCACGCCGGTGGTCATCGCATCTTCCAGGTAGTCGGAGGCGGCGTGCTCGCCCTGCCGCACCAGCTCGAGGAGGCGCCGCAGGTCCACGGTCCCGGCCTGGGCGACCTGGGGCTCGGCGGGGCCGCCGCGGCCCATGGCCACCAGGACCGGGTTCAGCCCTTCGCGGGCCGCGACCCGGGCGACTTCGCCCCCGAGCGCCGTCTTCCCCGTGCGCTTGCCCGTCCCGATGACCGCCACGGTGGCAACGGGAAGCGGCGGCCCGGCGATCGGCGGCTCCAGCCGGAAGTCCGAGCCCAGGTAGGGGATCCCCCGGGCGAGCGCGACGGCCGCGAGGTGCATCCGCTCCCGGTAGCCGACCACCGGCTCGTCGGAGAGGTCGAGGACGGCATCCGGATGGACCTCAGCCAGCGCCGACTCCAGGGCCTCGGCGGGGTCGCCGCGCGCGGGGAGCACCGGGACGCCGAGCTCGGGCATCGTCCCCGGCTGTACCTTCTCGGTCCCACCGAGGAACAGCGCGGCCACGACGTCATGACCCCGCTCCCGGGCCGTCGCGATGGCCCAGCGGGTGACCGGCGGATAGTGCTCCCCGTCCACGAGCGCGAGCACTCTCACGATGACCTCCGCGCGAACGCGCGACCCGACTACTCCCCGGAACGTGGGGCGACCGTCTGCTGGACCGGCGGTTCGAACTCCCGGAAGAACTGCTCCCCGGTCGCAAGGGAGAAATGGGCGATGATGCTCTCACCCCCGAAGGGGAACCTACGGGTGATCTTGACGTCGTCGCCCTCGAACTCGAGCACGTTGTAGCACGGCTTCGTATAGCCGCGGAGCCGAAGGGAGGCGACCGTTCCCGCGTTCGCGACGTACAGGTTCTCCAGTCGCCACACGTAGGGCACGTGCTTGTGACCCGACAGCACGATGCCGACGCCGGCACCGATCAGCTCCTCGAGCAGGTCGCCCGCATCCGTCACCGTGCTCCGCTCCCGGCCGGTCCCGGGGACCGGCAGCAGGTGGTGGTGCAGCACGAACACCTTCAGGTCGGCGGGTACGGCGAACTGCTCCCGGATCCACGAGTAGCGCTCGCGCCCGACCTGTCCCTCGTTCAGGTCCGGCTCGCTCGAGTCGACCCCGACGATCCGAACGCCCTGGACGTCCAGCGTCCAGTGACGGGGGCCGATGAGCTCTTCGAAGTGCAGGTACCCGACGTTGCGGGCATCGTGGTTCCCCGGCACGGTGTACAGGGGGGCGCGGATACGTTCGGCGTAGGCGACCCAGTTCTTGTACTCCTGGCGGTAGCCCTCGTTCGTGAGGTCGCCGCTGCAGATCACCACGTGTGGCTGCAGTTCGTTCAGCTCGACGATGACCCGGTTCATGAGGTTCGGCACGAAGTAGGGCGAGCCGACGTGCGGGTCGGAGATGTGGGCGATGGTGACCACGCGACCAGTCTAGTCGGGACCGGGAGCCGGATCGCGCCGCTACCGATCCTGCGAAGGCTGCCGTTTGCCGCTCCCGTGGCCGTGGGACGATAGGCCGGATCGTGAACGCTCTTGACGTCCTGCTTCTCGTGCTGATCGGGCTCGCCGCCTACTCGGGCTTCCGGCGCGGGGCCCTCCTCCAGGTCCTGTCCTACGGAGGCCTCGCCGTCGGTCTCGTCGTGGGGGCCCTCCTCGGCCCGTCCCTCGCGTCGCTGGCGCGCAGCCACGCGATGCAGGCGGGCATCGCGGTGGCGGTGCTGCTCGGCGCGGGTGGGATCGGCAACGCGCTCGGTTGGGCCTTGGGCGGCTGGGTCCGGGCACGGGCCCGTCGGAGCGCTTTCGGCCCTGTGGACGCCGGCGGGGGCATGCTCGTGTCGGTGGTGGCCGTGTTGCTGGCGACCTGGTTCGTCGCCCTCAACCTCGTGAACGGCCCATTCCCCACGGTCGCCGCGCAGATCAGGGGCTCGGCCATCGTCCGCGGCCTGGACGCCTCGCTGCCGCGGCCGCCGTCGCTGCTGGCCGAGATCCGCGGGTTCTTCAACCGGTACGGGTTCCCGGACGTGTTCGTGGGGCTGCCCCCCGCCCCGGCCGGCCCCGTGCAGCCGCCCACGGCCGCGGAGGCCCGTCAGGCGTTCCGAGCGGCCGAGGAGAGCACCGTGCGGATCGTCGGCCAGGCCTGCGGCGAGATCCAGTCGGGCAGCGGGTTCGTCGTGGCCGACCACTACGTGGTGACGAACGCGCACGTGGTGGCGGGCGTGGAGGCGCCGGAGATCCAGGTTCAGGGCGGCGGGAGCGAGCCCGGCACCACGGTGCTGTTCGATCCGAGGACCGACCTGGCGCTCCTGTACGTCCAGAACGTGCCCGGCCCCTCCCTCGACCTCGATCGCGACCTCGTCGAGCGCGGAGCGACGGGGTCGGTGCTCGGGTATCCGGGCGGTGGCAGCCTGCGTGGCGACGCCGCAGCCGTGCGCGGGTCCATCGACGCCGTGGGTCGCGACATCTACGGGAAGGGCACGGTGCAACGGCAGGTCTACGAGCTGCAGACGAGCGTGATCCCAGGGGACTCCGGCGGGCCGTTCGTCCTCGTCGACGGCACGGTTGCCGGCGTGGTGTTCGCCGCCTCAACCACCGATCCTTCGGTCGGCTATGCGATCGCCTCCACCGAGGTCCTTCCCCGCCTGAACCGCACGGCCGGCGGTACCGCCGCGGTCTCGACGGGTCCCTGCGTGCGCTGAGCCCCCGCCCTCCGTCGGACGGTCGGGGGACGGTCGACCGGCCCCTCCAGCGGTTCCGGCCGGAGCCCGATGCGTGATGCGTGAGGGCCAAGCATCGCTCCCCCATCTGGATCGGATCGACGGCCCTGCTGGTGGCCGTCTCCATCGTCACCGCGCCCGGCTGGATGCAGGCCGCCACAGGGACCGAACCCACCCTCGGGCGCTCCCCCGCCGCGTCCGCCCTGCTCCCGACGGACCGGCCGGTGCTGGAACGGGTCTCGACGGCCGCCATCCGCGCGGCCGCGGAACCGCACCGGCCCGACCGAGCACGCACCGCCCTCCTCGTGAGGATCCCGGGCCCCATCCCGGTGACCTCGAGGCCGGGAGGCGGCGTCGTGGTCGGCACCTTCCCGGCGGCCTCCCGCTACTACCACGTACCGGTCGTCGCCTGGATCCTGCGAACCGCCTCGGACGGACGGTTCGGTCTGGTCACGGTGCCGTACAGCGGGACCCAGCTGGCAGGGTGGATCCGGATCCGAGGCCTGCGGCGGGAACGAACCGCGATCCAGATCCGGGTCGATCTTTCGCTGCATACGCTGACGCTCAGGAGATGGGGGCGGACGCTCGCGCGCTTCCCGGCTGCCACCGGCGCACCGACCTCGCCGACGCCGCCCGGCCGGTACTTCGTGACGGATCGGGTTCCGTTCCCGGCCGGAAGCGCCCTGGGGAGCTTCGCCTTCGGCATCTCCGGGATCCAGACGCACCTTCCTGCCGGATGGTCCGGTGGCGATCAGCTCGCGATCCACGGCACGAACGCGCCGTCCTCGATCGGCACCTCCACCAGCGCCGGCTGCATCCGAGTCTCGGAGGCCGCACTCGCGAGGCTGGAGCCGCTCCTTCGCCTGGGGACACCCGTGGTGATCGTGCCGTAGCGTGCCGATCGGTCGCGCTACTCCTCCATCACGACGCGAACCTCGCCCTCGCGAGACAGAACCGAGAACGAGGTGATCTCGCCTTCTCGCCGGAAGACCATCGAGATGCGGCTGTTGCCGACGGCCAGGCGGCGGACCTCGACGGTGTTCAGCCATGTCGGCAGGTGGGGCTTGTTCACGGTGAGGAGGTTCTCGTGGGCACGGGCAGAGATGCCGAGCATCGCCTGGAGCATCAGGAAGGGGGAGCCGGCCGCCCATGCCTGGGGAGAGCACGCCACCGGATAGCTGACCGGCCGGTTCGGCGTGCGTCGGGTGAAGCCGCAGAACAGCTCGGGCAGACGGAGGTAGTCGGCCTGCACGGCCGCATCGAACAGCGCGGTGGCCACGCGGTTCGTCGACCGCGCGAAGCCGTACCGCTTCAGCCCGGCTGCGATCAACGCGTTGTCGTGCGGCCACACCGAGCCGTTGTGGTAGCTCATCGGGTTGTACGCTGCCGCGGCCTTGCTCATGGTCCGGATCCCCCACCCGGAGAACATGTCCGGCGCGAGCAGCCGCTTCGCCAGCGTGGCGGCTTTCCCCTCGTCCACGATGCCGCAGTAGAGACCGTGGCCGGGATTCGAGACGACGGTACCGACCTGCCGCTTGTCCGCATCGAGGGCCTCGGCGAAGTAGCGCTCGTCCTCCATCCAGAAGACCTCGTTGAACCGGCTCTTCAGCTCGTGGGCCTGGGCCAGGAGGTACTCGGCCCGGGCATCGTGGCCGAGCGCGCGATAGACGTCGGCCATCCGCGACTTCGCAAGATGCACGTACCCCTGGACCTCGGCCAGCGCGATGGGCGGCTCGGCCAACCTGCCGTCCGAGTGGACCACCGAGTCGTGCGAGTCCTTCCACCCCTGGTTCCGGATCCCCCGGGGCGACCGGGAGAGGTACTCGACGAACCCATCGCCGTCCAGATCGCCGTACTCGTCGATCCACCGCAACGCCGCCTCGGCCGCCGGCAGCAGTCTCCGGGCGAAGTCGACGTCGCCCGTCCACCGGAAGTGCTGGGCGTACACGATGAGGAACCATGGCGTGGCGTCCACCGACCCGTAGTAGGGCGTGTGCGGGACGATGCCCGCGCCGGCAAGCTCGCCCTGACGGACCTCGTGGAGGATCTTGCCGGGCTGCTCGTCGCGCCAGTCGTCGATCTCGGTCCCCTGGTGTGCGGCGAGCAGCTCGAGGGCGCTGCGGGCCGGCTTCGTGTTCACCGTGAGCAGTTGGTGCGCGGTGATGAGCGAGTCCCGGCCGAACACCGCGACGTACCAGGGGATCCCGGCGGCGAGCACGCCGGCCTCGCCGGTCTGCGTGTACAGCGCCCGCAGGTCCCGGAGGCTCCGGTCGAGGAGCTGGTTGAACAGCTCGTTGTCCGTGACGATCTGGGTGCACTCGCGCTCCCACTCCTCGTAGGAGCGGCGGAGCTCGTGCACGGCGACATCGAAGTCCATCGTCCGAGGCCGATCGGTGCCCGTGATGGGTTCGATCGTCATCCCTACCAGACGCGTCTGGTAAGGGCCGAGATGGAGCCGGAACACCGCGCGGACGATGTGGCCATCGGCCTCGATGCGATCCGGCGTTTGGGCGAACTCGACGTGCGTGCGCCGCTGCACGCCGTCCCGGCCGGTCCAGACGAACTCGATCGTCTGGTCGGTGGCCTCGGGCGGGTCCGGGCGAGGGCGGCCGTCGTGGACCATCCCCCGGACCTCGAAGATGTCGGCGAAGTCCGCCCCCAGAGCGAACTCGAGGTCCAGCGTGACGGGATGCGCGTTGTAGTTCTTCACCCGGACCCGCTCGAAGAGCCGGCCGTTGATGGCGCGGATCCGCCGGATGTTAAGGGTCTGCTGCGGGACCGTGAGGACGTCGTCCTCGTACAGGTCCGGGTTCGTGAGGTCGACGTGCGCCATGTACGCCCGCTCGGCCGACGACGACAGCAGGACCGGATCGCGCCCGGAGACGGTCATGCGGAAATGCGAGAGGTACCTGGTGTCCTTCGCGTAGAGGCCGAGGCCGTAGTCGCCGCCATGATCGAGATTGCCCTCGAGGTCGGAGTAGAGGAACGTCTCCCCCTCCTTGACGGCCAGGGTCTTGCTGGCGAGGTCGGTGACCAGGACCGGAGCCGACTCTTCGGCCGGAAGGTTCATCAACGGCGGTTCGGCAGGTTTGGGTTCGGGCTTAGCGCTCATGGGTGGTCGTTCCCGAGGGTCGCCTGGCCCCGGTCTTCGGACCCTCGGGCGAGTCTAGGGGCGCCTCGTTGGTCCTTCAATGACATCGGCCACTCCGAGCCCTCGGGCGATCCCCTCATGCTTCCCGAACCTCCGCTCCCGCGTCTCGAACGCCGGGCCGCAGCACCCGCCACCCCTCTCCGGGATCGGGCACCGGCCGGGTGTCGGTGTCGAAGGCCAGGAGGGAGGGGCCCGAACCCGACACGCACACCGGCACGCCGGTCGAGCGGATCCGCTCGCGCATCTCGCCGACCTGGGGAACGAGCGCCATGCGCACATCCTCGTGAAGGCGATCACGGAGTCCGATCGACAGCAGGTCCGCATCCCCCGTCGTGATCGCGTGCACGACCAGCGCCCCGTGCGCGACGTTCGCGACCGCGTCGGCGAGCGGAACGCGTTCGTGCAGGACGCGCCTCGCGACCTCGGTGGAGAGCCGCACGTGTTCGGGGACGAGCACCACGGGCCTGATCGTCTCGGGGACGTCGAAGCGCAGCACGCGCCGGTCCGCGATCACGGTGAGACCTCCGTAGACGGCCGGCGCGGCGTTGTCCGGATGACCCTCGATCTCAGCCGCAGCGTCGAACAGCGCCGCCCTCGGGTCCCCGTCCTCCGGCAGGCGCAGCAAGGTCCGGGCAAGCGCCACCCCGGCGACCGCGGCGGCGGACGAGGACCCGAGGCCTCGCGCGAGCGGGATCCGGTTCAGTCCGTGGAGGCGGAACGGTGGAAGCTCCTCCCCCGCGGCCTCGGCGATCCGGCGCATGGCCCGGCTCACGGCGTCGGTCCCGTCGCTCGGGAGCTCGTCCCCGCCCTCGCCCTCCCAGGTCACGCCGCGCTCGGCGTCCGTATCGACGGAGACCTCGTTGCACAGGTCGAGGGCCAAACCGAAGCAGTCGAAGCCCGGGCCGAGGTTGGCCGAGGTGGCCGGAACGGTGGCCCGGAGCCGCACGATCTACAGCCCCAGCTCCGCCGCCACCGCCGCCGGATCCGCCGGCACCGTCGGAGGGTGGCTCGCGCCGCTGATGGCCCACTCCGGGTCCTTCAGCCCGTGGCCGGTGAGCACGCACACGACCGTCGCACCCCTCGGCAGCTTCCCTTCGGCCGACAGGTGCAGCAGGCCGGCGACGGAGGCAGCGGAGGCGAGCTCGACGAAGAGCCCCTCCCGCGCGAGGCGTCGGTACGCGGCGAGGATCTCGCGATCGGTGACCGCGGAGATGCCACCTTCGGATTCCGTGGCCGCGGCGACGGCCTTGGCCCACGACGCCGGGTTCCCGATCCGGATGGCGGTGGCGATGGTGGACGGGTTCGGCACCGGTTCGCCCCGGACGATCGGAGCCGCGCCCTGCGCCTGGAACCCGAACAACTGCGGAGGCTCGGCGACCACGCCGTCGTCGAGGTACTCGCGGTAGCCCATCCAGTGGCTCGTGATGTTCCCCGCGTTGCCGACCGGGACGCAGTGGATGTCGGGGGCCCGGCCGAGCGCGTCGCAGATCTCGAACGCGCAGGTCTTCTGGCCCTGGATCCGGTACGGGTTCACCGAGTTCACCAGCGTGACCGGGTACCGCTCCGAGAGTCCGCGGGCCAGCTCGAGGGACGCGTCGAAGTTCCCGTCGACCTCGAGGACCGTGGCCCCGTGGATCAGCGTCTGGGCCATCTTGCCCAGCGCGACCTTCCCCTTCGGCACCAGCACGGCGCAGGTGAGGCCGGCCTTGGCCGCGTATGCCGACGCGGATGCGCTCGTGTTCCCCGTGGAGGCGCAGGCGACCGCCTTCGACCCCTCCTCGACCGCCTTCGTGATGGCCAGTGTCATCCCCCGATCCTTGAACGAGCCTGTGGGGTTCGCCCCCTCGTACTTCAGGAACACCTCGCATCCCGTCTCGGCGGACAGGACCTCCGACCGCACCAGCGGGGTCCCGC
Source organism: Actinomycetota bacterium (assembly GCA_036390995.1). Classification (GTDB taxonomy): domain Bacteria; phylum Actinomycetota; class UBA4738; order UBA4738; family HRBIN12; genus DASQQQ01. The sequence continues at coordinate 28,735 of DASWAT010000067.1, read as the reverse complement.
CCTCGCAGAGGGTCACGACCGCGGTGTCGTCCGAGACCGGCAGCCGGTCGCGGTACTCCTCGATCACGCCGCGCCATGGCGCCGCGGTCATTCCTCCGCCTCCACCCGCAGGACGCTCCGGACTTCCCCGACGGCCCGCAGGCCGCCGAGCTCGGCGACGGCCCGCTGGAAGTCCCCCTCGCGCGCCCGGTGGGTGACGAACACGAGCTTCGCGTCCGGGCCGATCCCCTCCTGCCACACGCTGCGGATCGACACGGCGTTGCGGCCGAACACGCCGGCGATCTCGGCCAGGACCCCTGGGCGGTCCTCCACGCGAAGCAGGATGTAGTACTGATCCTCGAGCTCGTCCATCGGACGGATCGTCCGCTCCCAGAAGCACGTGCATCCGACGCCGCGCGTGCCCGCCAGGAGGTTCCGCGCGACGGTGACGAGGTCGCCGACCACCGCCGTGGCCGTGGCGTCGCCGCCGGCGCCGCGGCCGTAGAACATCAGCTCGCCGATCTTCGGTCCCTCCACGAACACGGCGTTGAACGCCTCGCGCACCGAGGCCAGGGGATGGGTCTGGGGGATCATCGCGGGGTGCACGCGGGCGGCGATGCGCTCGCCGTCGAACTCCGCGATCGCCAGGAGCTTCACCACGTAGCCCAGCCGCCGGGCGTACTCGATGTCCTCGGAAGTGACCCGGGAGATGCCCTCGCGATAGACGTCGTCCGCCACCACCCGAGCGTTGAACGCGATCGAGGCGAGGATCGCGCACTTGGCCGCGGCGTCGAAGCCGTCCACGTCGGCCGCGGGGTCGGCCTCCGCGTAGCCCAACCCCTGCGCCTCGGCCAGTACCTCCTCGAACGGGCGGCCCTCCTCGGACATCGTCGACAGGATGAAGTTCGTGGTCCCGTTCACGATGCCCATCACGCGCGTCAGCCGCTCGCCGGTGAGGGACTCCTTCAGCGGGCGGACCAGCGGGATGCCCCCGCCCACCGCGGCCTCGAAGTACAGGTCCAAGCCCTTCGCATCAGCGGCGTCGAGGATCTCCCGCCCCCGATCCGCCAGCAGCTCCTTGTTCGCCGTCACGACCGGCTTGCCGCGCTCGAGCGCGGCGAGGATCAGCGAACCCGCGGGCTCCGAGCCGCCGATCAGCTCGCACACGATCTCGACGCCGGGATCGTCCACGACCTCCATGGGGTCCACCGTGAGGCTCGAGGGCGAGAGCGACACGCTTCGAGCCTTGGCCGGGTCGCGCACGGCGACCCTGGCCACCTCCAGCCTGCATCCCGCGCGCCGCTCGATGTCCTCGCGGTGCTCGTCGAGCAGACGAACCACCGCGGCACCCACGGTGCCGCAGCCCAGCAGCCCCACCCTGAGCGTCCGGTCGCTCACGTCTCCTCCGGCCCCAGCCACGCCGCCATCAGGACCTCGTCCTCGTATCCGTAGGACTTCCTGGCGTGCCGGATGAGCCTACCTTCCTCGACGAAGCCGAACCGCCGGTACAGGCTCAGCGCCGCGCGGTTGTGGGGATACACGGTGAGCTCCACCCGCTGCAGCCCGTTCGTCCGGGCCCACCGCAGGGCCTCGGCCATCAGCGCCGAGCCGACACCGCGACCCCGCCATCCGGCGATCACGAACATCCCGAGCGTCGCCACGTGACGGGTCGCCGTGTGGGGGTCACGCCGGATCGACAAACTGCCCACCACGCCCTCCGGCGCGACCGCAACCAGGGTGGCGTCCTCCGCCGTCCAGGATCGGCGGAACCGGCGGCGATACTGGCGAGCGGTGCCGGTGACGGTCTCCGTCTGGATGAACCGGCGCTCCGCGGCGACGCTCCGGTACGCCGCGAGGAAGGACGCCGCATCGCCGGGCCTGGCCGGACGCACCTCGAGGTGCTCGGGGGGCGCGACCGTACGATCGGGCGGGACGGCCACCTCCAGGTGGTCGAGGTCGGCGGGGTCCTCGCGCCGGAGCCAGGGACGGGCGACGCCGTGGCGAACGGCGACCACGGCGGGGCGCCCCACCCTGTTGTAGTTGCTGGCCATCGAATACGTGTACGCACCGGTCGCCGCGAACGCGAGCAGGTCACCGCGACGCGGTTCCTGAGGAAGCAGGGCGTCGCGGGCCAGCACGTCGCCCGACTCGCAGTGCTTGCCCACGACGTCCACCGCGACGGGACGGCCGGAGCTGGGCGGACCCGCGACCGCGACCGTGTAGCTCGCGCCGTAGAGCATGGGCCGGATGTTGTCGGACATGCCGCCGTCGACCGCCACGAGGACGCGCCCGCCGGACTCCTTCACGGCGCCCACCCGGTAGAGCGTGACCATGGCGCCGCCAACGACCGACCGACCGGGCTCGACGAGGACGTGCGGGATCCGAAGTCCCCTTGCCGCCGCCCCCTCGTGCACCCGACGCAGGAGCGCCGGCGCCAGGACATCGAGCGCGAGCGGCGACTCGTCGGTGTACGCGACGCCGAAGCCGCCCCCGACGTCCAGGACGTCGGCCTCGAACCCGGTCTCCGCCTTCAGCCGAGCGAGCAGGTCGAGCAGGACGTCGATCGCCTCCAGGTACGGCTCCGCCGCCAGCACCTGGGAGCCAACGTGCGCGTGGATGCCGACCGGTCGGATCCCTGGCAGCTCCCAGGCCCGGCGGACGACCGATGGGATCTCGTCGAGGGACATCCCGAACTTCGATCCCCGGCCGCCGGTCCGGATCTTCTCGTGTGCGCCGGCTCCGACCTCGGGGAGCACGCGGAGCATGACCGGTTGCTCGATCCCTGCCTCGGCGGCGATCCTCGAGAGCCGTTCGAGCTCGCCGGCGTGGTCGACGTTCACCAGTCGGATCCCCTCCTCGACCGCCAGCCGCAGCTCGTCGTCGGACTTGTTGTTGCCGTGCAGGACGATCCGCTCGGCGGGGACGCCGGCGCGCAGGCACGCCTCGAGCTCGCCCTCGGTGGCGGCGAGGAGGTCGAGCCCTTCCTCGGCCGCCAGCCTGATCGCCGCCCGCGACGTGAACGCCTTCACCGCGTAGAGCGGATGCGGGAACAGCTCGGCGAAGGCACGGCACCGGGCCCGCAGGTGGCCCTCGTCCACCACGAGCAGCGGCGTCCCGTACCTCGACGCCAGTTCCTCGGCCGTGACCCCACCGATCCACAGCCCGTCCGGTCCGAACGCCGCGCCGGCCGGCCAGGGATCGCCGGCGGGCCGGGGCTCGCCGGCGGGCTCACGCATCCTCACGCTCCATCGACTCGGGTGCCGAGATCCCGATGAGCCCCAGCACGTTCGCGATCGTCTGCTTCGCCGCCCGGCAGAGCCACAACCGAGCCTGCGTCAGCGCCTCGTCGTCGGTGACCACTCGGCATTCGGTGTAGAAGCGATGGAACTGGGCCGCGAAGGCCTGCGAATAGTGCGTGAGTCGGTGCGGCGCCCGGAGCTCGTCGGCCTGCGCGACCTGCTCGGGCATCTCGGCTACCGCTCGAAGCAGATCGAGCTCGGACTCGGTCGACAGGAGCGTTAGGTCGACGTCCCCGATCGGAAGCACGCGCACGCCTCGCTCCTCCGCGTGGCGGATGATGCTGGCGATCCGCGCATGCCCGTACTGCACGTAGTACACCGGGTTCTCCATCGACTGCTGCTTCACGACCTCGATGTCGAAGTCGATCGTGGCGTCGTTCGACCGCGACAGCAGGGTGAACCGTGTGGCGTCGGCGCCGACCTCGTCGAGGAGCTCGTCGAGGGTCAGGAACCTGCCTGCGCGCTTGCTCATGCCGATCGACTCGCCGCCCCGCTTGAGCGACACCCACTGATAGAGGATCATCTCGAGCGAGCCCGGGTCGTACCCGAGGGCCTGCGCTGCGCCCTTGACGCGGACGACGTCGCCGTGGTGGTCGGCCCCCCACACGTAGACGAGGTGGTCGAATCCCCGCGAGAACTTGTCGATCAGGTACGCGCAGTCGGCCGCGAAGTACGTCGGCGTCCCATCCCCGCGGATGAGCACGCGGTCTTTGTCATCGCCGAACGCCGTGGCCCTGAAGAAGACGGCACCTTCGGCGTCGTAGGCGTGGCCGGCCTCGCGTAGACGGCGGACGGCCTCGTCGATCCCACCGGATGCGTGCAGGGTGCGCTCGGAGAAGAAGACGTCGAAGCGGACGCCGAAGCGCTCGAGCGTGGGCCGGATCATCGTGAGCACGCGCTCCGCGCCCTCGTGCCGCAGACGCTCGAAGCGCTCGGACGGTGGCAGCTCGGCGAGTGCGTAGCCGAACGTCTCCAGGATGTCGCGTGCGACGTCGATCAGGTAGTCCCCGTGGTAGCCGTCCTCGGGCACCTCGGCGTCGCGGCCGAGGAGCTGCAGGTACCGAGCCTCGACGGAGGCCCCGAACCGGTCCATCTGTCCGCCGGCGTCGTTGAAGTAGTACTCGCGCACCACGCGCCAACCGGCCGCCTCCATGACCCGGGCGAGGGCGTCGCCGATCACCGCGTTCCGGGCGGCGCCGATGTGCAGGGGACCGGTCGGGTTCGCCGAGACGAACTCGACGTTCACCGAGCGCCCGTGCGGCTCGGCCCATCCGTAGCGGGGACCGCGATGCACGACCTCGCGCAGGACGTCGTAGAGCCACTCGTTCCGTAGGAAGAAGTTGATGAACCCGGGTCCTGCGACCTCGGCTCGCTCCACGACACCGTCCGGCTCGAGATGGGAAACGATCGCCTCGGCCACTTCCTTCGGGCTCTTCCCGAACACCTTCGAGAGGTGGAGGGCAACGTTGCTTGCGAGGTCGCCGAGCTCCTTCCGCGGCGGCCTCATCAGGACCCGCGCGTACTCGAGCTCGTCGGGATCGACTCCGAACTCGCGTGCAGCTGCCCGGACGCTCGAATCCAGCGTACGGATCACTTCGGCTTCGATGTTCATCGGCGCGGCGGGGACCTCCTAGCCCTTGGCGGACTTCGCCAGGGCCCGCCGCACGATCTCGATCAGGTGACCGGGATCGAACGGCTTCGTCACGTACTCGTCCACGCCGAGAGCGTAGCCGCGCTGACGGTCCTCGTCCTGCGCACGCGCCGAGAGGAAGATCACCGGGATGTGCCGCACTTCCGGGCTCTCCTTGAGCTGCCGACACACCTCCCAACCGTCGAGGCCGGGCATCATCACGTCGAGGATCACCACATCCGGACGGTTCGCGCGGACCCGCTCGAGGGCCACCTCGCCCCGCGACGCGGTGTCCACCTCGTAGCCCTCCAGGCGGAAGTTGATCTGGAGCAGTCGCACGATGACCGGGTCGTCGTCGACGATCAGGATCCTGGGTTTCTGGTCACCCTCGGGAGGATCGGGTCCCTCCACGTCCGGGAGCATACCCAAGGGGTGACGCGCGCACGGGAAACCTGGCCGCCGTTCCCGGCGCGCTCGAGGGCGTTGCTAGACTCACCCTGAGCGCCCTCGTAGCTCAGTGGATAGAGCGCCGGCCTCCGGAGCCGGGTGCGCAGGTTCGAGTCCTGCCGAGGGCACCGGGTGACCGAGCTTCCCGACGACGAGGCACTGACCGAGCGCGATCTGGATCCGGATCCGATCGCGCAGTTCCGTCGCTGGTTCGAGGACGCGAGATCCGCCGGCATCCGCTACCCCGAAGCCATGGCCCTCGCCACCGCCGACGCCGAGGGACGGCCCTCCGTCCGCCACGTCCTGATGCGCGGGCTCGACGATCACGGGTTCGCCTTCTACACGAACTACGCGAGCCGCAAGGGCCGGCAGATCGGTGAGAACCCGAGCGGCGCGGCGGTGTTCCTGTGGCGGGAGCTCGAGCGCCAGGTCGGCGTCACAGGGACGATCGAACGGGTCTCGACCGAGGAGTCCGAGGCCTACTTCCGAACCCGTCCGCGCGAGGCGCGCCTGGGCGCCTGGGCGTCCCGGCAGAGCGAGGTCGTGCCCTCGCGGGAGGTGCTCGACGAGCGGTACCGGGAGATGGAGGCCCGCTTCCCCGGCGACGAGATCCCCCTTCCCGAGCACTGGGGTGGGTTCCGCCTGAAGCCGGAGACGGTCGAGTTCTGGAAGGGCCGGCGGTTCCGGTTGCACGACCGCTTCCGATACACGCGGGCTGCCGGCGGCTGGAAGATCGAGCGCCTGTACCCGTAGCGCCTGGAGAGAGCAGCTCAAGGGACGGGCTGCTCGGCGCGGAGGCTGATCGAGATCTCCGGCGCCTGGCGGATGGAGTTGTGGACGGTGCAGTGCTCCACCACCGCGAGCAGCCCGGCCTGCCGTTCCTCGGGGAACCCCGCCGGTAGGACCAGCCGGAGATCCGCCGAGCCCACCCGAGCTGGTCGGTCCTTCGCGAACGCGAAGTCGCACTCCACCGCGAGCCCTTCGACGGGAAGCGAGTGGCGCCGCAGGTAGCGTTCGGCGTAGAAGCCGATGCAGGCCGCCAGGCTCGCCACGAAGAGCTCGGTCGGAGAGGGGCCCACGTCCTCGCCACCGTCCGCAACCGGTTGATCCGCGACGAGCTCGTGCCCGCGGATCCGAACCCGGAGACGGTCACCCCCCTCGTACAGCACCCCGATGTCGCTCACGTCCCGCTCCTTCTTCCTCGTCTCTCTCGCCAGGTTGGGCGAGGACGAGAACCGACGAGAGGGACGAACGGCCCGTCGCCTGGGGCACGAACGGTCCGGTGCGATATCGTTCGCGACCGACCGACACGTCGCGACGGAAGAGGGACCAGACATGACTCACGACCTTCGACAGCGCATCGCGGACCTCATGCCCCGGGTCCAGGACGACCTCGAGCGCCTGGTGCGCATCCCATCGATCGCGTTCCCCGGCTACGAGGACGGCCCAGTCAGGCTCGCGGCCGAGACCACGGCCGAGATCCTGGAGGCGGGCGGCCTCTCGGGGGTCCGCCTGATCGAGCTCCCCGACGGCGTGAACCATCCGGCCGTATCCGGCGAGCTTCCTGCGCCCGACGGCGCTCCCACGGTGCTGCTCTACGCGCACTACGACGTTCAACCCGAGGGTCCGGTCGAGGAGTGGGACACGCCCCCGTTCGAGCCGGTCGTGAAGGGCGGTCGCATGTATGGGCGCGGGACTTCCGACGACAAGTGTGGCGTGGTGCTGCACGCGGCGGCCATCGCCGCGTTCGAGGGCCGTCCGCCGGTTGGGGTGAAGGTCCTGATCGAGGGCGAGGAGGAGGCCGGGACCGAGCACCTCCCGTTCCTCATCGAGACGAACCGGGATCTGGTCCAGGCGGACGTCGCCGTCGTGGCCGACTCCGGCAACTGGCGGCGGGGCGTCCCCACGCTCACCACCACCCTTCGGGGAGTGGTGGATTGCCGCGTCGAGGTCCGCGTGTTGAACCAGGCCATGCACAGCGGTGCCTACGGCGGTCCCATCCCCGATGCGCTCACCTCTCTCTGCCGGATGCTGTCCACGCTGCACGACGAACGAGGGAACGTAGCCGTTCGTGGCCTGTTCTCGGGTCCCTGGGTGGGCATGGAGTACCCGCAGGACGGATTCCGGGCAGAGGCCGGCGTCCGTCCCGGGGTGGAGTGGATCGGAGAGGGCACGGTGGCGGAGCGTCTGTGGACGAAGCCGGCCGTCTCGGTGCTCGGCATCGACGCGCCCCGCGTCCGCGAGGCCTCGAACCAGCTCGTGCCTGTGGCCCGGGCGAAGGTGAGCCTGCGTCTGGCGCCCACCGACGATCCGGCGAAGGCGCTCGACGCGCTGGCGGCCCACCTCGAGGCCAACGCCCCCTGGGGGGTCGAGGTCCACATCGAGAGGGGTGGTGAGGGCCAGGGGTTCGCCGTGGATGCAGAGGGTCCGGCCTACCGCGCCGCTCGCGAGGCCCTGGCCGAAGCGTGGGGACGGGAGACCGTCGATATGGGCTCGGGCGGATCGATCCCGCTGGTCCCGCTGCTGGCTCGGACGTTCCCCGGTATCAGCGTGCTGATGTTCGGCGCCTCCGACGAGGTCTCGAACCCGCACTCCGTGAACGAGAGCGTGGCTCTGAACGAGCTGGAGAACGCGGCGCTTGCGGAGGCCCTGATGTTCGATCGCCTGGGGAACGGATGATGCCACCCGTCTCGGCCACCCCGACTGCTAACGTGTGAGCATGGACCCGAACCAGCCGCCGCAGGAGCCGCGCTTGCGTCCCGAGGTCCCCGGCGTGCCCGCGCAGCCGGACCACGAGCCCGGGCAGGAAGGCCAGCAGGAGTCGATCACCCAGCCCGCGAAGCTGCTGCGCATCGCCAGCATGGTTCGCGAGCTGCTGGAGGAGACGCGGGCGGCGTCGTTGGACGAGCCCGGCCGGATCCGCCTGCGTGATATCTACGATCGTTCCGTGGGCGAGCTGAAGGAGGTGCTCTCCCCCGACCTCCAGGAGGAGCTCGCCATGCTCGCGCCACCGATGGAAGGAGTGCCCACGGAGGCCGAGATCCGGGTCGCCCAGGCGCAGCTGGTCGGATGGCTCGAGGGGCTGTTCCACGGCATCCAGGCCGCCCTGTTCGCGCAGCAGGCCGCCGCCCGCGCCCAGTTCGAGGAGATCCGCCGCCGCGGATTGCCCTCGGGCCAGCCGGAGCAGGTCCCGCCGGCAGGCCCCGGCCAGTACCTCTAGCCGTCCCTAGCCCGGGCCGGCTTCCTCGAGCGGCGCCACCGCGGTCGCGACGTCGCCGCCCGCCGTCGCGCCGACCGCCCGTGCCCCACCGGCCAGCCGCTGAGCGAAGTACACGGGCACGATCGACACGAACATCAGGACGAGCGCGACCGCGTTCACGATCGGCTGCGCCGTCGGGGTCCGGATGTGGTTGTAGATCCAGATGGGCAGCGTCAGCTTCGCGCCGGCCGTGAAGTTGGTCACGACGATCTCGTCGAAGGACAGCCCGAACGCCAGCAGGGCGCCGGCCACGAGCGCGGTCCGAAGAGCGGGCAGCGTGACGAAGCGGAACGTCTGCCAGCCGTCGGCGCCGAGGTCCATCGACGCCTCGACGAGCGAGGTGGGTGTTCGCCGGAGCCGGGCGATCACGTTGTTGAACACGACGACGATACAGAACGTCGCGTGACCGATGATGATCGTCCACACCGAAAACGTGAGGCCGAACGCGCCGTGGCCGATGTTGATGGCCGACGACAGCGCGAGCGCAGTCACGATGCCGGGGAGCGCGATCGGCAACACCAACGCGAACGAGATCGTCTCGCGCCCGAAGAACCGGAAGCGGTGGACCGCGAACGCCGCCGATGAGCCAAGCAACAGCGCGACGACCGTCGCACCGATAGCCGCCTGGAGCGAGCCGGCGATCGCAGGACGGATGTCGGGATCGTTCCACGCCACCCGGAACCACTTGAGCGTCCACAGGTCGGGCGGCCACGCACGGGCGAAGCTCTTGTTGAACGCGTAGAGCCCCAGGATCACGAGGGGCGCGTACAGGAAGCCGAGTGTGACGACCGTCCCGGCCTTGACTGCGAGCCGCGCGAACCTGCTCTCCACCGCTCCCCCTCAGAGCGCCTCGAAGGCGCCGAGCCGCTTCATGATCAACAGATAGATCGCCATGATGACGACGGGGACCATGGCGAACGCCGCTGCGAGCGGCAGGTTGTTCGCCGTACCGACGTACTGCTCGATCGTGTTGCCGATGAAGTACGCCTTCCCGACGGTGTTCGGCGTGATGTAGTCACCGAGCGTGAGCGAGAACGTGAAGATCGACGCGGCCGCCATGCCGGGGAGCACCAGCGGTACGACCACGCGCCGGAACGTGACCCAACCCCTGCCTCCGAGATCGCTGGACGCCTCGAGCAGTGAGCCTGGCACGCGCTCGAAGGCAGCGTACACCGGCAGGATCGCGAACGGGAGCCACAGGTAGCAGAACGTCAGCCACACGGCCCAGTTGCTGAACGCGAGGTTCTTGTGGATCCCGAACAGCGCGAGCAGCGACTCGAGCGGACCGCCGCCGGCCGTCACGATCTTCCACGAGAACATCCGGACCAGGTAGTTGGACCACAGCGGCAGCACGATCGCGAGCGTGAGGATCGCGCGCATCCGGCGGGTCGCGATCCGGGCCAGGTAGTACGAGATCGGGAACGCGAGGACGAGATCCGTGATCGTCACGGCCGCCGCCATCCCGGCGGTCCGGAGCGCGATCGTGCGATAGACCGACTGCCGTACGAGCGTCCTGTAGTTCTGGAGGCCCCAGACGTGCTCGATCTGCGACGTGAGGACGTTCAGCCGCCAGAACGACGAGATGAGCAGCAGGGCGAGCGAGATCAGGTAGACGACAACCAGCCAGCCGAGCGGCGGCGTGAGCATCAGCGCGAGCTTGGCCCGCGGATGACGGAACAACGCCGCCGAGATCCGCCGGAGCGTGCTCGGCGGCCCGGAACCGGTTGCGGGCGCGGTGGTCACGGTCGCCATCGAGGGCTCGGAGGGGGCCCGACGCCGGGCCCCCTCCGCCTTCACAGCCGGCCTAGCCGGCGCCTCGGATCTCGGTCCAGGCCGTCGTCCACGTCGAGTAGTCGACGCAGACCTGGCCCCGATCGTCGCCGCAGTCCGGAAGCGGCGTCTTCCACAGGTAGATGCTCTTGAGGTAGTCGTCCTCGCCGCAGTGGTACACGGGGTAGATCGTGTTCGCGATGTCCTTGCCGTACGCGTCCGCCAGGTCCGACTGGAGCTGCGAGCACGCCGTCGTCACGGACGGTGTAGCGCCGAACGCAACCGCCGTGAACGACTGCACGTTGTCGCGGAGCGTGTATTCCATCCACTTCATCATGCAGACAGGATGCTGGGCGTGAGACGACATCATCCACGTGTCCGCCCACCCAGTGACACCCTCGCTGGGCGTGACGGACTCGACCGGCACCTTGCCATCGGACAGAAGCAGGTTCTGGTTCACCGGCCAGGCGGTGCCGACGACCATGTCGCCGGACTCGAACCCGTCGATCTCGTCCGTGTACAGCGCCCAGTACTTGCTGATCAAGCCGGACTGCTGCTTGAGGAGCTCGACCGCCGCGTCGAACTGGTCCTGGGTCAGCTCGTACGGGTCCGTGATCCCGAGGTCCGGCTGGTGCGTCTTGAGGTACATCGCCCCGTCCGCGATGTAGATCGGACTGTCGTATGCGGTGACCTTACCCGCGTACGGGGAATCGGCCTCGAAGGCGATGTCCCAGCTGGTCGGCGCCGGACTCACCTCATCGGGGTTGTACATCAAGACGTTCGGTCCCCACTCGTACGGGACGCCGTAGTGGACCCCTTCGACGGTGTTGTGTGCAGGCGCCTGGAGCGAAGGCATCACGTTGCCGTACTCCGGGAACGACTCGACGTCGACCGGGGCCACGTCGCGGTTCGCGATCAGCCGCAACGTGGCGTCGCCCGAGGCCGAGACGCCGTCGTAGAGCGACCCGCCCTGCTGGCGCATCAGGTTGACCATCTGGTCTGACGTGTTGCCGTACTTGACCGTCACCTGGCAGCCGGTCTCCTTCTCGAAGGGCTTCACGATGCCCTTCTCGGCGTAATAGGGCCACGCGATGAGGCTGAGGGCTCCCTCGCCCTGCGCGTTCGCGTCGTATGCGGCGAGGGTGGGTCCTTCGCTCCCGCTGGCACCACCACCCCCTCCTCCGCCGTTGGTGTCGCTCTCTCCCCCGCAGGCCGCGGCGACGAGCGCCAGCGCGGCCGCGAGGACGAGCGTCGCCCTCAGTCTCCTCATCCGCCTTCCCCCTCCTTACTCGGGACCGTCGGGCGACTCGTTCGAGTCCGACGGCCCGGCCCCTCCGGCCCCCTCGACCGGACGATTGTTCTCGCGGTTCCAGATCAGGCGCACGGCCCGGCCGCGCACCTGGAGCGCCTCCATGGACGAGGTGGTCAGGTTCTGCTGGAAGACCACCAGCTCGCCGCCGACGTCCAGCGATACGAAGTACTTCGTGAGCGCGCCGATGTACACGACGTCGCGAACGTGCCCCGTGGCCGTGCACTCGTCGTCGCGCACGGAGCTCCCCGGATCCGTCAGGTGGATCTTCTCCGGCCGTACCGTGAAAGGTGCGGGTGAGCCGGTGACCGTGCGCGCGGTGTCCCCGTCGAGGACGTTCGAGGTCCCGACGAACCCGGCCACGAATCCGGTGGACGGGTTCTCGTAGACCTCAGCGGGTGTTCCGATCTGTTCGATCCTGCCCTGGCTGAACACGGCCAGGCGGTCGCTCATCGTGAGCGCTTCCTCCTGGTCGTGCGTGACGTAGATGAACGTGAGCCCGACGCGCTGCTGGATCTCCTTGAGCTCGATCTGCATCTCCTGGCGGAGCTTCAGGTCGAGCGCGCCGAGCGGCTCGTCGAGCAGGAGCACCTTCGGACGGTTCACGAGCGCCCTGGCGAGGGCCACCCGTTGCCGCTGGCCGCCGGACAGCTGCGCCGGCCTCCGCGCGCCGAAGCCATCGAGCCGCACCATCCGCAGGGCATCGGCGACGCGCTCGAGGCGCTCGGCCCTCGGCACCTTCTTCACCCGAAGGCCGTACCCCACGTTCTCCTCGACGCTCATGTGCGGGACGAGGGCGTAATCCTGGAAGACGGTGTTCACGTCGCGCTCGTACGGCGCCATCCGCGTCACGTCGCGGCCGCCCAGGAAGACCCGCCCCGCCGTGGGCGCCTCGAATCCGGCGATCATCCGCAGGGATGTGGTCTTGCCCGAGCCGGAGGGGCCGAGCATCGAGAAAAACTCCCCCTCGAGCACCTCGAGGTCGATGCCGTCGACAGCCACGACGTCGCCGAACCGCTTCGTGACGCCGTCGAGCCGCACCGCCGTTCCCGCGGCGACCGGGGTCCGGACGTCGCTCCTTTCCACCTGCTGCGTCAACCCACCTCCGGCATGTGTTCGGGATGATGCATCTTGAACGGGCGGCCCGCCCGCGGCAAGACACCGAGACGGCGAACCCTACGCCTCCGCCTGGGCCAGCCCGACCAGGGACGGCAGGCTGATCATGCGCTCCTCGAGGGCGGCGGACAGCCCCCTCGTGAGGGAACCCACGATCCGGGGTCCCTCGTAGACCAGGCCGGTGTAGATCTGGACCGTGGTGGCTCCTGCTTCGATGCAGGCCAGGGCGTCGGCGGACGTGGAGACGCCGCCGCATGCGTTCAGGGGGAGCGCTGCTCCGGTCGTCCGTCGCATCTCGGCCACGATCCGCACGGTGTCGGGAAAGACATCCCGGCCGGAGAGCCCGCCGCTCCCCACGGCCAGCCGCCTTTCGCGTACCGGGTACGTGTTCGAGCAGGTGAGCGCGTCCGCTCCGCCCTCCTGGGCGATACCCGCGAGCGCGAGCACGACCTGACGCTCCACGTCGGTGCGGAACGGCGGCAGCTTCACGAACAGCGGCTTCGCGCGCCGGGCCCCGAGCGCGCGGAGGAGCTCGGCCAGGTGGGCCTCGTTGTCGCGATCCCGCCCCCAGGAGACGTTCGGACAGCTGGCGTTCAGCTCGACGGCGTCCACGTGCGGCTCGAGCAGGTCGTGCGTCGCCAGCACGTCGGGCGTGTCCTGGTCGGCGATGCTCACCACCCGTGGGGTCGTGCGGCGAGACCCGGCCAGGTTGCGGGCGGCCGCGTCGGCGCCGGGGTTCGGCAGCCCCATGGAGTTCGCCATCGACCGCCGCCGACGATACCGCGCGATCCGCGGCTTCGGGTTCCCCCGCCGGGGGAGCCGGGTGATCGTCCCGCCGACGACGTACCCGAACCCCAGGCGCCCGAGGGCGTCGAGGTGCCGGCAGGTCTTGTCGAAGCCCGCGGCAAGACCGATCGGGTTCTGGAGCGAGATCCCGGCCAGATCGATCTGCACCGCGGGATCGGAGGCCGCCCCGCCGATCGCTGCCCAGGGGAGCGGAAGGCCGAGGAGGAGGTTCGCAAGGCCGTGGGCGGCCTCCGGGGGGAGGGCGAAGAAGGCCGGCTTGGCGACCGCCCGGTACAGGCCCATCGAGCGCCTATGCTACCCGCCATGTCCGACGACCTGGCGCAGCGGCTGCTGGACGCATCGGAGATCCACGGCGACTTCGTCCTGTCCTCCGGCAAGCGTTCCGGCACGTACTTCGACAAGTTCCGATTCCTCACCGATCCACCGCTGCTGAAGGAGGTGGCCCATTCGGTGGCCGGGCTCCTGCCGAAGGATGTCACCCATCTCGCGGCACCCGAGGGGGCGGCCACCTTGCTGGTGGCCGCGGTAGGCCTCGAGACCGGCATGCCGATCGCGGTCGTCCGCAAGGAGCCGAAGGGATACGGCACGCGCGCCCAGGTCGAGGGCCACGCGCCGGCCGGCGCCCGGGTCGCGCTGATCGAGGACGTGTCCACGACGGGCCATCAGGTGGCGAAGGCGGCGACCGCGCTCGAGGCCGCGGGCTGCGCGATCGTCCTCATCGTCCTTGCGATCGACCGGGGCGGCGCGGCGTTCCTGCGGGAGGCGGGGTTCGAGGTGCGGTCCGTGGCCGAGGTCCGCCCGGCCGACTGAGGTCGTCCTTCCGGCCGGCTCAGCCGGAGGTCAGCCGGGTGGTCGAGCTCGCCGGGGGAAGCACGCAGCGCCACACCTGCAGCCGCCACAGCAGCCGGCTGCCGCGGGCGTGGAGGTCGAGGATCCCGTCCTTCATCATCTGGGCCACGGCCTTCGACTTGGCCACGACGTCGGGAAGCGGGAACTCCCGCGACTTCAGGGCCTGGAGGTTGGCCGCCCCGAAGATCCGCCTGGCCACCTCGAGGATGCGGTTCTCGGCCTGGATCGTTCCGGTCGGCAGGTAGAGTCGGCCGCCCGGGGCGAGGCAGTCGTTCTCGCGGATGCTCTCGAGCATCGCCGCCGGGAGCTCCGAGCCGGTTGGCCCGCCGGCCCGTCCGTCGGGGAACCAGCCGGACACCTGGGCGATCTCGTCGGGGATGCCCGACACGTCGCCGATGATCACGTTCGCCTTCTCCCCCCGGACCGGCTCCAGGAGGCTCCCCACGCGGAACTCCACGCGATCGGTCACCCGCAGGCGCCGGGCGTTCTCGCGGGCCACCTCCACCGCCTCCTCGGAGATGTCGCAGCCGATCACCCGGCGGGCGCCCAGACGCGCCGAGACGAAGGAGAGAACGCCGCTGCCGCAGCCCACGTCGATCACCGTGTCGTCCGGCTCGATCTCGAGGGCTTCGGCGATGGTCTGACTGGTGTGGGTCGGAGCGAAGACCCCGGGGTTGATGAGGTAGTCAAAAGGGCCGGTCCGCCCCTTCCACTCCCGCTCCTCGTAGGCCGTGGTCGCGCTCATCCCGGCCCCCATGGTGCGCAGGCTGCAGCGCAACAGTCAAGCGGGCTCAAACCACGGGGGCGCCGACCGGAGCGGACTCACCGGGGATCAGGTCGCCGGATTCGACCGCGGCCGCATCTCGTTCGGCGGCGTGGCTCACCGACGCGGTATCGACCGCGAGGTGCCCTTTCGGGTACTTGCCGATCCGCCCCGCCGCTCGCCGGAGCAACCGTACGGCTCCGTGGGCGTTGCCTCGGAGTAGGTGCACGTAGCCGGCGCCGAGCTGCGACAGGCCCTTGAAGAACTCGGCGTCGTCCGTGTTCCGGGCCTGCTTCCAGGCCGTCTCCCAGGCCTCATGGGCCGGGAAGAACCGCCCAGCGTTGAAGTGTGCCCGCCCGAGCCGGTGGTTCTCCTCGAGCGGCAAGGCGTCGAAGTCCTCGAGCTCCAGGCGATCCTCGGCAGCCCAGGGCTGGGGACGGCCGAGCTCGTCCCGAGGGCGCTTCGGCTTGTTGCGCTTCTCGGTGGGCTTGCCGGTCTTGCCTCTCGCGTCCTCGAGCATGGGGCCATCGTACCGGCGCTGCTCGCGAAGGCGGGCCCGGGTGGTGGCGGCCGGCACCGTCCGCCGATACCCTCAGCGAACGATGCGAGACTCCGAGCCGGTCGAGGCTCCCGAGCCCGCCGAGGCGCCATCGGCCCGTCCGGGCGCGCCGCGGAGCGAGCCCGCCGGACCACCGCCGGAGGCCGCCCGGATGCCGCCGTGGATCCCCCGCTTGATCCTCCTGGTGATCCTGGCTGCATTCGCGGCGTTCGCGGCCCTGACGCTGTTCCGCAAGCTCCGGGACCTCGTCATCTGGCTCATCACGGCGCTGTTCCTGTCCTTCGCCCTCGAGCCGGCGGTGAACTGGCTCGCCAAGCGGGGATGGAGGCGCGGCCTGGCAACGGGGGCGGTATTGGCCGGCGTGGCGCTGGTCTTCCTCACGATGCTCGGCCTCATGGTGCCGCTGGTCGTCGACCAGGTGCAGCAGCTGGTGAACGAGCTTCCGAAGCTGGTCAGACAAGCGAGCGTCTACACGGAGCGTTGGTTCAACTACAAGCTGGAGACGCGGCAGATCGTCGATCGGATCAGCAGCGCGAAGATCGACATCGGGAACATCGCGTCGAACGTCGCGTCGATCGGTGTCCGCATCCTCGGCATCGTGTTCCAGATGCTCACGATCTTCTTGTTCACCTTCTACCTGGTCGCCGACGGACCCCGGGTCCGCCGGACCGTGTGCTCCGTGCTCACGCCCCGGCGGCAGCGCGAGGTCCTGGACATCTGGGAGGTGGCGATCGACAAGACCGGTGGCTACCTGTACTCACGGCTCCTGCTCGCCGCGCTGTCGGCGCTGTTCTCGTTCATCGTGCTGATGGCGCTCGGCGTTCCGTTCGCCGTCCCGCTCGCGCTGTGGATGGGGTTCGTCTCCCAGTTCATACCGGTGATCGGGACCTACATCGCGGCGGCTGTGCCGCTTCTGGTGGCGGTCCTGTCGGACCCGTGGTCGGCGCTGTTCTTCCTGATCTACGTCTTCGTGTATCAGCAGATCGAGAACTACCTGTTCAGCCCCCGGATCACGGGGCGGACCATGCAGCTCCATCCAGCCGTCGCGTTCTTCGCGGCGCTCGCCGGAGGCAGCCTGAACGGCGTCGTGGGCGCCTTCCTAGCTCTCCCGGCAGCAGCCATCATCCAGGCCATCGTTTCCAGCTACCTGACCCGGCACGAGGTCGTAGAGACCGAGCTAACCCGGGAGCGGTTGCCCGCCGCAGCGAGCGACCTGCAGGAAACGGCTCCGCCGGAACCGTCGGCGAGGAGCAGCCCGTTCGTCCGGTGGCGACGGACGAAGGCGGAGCCGCGGAGGTGACGACTCGGGTCAGTGCTTCTTGAGCTGGCGGACCCGCTTCCGGCTGCGTAGGACGTGCTCGGTCATGGGGATGATGCTGATCGAACCGTCCGGCTCGAGGTAGGCGACCCGAGCGTCCTCCGCCGCCGACAAGCCATGCTCGCGGAGCGCGGACTCGATCTCCTCGCGGTCGATCCCCTCCTTCCGCAGGTTCGCCGGCAGATAGCGACCGTCGCGGATCAGCATCGTGGGGGTCCCCTCCAGCAGCCGCTCGAACCGGGGCGTCAGAAGGCGGATCCGTGCGACGACGAAGTTGACCGCCAACAGGATGGCCGCCGCCAGGATCCCGCCCTGGAGCGAGCTGTCGGGCCCTACCATCGCGTTCTGCACCGCGTTCGCGATCAGCAGGATCACCACCAGATCGAACACGGTCATCTGGCCGAGCTGCCGCTTGCCCATCAGTCGCAGCCCCGCGAACACGGCCGCGTAGACCATGAGACTGCGCAGGACGATCTGCCACCACGGCGTTCCGAGATCGAACATCGCTTGACCTTCCTCCAGAGGCGGTCGGACGCCGCCCACCCAGCGGAGTGTCCGACCTCCAGGACGCGTTTGCCAGCAGGCGCGACGGCCGTGAGAGACTGCGCGCCGTGGAGCCGACCCGCATCACCCTCGTCCCCCACACGCACTGGGACCGCGAGTGGTACGAGCCCTTCGACCGGTTCCTCGAACGGCTGGTCGACATGATGGACACGCTGATCGACCTGGCCGACCGAGGGTTCCCGCACTTCCACCTCGACGGGCAGACGGCGATGATCGACGACTACCTGGCGGTCCGTCCAGAGCGGGAGGCCGACGTCGGTCGCCTGGTCCGCGAGGGGAAGCTCTCGGCGGGGCCGTGGGTCACGCAGATGGACGAGTTCCTCACCTCGGGCGAGTCGCACATCCGCAACCTCGAGATGGGACTGGCCCGGGCCCGCGAGATCGGCCGGGCCCTCGAGATCGGCTACCTCCCCGACCAGTTCGGCCACATCGGCCAGATGCCGCAGATCCTCCGGCAGGCGGGGATCGATCGCGCGGTCCTGTGGCGCGGGGTCCCCCAGGCGATCGATCGCACGAAGTTCCGGTGGGAGGCGCCGGACGGCAGTGCGGTCCTCACCGAGTACCTCGCCTTCGGCTACGTCCTGGGCGGAGACCTGCACCGGTTCGCGGAACCCACGGCCTTGGCAGAGGCGTTGCGGCGCAAGGTAGAACACCTCTCTCCGTTCCTGGCCACGGACCGGATGCTCGTCACCGTCGGCTCGGATCACTCGGGGCCCGACGCCTCGCTGCCCGAGCGTCTCACGCGTGCCCAGGAGCTCCTGCCGGGCGTGTCCGTGAGGGTCGGATCACTGCGCGATCACCTGGACGTTGACGAGCCCGACGGTCTCCCCGTGTGGCGAGGCGAGCTCCGGTCGTCGGCCCGAGCCCACCTCCTGCCGAACGTGTACTCGGCGCGAGTGCACCAGAAGCGCGAACGCGGACGGATGGAGGCGCTGCTGGAGCGCTACGCCGAACCGCTGGCGGCGCTGGTCCCCGGCGTGGATTGGCCCGCCGAGGAGCTCGAGCGCGCATGGACCCTCATGCTCTGGAACGGGGCGCACGACTCGGTGTGCGGTTGTTCGCACGACCGGGTCGCGCGCGACGTGGACGCGCGCTACGCGGAGGTTCGTGTCATCGGCGAGGCGATCGTCGCTGGCGCGCTGCAGGTGCTGGGATCGCGTGTCCCTTCGCCTGGCATCCTTCGGTTCAACCCGTCGCCGTTCGAGCGTGAGGGTGTTCCAGGCCTCGGCTGGCGGGTGGAGGCAGGCCCGGTCGCCCCATCCGGCCGAACCGTCGAGGTGCGGATCGACGACGCCTGGATCCTGGCCGACCAACTTGCGTTTTCCTTGCGTGACGAGTCCGACGTCGGGGACCTCTACAACTTCTGCCCCGCGGCGGACGGAGGTGCGCCGTCCCCGCCGACCGACCTCCACGTGGGAGGCGGAGGGATCGTGGCCCGGTTCGACGACATGGACGTCCGGCTGAGGATCTCCGGTCGTGCGGACGAGCCGTTCCTCCGCGTGGACGGCGAGATCGACAACCGCGGGCGCGACCACCGCCTCCGGCTGCACGTTCGACTACCCGAACGCGCGAACGGTTCGGTCGCGGGAGCCCCGTTCGAGCTCGTGGAGCGCGGGCTGGTCTCGGAGGGCGGCGAGCTCGAGGCACCCTCCCCCACCTGGCCGGCCCGGCACGTGGTGCTCGCCGCAGGCGTTGCCGTGTATCACGAGGGCGCTTTCGAGTACGAGGTGGCCGGCGACGAGCTCGCCATCACGTTGCTCCGCTGCGTCGGTACGATCAGCCGAGAACACCTCGCCACCCGGCCGTTCGCCGCCGGCCCCGACGTCCCGACGCCGGACGCCCAGATGCTCGGGACGACCCGGTTCTCCATCGCCGTGCAGCGCAACGCCACCCGGGAGGATCTGCTGCCCGGATGGGAGCGGTTCGCGCTCCCCTTCCTCGACATCCCGGCCTCGGGCGGGGGCGACCTCCCGGCCTCCGGCACCCTCCTCGAGATCGGCGGCGACGCCGTGCTGTCGAACGTGCGGCGATCCGTGGGAGCCGTGGAGGTCCGCGTGTGGAACCCGTGGGCCGACCGGCCGGTGAACGCGACCGTCGCAGACCGGGACGTGCGGCTCGGTCCGGCTCGGATCGAGACGGTGGCGACCGGCTGACCGTCCGGCGCCGGGTGGGCTCAGACGTCGGGGCGCATCCCGCGCAGCGCGGCGTCCACGATCTGCTCGGGCAGGTCTCGGCGCAGGCTCGAGGCACCCGCGAACAGCCTGCGCACGATCAGGGGACCCAAGAGCTGGTCGACGGCGAGCTCGACGTCGAGGTCCTCCCGCAGCTCCCGTCGCCTGATCCCCCTGCGAAGGGCCTCGGCGGCCGCCCGCCGACGCGGCATGATGACCTGCTCCACGTAGGCCCGCCCCAAAGGCGAGCCCGATGCGACCTGGCCGACCATGCGAGGGAGCGCCGCACCCGCGTCCCGCGACCGGAACAAGCGGGCGAGCTGCCGCACCAGCGCCAGCACATCTTCCCGTACCGCCCCCGTGTCGGCGACGTCGACGTCTTGGACCAAGGTGCCCACGGCCGCCGCCACGAGCTCTTCCTTCGAGGCCCATCGCCGGTAGATCGTCGTCTTGCCCACCCCCGCCCGCTCCGCCACCCCTTCGATGCTCATGCCGTCGAAGCCTTGTTCCACGAAGGCGGCGAGCGCCGCTTCCAGGATGGCCCGATCCGCCCGGGCGCTCCTGGGGCGCCCGGGCGGACGGACCGCGCGATCGGTGCTCGGACCGGCCATGAGATCGAACGCCGTGGCGCTCGGGCTCATCTTGCCACCCCGACGAACTCCTTCGCGGCAGCCGCTGGCTCCCCGGCGAACGCCGGGGCCGGCCGGCCAGGGCGAGACGGCAGGGATGCCAGGGCCGCCAGCGCGCCCAGCGCCGCCACGCCCGCCGCCACCAGCACCGCGCTCCCCATCCCATCGACGAAAGCGACGCGGGCCGCATCCACCAGCGGCTGGCCGGCCGGGCCGACCCGGTGAGCGATGGCGACCGCCGCCCCGATCGAGTCGCCCGCGGCCGCCGCGACGCGCGGGTCGGGCACGGCGGACAGCGCAGGGGCTATGCCCGCGGCATAGGCGGAGGACAGGACACTCCCGACCACCGCGACGCCCAACGCACCGCCGACCATCCGGGTGGTGTCGTTCATGGCCGACCCGACCCCGGTCTTGGCGAGCGGCAGCGAGCCCATCACCGACTCCGTGGCCGGCGCCATGGTCATCCCCATCCCGACACCCAGGATCGCGGTCGTCCACGCCACCAGCGGGTATCCGTCGCCGATGCTCACGGTGGACAAGAGCCACAGCCCCGACGCCACGACCAGGAGTCCCCCGGTGACGACCGCCTTCGTCCCGACCCGCTCGACCGCCCTGGCGGACAGCGGGGCAGACAGGATGAGCGTGGCGAGGGGCAGGACCCGGATGCCGGCCTGCAGCGGCGTGTACCCGAGGACGAACTGCAGGTGCTGGGTGAGCACGAAGATCGTTCCGAACATCGCGAAGAACACCAGCGTGATCGCCACGGCCGCCGACGAGAACCGCCGGTTCCGGAAGAAGTGGATCGGCAGCATGGGATGGGACGAACGGAGCTCCCAGATCGCGAACACCGTCAGCAGCACGGCCGCCGCGGCGAACGACCACAGCGTCACGGCGTCGGTCCAGCCATGGTTCGGGGCCTCGATGATCCCGTAGACGAGCGCCGTCAGCCCGGCGATCGATAGCAGGGCGCCGATGGGATCGAGCCGCGCGGCGTGCGGATCGCGCGATTCCGGCACCAGCGACGCTCCCGCCGCCAGCGCAACACCCACGATCGGCACGTTCACCAGGAAGACCGATCCCCACCAGAAGTGTTCGAGGAGCCAGCCACCGACCACCGGGGCGAGCACGATGCCGAGGCCGGCGACGCCGGCCCAGACGCCGATCGCGCGTCCACGCTCGGGGCCTTGGAACACGTTCGTGATGATGGACAGCGTGGACGGCATGATCAGGGCTCCGCCCACCCCCATCAGCGCGCGGGTGGCGATCAGCACCTGCGCCGACCCGGCGAACGCGGACGCCACGGACCCGGCGGCGAAGATCAGCAACCCAGCGTTCAGCGCCCGCTTGCGACCGAACCGGTCACCAAGGCTCCCCATACTGAGCAGGAGCCCCGCGAAGACCAGGACGTACGCGTCCACGATCCACTGCAGCTGGCTAGCAGAGGCCCCCAGGTCCCGCACCAGCGTGGGCAGCGCCACGTTCAGGATCGTGTTGTCCATGCCGATCACGACCAGCGACAGGCACAGGACCGCCAGGGTCGCCCATCTGCGGCGCTGGATCGTTCCCGGGTCCATGGTCTCCTCCTCGCTCTCGTCCCTAGACGATACGGGACGGTATCGTAACGATTCGAGGATACGACGCGAGACCGGGATCTGCAACCGCGCGTATCCGAAAGCTCCCGGCCGTGGAACGAGCCCCATTCCCCAGCCCGCTTCCCCCGGGGTAAGCTCTCGCGGCCGTGCGTCAGGACTTCGACGTCATCGTCGTGGGCGCTGGAGCCATGGGGACGGCCGCCGCCCGCAGCCTCACCGAACGAGGGCGGAGCGTGCTCCTGCTCGAGCGGTTCGAGATCGGGCACGCGCGGGGCAGCTCGGGCGGACCGACCCGGATCTTCCGTCTGTCCTACGACCACCCCGACTACGTGCGGATGGCCCGGCTCGCGCTCCGCGAATGGCGAGAGCTCGAGGCGCGGGCCGGCGAACGCCTGCTGATCACGACCGGAGGACTGGACGTGGGTGAGGGATCGCGTCCGACCGCCGCTGCTCTGGAGGCGGCCGGGGAACGCTTCGAGCAGCTGGGCGCCGAGGCCGTGACCGAGCGGTGGCCGGCGCTCCGCTTCCCCACAGGCAGCGAGATCCTCGTCCAGGAGGAGGGCGGCGTGTGCATGGCCGAACGCACGGTCCGGGCCCAGGCTCGTCTCGCCGTGGAGGGCGGTACCACCCTCCTCCAGGACACGAGGGTCGAAGGCGTCGTTGCCACCGGCACCGGCGCCGAGGTCCACACGGCGAGGGGGAGCTACCGGGCGCCCGTCGTGGTGATCGCGGCCGGCCCTTGGGCGGGTCCCCTTCTCGCCGATGCAGGGCTCGGCCTGCCCCTGGTCCCGAGCTTCGAGCAGGTCACGTACTTCCGGCTGGACGATCCCTCGCCGCTCCCGACGGTCATCGACTGGACGCTCGACCGCGTGCACACGCCGTACGCGGTCCCGGACCCCGAGGAACCGGGCGCCTTCAAGGTGGCCCTGCACATGTCGGGGCCCCCTGTCCACGCCGACGAGCGCCCGTTCGAACCGGACCGGGAGCGAGTGGAGCGCGTGCACGGGTACGCCGCCGGGCGCTTCGCTCCCCACCAGGCGACGGGGGTCACGGACACGTGCCTGTACACGAACACCCCGGACGAGGACTTCGTCCTGGATCGCCGCGGACCGCTCGTGGTCGGCTCGCCCTGCAGCGGGCACGGCTTCAAGTTCGCGCCCCTCGTCGGCCGGATCCTGGCCGATCTGGCCACGGCGCAACCGGCGCCCCTGCCGATCGAGCGGTTCCTCATGGGTCGTCTCCTCGCGCCTGGGGATCCGAGGCGAGGAACCGACTAGTTCAGTCCCCTCGCATCCTGCTTCAGCGCGAGGTCGATCCCCGCGGCCGAGGCGAGCATGAGCTTGCGGAGAGAGGGAGAGACCGGAGCCGAGATCTCCAGGAGGTAGTCGTCGGCGGTGGTGAACACCGTCTTCGCCAGACCCTCCCAAGTCTTCGTGATCCTCCCCACCTCGGCGCCGGCGGGATCCTGGATCGAGAAGTTCCAGGCTCGCCAGTTCTCGGCTCGGATCGCGCCGAGCGACCGACCCTGGGCGTCCTGGAGCCCGAAGTGGATCTTCCCGACCATGTTCTCCTGAACGATCTTCCCCACCTCGGCACCCGAGCCGTCCTTCACCAGGACGGTCGACTTGAAGACCTTCCGGGGGCGGGTGAGCTCCACCACCTTCGCGCCGGAGGCGTCGAAGACACCCAACGTGTGGGTCATGAACTGATCGAGCGACGAGACCAGCCGCGCGAGCTTCTTGAGCTGGGACTGGCCCTCCTGACGGACGCGACCGATCTCGTTCCCTTCGTCGTCGCGGACGGCGAAGTCGATGTTCATCTCCACCACCTTGGCCTTCTGATCGAAGATCAGCCGGTCCGCGGACAGCAGATCCGACATGGCACCCCTTTCTCGTCGCGAAGGTCACACCGTACGCCCGGATGGGGGCGCGCGACTCGGATGTGCTCCTTCCCGCGTAGTCTCGTGGGTGTGAAAGGCGGTCTGTCCCCGGAGGACGCACGGACCAAGGCCCGCCTCCCCATCCTGTCCTCGGTGGTGCGCCGGATACGGCGGGAGCGGACGCCCATCGCCCCCCACCTCGGGCCGGTGACCGGCGAGCAGCGGACCGGCGGGAAGTCGGGCGCCCTGCGGGCGGCGATCTTCGGCGCCAACGACGGGCTCGTCTCCAACGTCGCCCTGATCATGGGTGTGGCGGGGGCGGGGGTGTCCGCCAAGGTCATCGTCTTGGCCGGCGTCGCTGGGCTGCTCGCCGGCGCGTTCTCGATGGCCGCCGGCGAGTACATCTCGATGCGCGTCCAGCGCGAGGTGTTCGAGCGGCTGATCCACACGGAGGCCCACGAGATCGCCACGGACCCGGGCGCCGAACGCGAGGAGCTCACGCGCCTCTACCTTCGCAAGGGCGTCTCGCCGGACCTTGCCCGACGGCTGGCCGAGGAGGTCATGCGGGACCCGCAGACCGCTCTGGAGACCCACGCGCGCGAGGAGCTCGGGCTGGACCCGCAGGAAGGCCTCGGATCGCCCTGGGCGGCCGCGGGGTCGTCGTTCGCGACCTTCTCGGTCGGCGCGATCGTGCCGCTGGTGCCGTTCTTGTTCCTCACCGGCGATGCCGCCGTCCTGACCTCGGCCGCGCTGACGCTCGCCGCGCTGTTCGGCGTTGGAGCCGGGATGTCCTTCCTCACCGGCCGTCGTCTGGTCTGGTCGGGAGCCAGGATGCTGCTGATCGGGGGAGCCGCCGCCCTGGTGACGTTCCTGGTCGGCAAGCTCCTGAACGTGACGGTGGGCTTCTAGGTCAGGTGCGGCCGAGGCCCGCCGCAGCAGCCGGATCCGCGACGATCAGCACCCGGGTCGCGTGCACGCGCGCCGCCGGGACGTCATCCTCGCCCGCGAGGAGCCGCCGCAGGGCGGGGCGTTTGGCCTCTCCCACCACGAGGAAGATCGCCGTGCGGGTCGCCGAGAGCACCGGGAGCGTGAGCGTCATGCGCCGGTGGTCGGGCCGGTCGACCAGCAACACCGCGCGCTCCCGCTCCTCCAGCGCGGGGTCCCCTGGGAACAGGGAGGCCGTGTGGCCGTCCGCGCCGAGGCCGAGGAACATCAGGTCCAGGGACGGGATCCCCGCACCCAGCACCTGCTCGAGCACGTGCTCGTAGGCGACCGGATCGCACCCGGTCATCGGATGTACACGCGCGGCGACGCGGGACAAGAGCGCCTCGCTCGCCATCCGGAAGTTCGAATCGGGGTCGTCGGGCGCGACGCACCGCTCATCGCCGAAGAACGCGTCGACCTGGCTCCAGGGATACGGGATGGTGGCGAGCCGTTCGTAGAGTGCCCGCGGCGTGGACCCGCCCGAAAGGGCGATGGTCCGGGGAGCCGTTTGCAGGAAGAGGGCCGCGGCCGTCTCCACCCAGTCCTGCTGTATCCGGAGCTCCCGCCCGGCGTTCATCCCTCCACCGACTCGCCTTGGAGGCCCACCAGCTCTTCCAGTCCGCTGCGCAACGCCTCGTACCGCCGGTCGCCGAGCTCCCGCCGCGCCCGGCTCTCGAGGGCGGCAACCGTCCGCCGCGCCTCCGCCACGAAACGGCGGCCCTTCGCGGTCAGCCGAACGATCTTCGCGCGGGCATCCTCCGGATCCGGCACGCGCCGGACCAGGCCATCCTCCTCCAGGCCGTCGACGATCAGCATCATCCCTTGCTTCGACATCCGGGCTCGGCGCGAGAGCTCGGTGAGGCGCGTCCCGGATCGCCGGTCGATGTGCATGAACACGGCCGAGTGCGCGGGTCGGGCCTCCGGATATCCCCGCTCCTCCATGCCGGCCACGAGCTCGGCCCCAAGAGCTCGATGGGCTTCGAGCAGCAACCGGATCAGATCCGTGTCCGCCACGGTCGCATCCTGCCGCGAGAACGAGCATCTCGTCAATCTCATTGACCGTCTGTCGGCGCGGTAGCCTCAGGGGCATGGCCATCGAGGTCCGGCCGGTCAGACCGGAGGAGGTGGACGAGGCGGGAGACGTCACGGCGCTCGCCTACCGCGAGTTCGCCACTCCCGGCGATCCAGGCTGGGAGGAGTACCTCGGCAGGATCGCCGACGTCGGTGAGCGACACGGCCGGACCAGGGTCCTCGTGGCCGTGGAGGGTGGTGTCATCCTCGGCTCGGTCACGCTCGAGCTCGAGGGGCGCACCGAGCCGGCCGACGACCACGAGCCCCTCGCACCCGACGAGGCGCACGTCCGGATGCTCGGCGTCCACCCCGACCATCGGCGTCGCGGCGTCGCACGCCGGCTGATGGAGGCGTGCTTCGACGAGGCGCGGCGGGCCGGGCGAACCCGCATCAGCCTCAGCACGACGAAACGCATGCGGGCCGCCCAGCAGATGTACGAGTCCTTCGGTTTCCGGCGAACCGCCGATCGCGTGTTCCCCGACGGGTTCGTGCTCCTCGGCTACGAGCGCACGATCTGACCCGATCGGCGTCGCTCAGGCGGCGTCGCTCGGGTCGCTCGCCGTGCGGACCACCTCGCCACTGGCGAGCACCATGCCGTCCTCGGTGATGGCCTCCACCGCTCCGCCGCGGAACTGTTGCGTGTACAGGCGCGCGTAGATCCCGCCCTGCGAGAGCAGTTCCGCATGGGTCCCTCGTTCGACCACGCGGCCGCGATCCACCACGAAGATCACGTCCGCCGACAGGATCGTCGACAGCCGGTGCGCGATCGCGATCGTGGTCCGGCCATGCATGAGCGGACGCAGGGCCTCCTGCACCAGCCGTTCCGACGTGGTGTCGAGGCTCGACGTCGCCTCATCCAGGATCAGGATCCGGGGATCCTTCAGCACCACTCGCGCGATGGCCAACCGTTGTTTCTCACCCCCGGAGAGCTTGTAGCCGCGCTCGCCGACGACCGTGTCGTAGCCCTCGGACAGCTCGGCGATCCGGTCGTGGATGAACGCCGCCCGGGCCGCGGCCTCCAGTTCCTGGTCCGTCGCGTCCGGCTTGCCGTACAGCAGGTTCCGGCGGATCGTCGTGTGGAACAGATAGGTCTCCTGCGTGACCATCCCGATCGACTCGCCCAGGGAATCGAGCTTCAGCTGCCGGACATCGACCCCGTCGATACGAACGGCACCGCGCTGCACGTCGTAGAACCGCGGGACCAGATAGGTCATCGTGGTCTTGCCGGCGCCGCTTGGGCCGACGAGCGCGGCGAGTTGCCCCGGCTCGATCTCCATCGAGACGTCCTCGAGCGCCCACTCCCGCGACACCGGCGGTCCAACGTCGTCGGGCTGACCGGGCTGCTCGAGCGGTTCGGCAGGCTCTTCGACCGGAAGGTCGTAGCGGAACCACACGTGGTCGAACCCCACCCGCCCCTGGACCGCCTCGGCCGGCAGCGGCACCGCGTCTGGTGCGTCGGCGATCTCGCGGTGCAGGTCGAGGTACTCGAAGATCCGGTCGAACAGCGCGAAGGAGGTCTGGACGTCGCTGGAGACCTGGAGCATCGACCCGATGGGGAAGAACAGTCGCGACTGGAGCGTGGTGAACGACACGAGGTCACCGGAGTTGATGCTGCCGTGTCCGTTGATGACCCAGCCGGCAACGAGATAGACGAGCGCCGGTGTGATCGAGAAGAACGTCCCGACCACCGCGAAGAACGACCGCCCGATCATCGTCTGCCGGACCTGGAGCCCGGTCAGGCGCTCGTTCTCACTCTCGAAACGGTCGATCTCGTGACGCTGTCTCCCGAACGCTTTCGACAGCAGGATGCCGGAGACCGAGAGCGTCTCCTCGGTGATCGTCGTGAGGTCGGCCATCGACTGCTGGGTGACGGTGGCGACCCGCTGCCGGGCCTTCCCGACCTTGTACGTGAGCCACATGAAGAGCGGCGTCATGCACAAAGAGAGCGCGGTGAGCTGCCACGAGATGATGAGCATCGCCACGATCGAGCTCACGATGACGACGACGTTCGACAGGATGCTCGACGCCGTGTCCGTGACGACGGACTGCACGCCACCCACGTCGTTCGCGAGCCTCGACTGGATCTCGCCGGTCCGCGTCGCGGTGAAGAACCGCAAGGGCATGAACTGGAGGTGGGAGTAGAGCGCGTTGCGGAAGTCCTGCATGACGCGCAGCCCCACCAGGTTCGACAGGTAGGTCTGCCCGATCCCGATCAACCCTGTGACGATGGGAACGGCGATCATGATCCCGACGTAGACGTAGAGGAGGTGAAGGTTGGGGCAACTCTGCCCGGCGCATCGCGGCGCACCCGGCGGGACTCCGAAGAGGGCGTTGTTGAACACTGCCCTGATCATCAGTGGGTTCACGACCCCGAGTCCGGACGACAGAAGGATCGCCAACCCGACCCAGGCGACCTTGCCCTTGTAGGGCTCGAACGTGGCGACCACCCGTCGAACCGTGCTGCGGCGGATCGGTCGCTTGTCCTGCTCGGAGACGGGCCGCATGAACCGGCCGTGACCACGCATGCTCCCCAGGGTAACCGCGGGCGCCGACCCCGTATGCCGCCGGCGGGCGGTGGCACCTTCGCCCTGCTCGCCATGGAGCCGCGGCGGTCACCGCCGTGGGCGTGGAGGAGTTCCCTGCCTCGGCCGAGAAGGTGATCGCCCGCGTGATCACCGGTGTGGGGTTCCTGGGCGCCGGCCTCATCTTCCGGGAAGCCGGGCGGCAGGTGCTCGGCCTC
>DASWAT010000066.1:0-1641 GCA_036390995.1 Actinomycetota bacterium | reverse complement strand
CCGAGCTCCTCGCCGACCACCCGCACCTCGTCCTTGAAGAGCTGGCGCAGCGGCTCGATGAGCTCGACCTGCATGTCCTCGGGCAGCCCGCCGACGTTGTGGTGGCTCTTGATCCTGGCCGCCGTCCTCGATCCCGACTCGATGACGTCCGGGTACAGGGTCCCCTGCACCAGGAACCCCGCGCCGATCGGCGCCGCCGCCTCCTCGAACACCCGGATGAACCCCTCCCCGATGCGCTTGCGCTTGTCCTCGGGATCGGTCGCGCGCTCGAGCTTCGCCAGGAAGCGGTCCGCCGCCTTCACGTGGATGAGCGGGACGTGGAAGTGGCGGCCGAAGGTCTCCTCGACCTGCTCGGGCTCGCCCTCCCGGAGCAGCCCGGTGTCCACGAACACGCACGTCAGCCGATCCCCCACAGCCTTGTGCACGAGCAGCGCCGCGACCGCGGAGTCCACCCCGCCGGAGAGCGCGCAGATCACCTTGCGATCGCCGACCTGCTCGCGGATCCTCGCCACGGAGCGCTCGATCACGTTGGCCGGGGTCCAGTCTGGGAGCAGCCCGCAGCCCTCGTAGAGGAACCGCTTCATCACGTCGAGACCGCGCGGCGTGTGCGCCACCTCGGGATGGAACTGCACGCCGAAGAGCCCGCGCTCCCGATCCTCCATGGCCGCGACCGGCGTGGAGTTCGTGTGCGCGGTGACCCGGAATCCCTGCGGGGCAACCGTGACCGCATCGCCGTGGCTCATCCACACGGCGTCGGTCGTCGGCAGGTCGGCCAGCAGCACCCCCGGCTCGTCCACCGAGAGCTCGGTACGGCCGTACTCGCGCGTCCCGGTGGCCGCGACCTCGCCGCCGAGGGCACGGCTCATCAGCTGGTGCCCGTAGCAGATCCCGAGGACCGGAACGCCGAGGTGGAACAGCTCCGGGTCCACGTCGAACGCGCCCGGCTCGTACACCGAGGCGGGGCCGCCGGACAGCACGATCCCGGCGGGGCGCTTCGCCTTCAGCTCGGCGGTCGGCAGGTCGTGCGGCACGATCTCGGAGTAGACGTGGCATTCGCGGATCCGTCGGGCGATCAGCTGCGCGTATTGGGCTCCCAGATCGACCACGAGAACCGGGTGCTCGGCGCTCACGCGCTCAGTGTCCCATCCCGACGCGCTGGGCCTGCTGGTAGGTCTTGCCCTCCGTCTTGATCGAGGGCGCCACCACAAGATCGGCCTTCTGGAACTCCTTGATCGTGGCATAGCCGGTGGTGGCCATGGAGGTGGCCAGCGCGCCGAACAGGTTGAAGGTCCCGTCGTTCTCGTGCGCGGGGCCCACGAGGATCTCCCGGAGCGACGCCACCTGTTGCGTCCTCACCCTGGCGCCGCGCGGAAGGGTCGGATGGAACGTGGCCATGCCCCAGTGGTAGCCGCGGCCGGGCGCCTCGTACGCGCGCGTGAGCGGCGAGCCGATCATCACGGCATCCGCGCCGCAGGCGATGGCCTTCGCGATGTCGCCGCCCGTGCGCATGCCGCCGTCGGCGATCACGTGACAGTAGCGGCCGGTCTCGCGGAGGTGCTCCGAACGGGCCGCGGACGCATCGGCGATGGCGGTGGCCTGCGGGACGCCCACCCCGATGACCCCACGCGTGGTGCACGCGTT
>DASWAT010000065.1:0-12823 GCA_036390995.1 Actinomycetota bacterium | reverse complement strand
ATTACACCGCGGTCGAGACCGTGCAATCCGCGATGGTCGTCATTCGGTTGCTGCCCGACATGACGTACGAGGACATGGTGCAGGTCGCAACGCGCGACGCCGATAACCCGCCGAGCTGGGCCGTGCCGAACTGGGAGTCGGAACCCACGGGCGCGCCACACCAATCGCTCGCGATGTCCCTCGACGAGGGCGTCTGGGCGATCCTCTGCGGCACGAGCCCCGAGACCACGAACGACATGGTCATGGGGACGATGCTTCGGGCGGTCGGAGGCTAACTGGATCGCAGCCGCGTAGAGGGAGATCGGTTCCCGTTCGAGGAAGAGGAGGTGGCTTGTCATGCGCAAGATCGTGCGGACGCTCGCGGTGCTCTCCGTCGGGGCGATCACGATCGTGCCCATGTGGCCGGCGCAGGCGGCGGTGGAGCGGCACGAGCTGCAATGCACCACGTACTTGGTCAGCTTCGACGGCAGCGGGGGAAGGGGTTGGGAGGCCGGCAACACGTCGCACGGACGGACCGGCGTGGAGACCAACCGGACTGAGGGCTCACCGTATTGCGCGGGGATGGAGATCGTCGGGCCCGAGGCGGGCTTCAACCAAGGGTTGGTGTTTACGGCCTGGGGCACGTTCCGGTACGAGCTCGACGCCTATCCGGGTAGCGGTTTCGAGGGGGGGTGGCAGCTGCAGTTCAACAACGCCAATCAGGGCCAAGGCGAGGAGGTTGGGACCGGATACGGCTTCTTCGAGGGCTGGCAGATCAGGACCTCGTTCCAGCTCCTGGACCAGGAGGAAGAGACCGATCCCTACTACCTGGTCTGGGGGTACGTGTTCAACCCGGCCGGGTAGCCAGCGGCGACTCGAGATAGGAGAGCGCAGCTTCACCAAATGGGGGTGAGGAAGATGCGAAGGACAAAGCTCATTGGCGTGGCCGCCTTGGTCGCACCGCTCATGTTGGTGGGCGCATCGCCCGTGACGGCGGCTGGCGTCGCGATGAGGGCGTCGCTGGATGTGACTTTCGAACAGCCCACGACCTTCTGCGCACCAGAGGTACTCGTCGTCGAGGGGAGCGGCCCCGGCACACTGACACTCGATGCCTTTGATGGCGACGTCGAAGCGGAGATGTCGCAGTGCACTCATTTCATCGTGGGGGGCCCATTTGACCCCGACGCCACGGTTACGGTGGGCAAGGTCACCGACGGGTTCTTGACGCTCACGGCGGCGGACGATGGCGGCGGCGTGCTGGTGCTCGCCTACGAGGGCGGCTTCGTGGCCAACGGCCTGGGGACCATCGGCTACGGGAACTGGGAGGTCTGGGATAGCAGCGGCATCTTCGCAGGTGCCTCCGGGCACGGTGGCATGCATCTCTTCAGCGAAGAACCGCTCGCACTCCACGTCGAGCTGATGGGGTCTGTTGTCGTTCCCTGAGCGGCTGAGCCTCGACAACGAGCGCAATGGCCCCCGGCGCTCCTGCTTCCGGGGGCCTTTGCCCGCAATCACCGGGAAGCGCCCCTCGCAGTTGCGGGGGGCTCTCCGTTTCGCGGGTCACATCTGGATCGGGAGACCCGTTAGGGAGGGATGGGCGCGGTTCGCGCACCGTTCTATCAGGACCACCAGTTGGGTCTGTACGCCTGCGCGCCCCTCCCGGGCCGTCTCTTAGGATGCCCGTGTGGCCGACCTGGACGTCGTCACCGGGGCCTTCGGGTACACGGGCAGGTACATCACGGCACGACTGCTGGCCGCCGGCAGGCTCGTACGGACCCTCACCGGTCATCCGGACCGTCCGGATCCCTTCGGCGATCGGGTGAGCGTCGCGCGGTACGCGTTCGACGATCCGGATGCGCTCGCCGCGAGCCTTCGTGGGGCGACGACGCTGTACAACACGTACTGGGTGCGTTTCCCGCGCGGCGAGGTCACGTTCGATCGGGCCGTCGCCAACACCGAGGCCTTGATCGGTGCCGCGGTGGACTCGAGCGTTCGGCGTCTCGTGCACGTCAGCATCACGAACCCCTCCGAGGACTCGCCGTTCGCCTACTTCCGCGGCAAGGCAAGGATCGAGCGGCTGATCCGCGCGTCGGGTCTCTCTCACGCGATCGTCCGCCCCACGGTGGTCTTCGGGAAGGAGGACATCCTCATCAACAACATCGCGTTCCTCCTGCGACGCTCGCCGGTCTTCGGGATCCCGGGATCCGGGACGTACCGCGTCCGGCCGGTCTCGGTGGAGGATGTCGCGGAGATCTGCGTGCAGAGTGGAGGCCGGCGGGAAGACGAGGTCGTCGACGCGGTCGGCCCGGAGACGTTCACGTTCGAGGAGCTGGTCCGCCTGATCGCACGAGCCATCAGGAGCAGGGCGCTGATCGTCCGCGTCCCCCCTCGGGTCGCTCTCGGCGCGGCCTCCGCGATCGGCCGACTGGTAGGCGATGTCGTCGTCACCAGGGACGAGCTCGAGGGGTTGATGGCCGGGCTGGTCACCACCGAGGGACCGGCGACCGGCACGAGGCGGTTGAGCGACTGGCTGTCGGAGAACGCCGGAAGGGTTGGACGACGGTACGCGTCGGAGGTCTCTCGGCACTACGCTCGGTGAGGACCGCGGACCTCGGAGGGATGCATGCGGTGGTCCGCGGGCGCGCCCCGCAGGGATAGGGTTCTCGGATGGGGGAGTCCCGGTGGGCGGTGCGGCGCCTGGCGCTCGGCCGGATGCTGTCGGCGACCGGATCGGAGGTCGCCGCGATCGCGCTGTCGTTCCTCGTGTTCGAGCGAACGGGCTCGGCCGTGTGGCTGGCCGGCACGCTGTTCTTCACGTTCGGTGTCACCGGGTTCCTGACGCCGGTCTCGGGGGCCATCGCCGACCGCTTCGACCGCCGATGGGTGATGGTGCTCTCGGACACGCTGAGCACGAGCTGCTGGGTCGCCCTCGTGTTCCTGCGCGATCCCGTGCTGTTGATCGGGCTCGGCTTCGTGGCGTCCGTGGTCGCGCTGCCGTTCGGCGTGGCCGCGACGGCCGCGGTCCCGAACCTCGTCGAACGGGACGACCTGACATGGGCGAACGGGCTGATGTCCGCGGCCGGGAACCTCGGGCGGCTCGCGGGTCCCGCGTTGGGCGGCGCGCTCTACGCGCTCGGCGGCGCGGGGCTCGCGTTCGCCGTGAATGCCGTGTCGTTCGCGCTCTCGGCGGCTCTTGCGCTGTCCATCCGAGGGATCCGGTTCTCGAAGAGCGACGACAGGGACGCCGAGCCCAGGGGCGACATCATGGAGGGGTTCCGCGTCGTCTGGGCCGACGATCTGCTGCGCCGGCTGACGCTCTCGGGATGGCTCCTGATGTACCTCGCGATGAACATCGCCTTCGTTGCGGATCCCCCGCTCGCGACGTCGTTCGGGGTGGGCGCGCTCGGATACGGGCTCATCGACACGTTCTTCGGGGCCGGCGCGTTGATCGGTGCGCTGTATGCCCGAAGGATCGACGAGGCCTCGGAGCGACGGTGGTTCACCCTCGGCTTGCTCGGCGTGGCCGCGGGTTGGGGGGTGATCGCCGCGACGCCGTGGTTCGGCCTCGTGTTGGCAGCCAGTCTCGGGGCGGCGGCCCTCGACGCGGTCGGCGGCGTGGCGGCGTACGGGATCGTCCAGCGCCGGACCGAGGACCGCGTGCGGGCCCGCGTGTTCGCCGCCATGCACACGCTCGGCCTGTTCGCGAACGCGATCGGGTTCCTACTCGTGGGGCCGCTCGTCGAGGCGCTCGGACCTCGCGCGGTGTACGCCGCGGGCGGGGTCGTCGCGCTCGTGGCTACCGCCGTGTTCCTGGTACCGGCCCGAGCCGTTCCGGCGGAGGCCGGGGCGACGCCGGCACCGCCCGAGCGGGTCCAGGAGGCGCGTCCGGGGCGTGACCCCATCGGGAGGGAAGCCTCCATCCGGTCACCCGTTCTGTCAGGATGCACGGTGCCGCGGAGCCGATCCGAGGGGGACGTGGAGCTACCGGTCGCCGAGCGCTGGTTCGAGGGGCGAGACGTGGGGGACGGGGTCACGCTCCTATGGGAGCCGTACGTCGACCCCTACCTGCTGACGAACGTGTGGCACGTGCGGGGTCGCGACCGGGATCTGGTCGTGGACACCGCGAACGGCCTGGGCCGGCTCCGGCCGGTGATCGAGGCGGCGACCGCCCGGCGGTCTCTCGTCGCCGTCGCGACGCACGCGCACTTCGATCACATCGGAGGGATGTACGAATTCGACGAACGATGGGTGCACCGCGACGATGCGAGGGAGATGGCCACGGTGCCCGAGCCGCTCCGGCTGCTCGGGCCCGACCTGTCTCCCGCGTTCGCCGAGGACATGGCCCACTACGGCTTCGAAGTTCCCGAGGCGCTCGTCCGCGCGCTGCCGGAGGACGGCTTCGACGTCGCGGCCTTCCGGACCCGTCCGGCCGAGCCGACGCGGCTGCTCGAGGACGGCGACGAGATCGACCTCGGTGACCGGCGGTTCGAGGTTCTCCACGTGCCGGGGCACACGCCGGGAAGCATCGCGCTGTGGGATGCGGTCGGCGGACTGTTGTTCACCGGGGACACCGTGTACGCGGAGGACGTGCTGTTCGGCCCGGACGAGACCCGCTTCCGCGAGAGCCTCCGGCGCCTCCGCGACCTGCCGGTGTCGCTCGTGTGCGCCGGGCACAACCGTCCCTTCGGCCGACACGAGTTCGTCGGCATCATCGACGAAGAGCTGGCCGGGTAGCCTGTCCGCCGTGCACGATGTCCCGTCCTCTCCCTGGTGGATCCGGCCGGGCCTGGACGTGCGGAACGGCGGTCTGGTGGTCGCCGGCCGCGACGCTGAGGCGCTGGCCCGCGAGCATGGCACGCCGGTCTTCGTCTACGACCTTCGCCGGATCGAGGAACAGGCCCGGGCGCTGCAGGGGGCGTTCGCACGACTCGCCGTGGACTTCCGGCTCCGCCTTGCGCTGAAGGCCCAGCGCGACCCCTCGGTCCTTGCCTTCGTGCGGCGGCTGGGGGCGCCCGGGACGCGGGAGAGCGTAGGGATGGACGTCTGCTCGCCCGGCGAGCTCCTTCACGCGCTCGAGCACGGGTGGCTGCCCGAGGAGATCAGCTTCACGGGCACGAACGTGTCCGAGCGCGATCTCGACACGATCCTGTCGCACCCCGTGCACGTGAACGTGGACCTACTCTCGCAGCTCGAGCGGTTCGGCAGGCGGGCCCGGGCCCGGGCCGTGGGGCTCCGGGTGGACCCCCGGCGGGGAGCCGCGTCGGGCGCCGGCCGCCAGCACCTGTACAGCGGGGCGGAGCACCCATCGAAGTTCGGGATCCTCGAGGAGCAGCTCGACGACGCGCTCGAGATCGCTCGGCGGTTCGATCTGGCGATCGACACGGTCCACTTCCACGTGGGGGACGGGTTCTTGGACGACGAGCTGCCGCGGTTCGCGGAGGCGGTGGAGGCGGTGGCGAGGATGACCCGTACCCTGATCGAGGCCGGGTGTCCCATCGCCGAGGTGAACGCGGGCGGCGGTCTCGGCGTGCCCCAGGGACCCGAGGAGACGCCGCTCGACGTGGATGCCTACGCGGCCGTCCTGGTGGAGCACCTCGGCGAGCTCGGGGTGATCCTTGCCGCGGAGCCCGGGGACTTCCTCACGAAGGAGATGGGCGTGCTGCTGGCCGAGGTCGTCACGCTCGACGAGCGGGCCGGGGTGACCCTGGTGGGCCTCGACGCCGGATACAACGTGATGCCCGAACACTTCATCTACGGGTCGGCGCTCGACGTGGTCGCCTGCCGGGGCGCCGGCGCTCCCGCCGTTCGCCCAGTCACGATCGCCGGCAACATCAACGAGGGGGACGACCTGTTCGCGCAGGACCTGCCGTTCCCCGAGGTGGCCGAGGCCGACGTGGTCGCCATGCTCGGTGTGGGCAGCTACAACCAGTCGATGCATCTGGACCACTGCCTGCGGCCGGCCGCCCGTGTGGTCGCGTTCTCCGATCGTGCGGAGTGAGGCCGGCTACGCCGGGCACGTGTGCGTTCGAAGCTGGTGCACCGAGGGCGGGTCCCTGGCCAGCAGCTGCGGCACCGTCACGGTCCGGTAGCCCCGGGACCGGATGATGCGCAGGATGCGGGGAAGCGCGAGCTGGGTCGTGCCCCGGTTCTCGTGGAGGAGCACGATGTCGCCGGGCGACAGGCCCCGCCGGACGTTGCGGACGATCCGATCGGCGTTGGCGCCGACCGAGTCCTGCGTGTCCACGCTCCACAGGACCTCCACCATCCCCAGCGAACGGACGTACGAATCCACCGCCGTGTCGTGTTGCCCCAGGGGCGGGCGGAACAGCGAGACGGCAGCATCGACATCGCGAGCGACGGCCTGCCGGGTCCGCGCGATCTGGTCCTGGAGCCCGGACCGGGAGAGGCCGACGACCGGAACGTGGTCCCAGGTGTGATCCCCGACGGCTCCGAGCGCCGCCTCCGAGTGCGGCAGCCACGCGAAGCGTCCCTCCCCGAGGAGCTTGCCGACCAGGAAGAACGTCGCCGTCATCCCGTGGTCTCGGAGCACGCTCAGCGTCTCCTGCGTGTACGGCCCGGGCCCGTCGTCGAAGGTGAGCGCGACCAACGGCCGCGTCCCACCGCCGCAGTAGACGGGCTCTCCCAGCTCGGCGATCCGGTGGAGCGCGGCGGAGATCCGCCGGGGGGAGGGCAGGTCGGGCGTTCCCAGGCCCGCTCGAGGGCCGGGGCGCTCGCGGGGACCGTCCTGTGCGGGGGGCTCCTGTCCACCGGTCGCGCGGCCGCCCTTGGCGGCGATCGCCTCCTTCGGCCGGACGGGAGATAGGACGAGCACCGAGATGATCGCCGCCATCAGTGCGCAGAAGACGGCGAAGCCCCATCGACGTCGCGCGTGCGTGAAGACGCCGTGGGTGTGAACGCGTTCGTTTTCGGCCATGGGTGAAGCTGTGGCGAGTATAGGAACGGTTCGCGCGCTCCGCGAATCGAGGCACGGGACCGGCACGACGAGATGTCCAGGGGTCCCGCCGACCGCAGGTCGGTTGGTCACCTGACAGCGACACGAGTCGGGGGCCAGAATCGAGGGGCCGGCGGCCGTTCGCCTGCACGGGTGCGGCAGGGCGGCGCGATCGGCCGGGTTGCACCACCGGGCTCGAGGAGGCCGAGATGAGCGAGCTGTCCGCACAGGAGATCGTGGACCTCTGCGTCCGCCACACCCTCTACGACTGGCAGGCGCAGGGGGGCAACAGGCCGATCCCCGTGAAGCGTGCCCGCGGCTCCGAGTTCTTCACCATCGACGGGAAGCGGTACCTGGACTTCAACAGCCAGCTCATGGGCGTGAACATCGGCCACGCCGATCCTCGTGTCGCGGAAGCCATCGCCGAGCAGGCCCGCACGCTTCCCTACATCAGCCCGTTCATGGCCACCGAGGTGCGGGCCGAGCTCGGCCGCAAGCTCGCAGAGCTGCTCCCCGGCGACCTCGACAAGGTCTTCTTCACGCTCGGTGGGGCCGAGGCGAACGAGAACGCCATCCGCATCGCTCGCGCCGTCACCGGCCG
The DNA here is from genome assembly GCA_036390995.1 of Actinomycetota bacterium. Lineage (GTDB taxonomy): Bacteria > Actinomycetota > UBA4738 > UBA4738 > HRBIN12 > DASQQQ01. The sequence continues at coordinate 5,291 of DASWAT010000065.1, read as the reverse complement.
CCACAAGATCCTCGCCCGGTACCGCTCGTACCACGGCGCCACGTACGCCATGATCTCGCTCACCGGCGATCCGCGTCGCTGGGGGAACGAGCCCGGCATGTCCGGCGTGGTCCACGTGCTCGATCCCTACCACGGCACGCAGCGGCCGGGGGACGACGCAGCGACCTCGCTCGCGTACCTCGACGAGGTGATCCAGCTCGAGGGGCCGGCCTCGATCGCCGCCTTCATCCTCGAGCCGGTGACCGGGACGAACGGGATCCTCATCCCGCCCGACGGGTACCTGCAGGGCGTCCGCGAGCTCTGCGACCGGTACGGCATCCTGATGATCGCGGACGAGATCATGGCGGGGTTCGGCCGGACCGGCGAGTGGTTCGCGGTGAACCACTGGGGCGTGGTCCCCGACATCCTCACGATGGCGAAGGGGCTGACGTCCTCGGCTGCGCCGCTCGGCGCGGTGGGATTGCGGCCCAGCGTGTACCGGTATTTCGACGACCACGTGTTCTGGGGCGGCCTCACGTACAACAGCCACCCGCTGTGCCTGGCCGCGGCGCTCGCCACGATCCGCGTATACGAGGAGGACGGCCTCATCGAACACGCAAGGAAGATGGGCGAGGTCATGCACGGGCTCCACGAGCGGCTCCACGAGCGGCATCCCTCCGTGGGGCTCGTCCGCAACATCGGGCTGTTCGGGATCGTCGAGCTCGTGCGCGACCGGCGGACGATGGAGCCGATGGCCCCCTTCAACGGCACGAGCGACGAGATGAAGGCCGTGGCCGCGTACCTGGACGAGCACGGGCTGTTCACGATGGTCCGGTGGAACGGGATCATGACGAACCCGCCGCTCTGCATCACCGAGGGCGAACTCGCCGAGGGGTTCGAGATCCTTGACGGCGCGCTCGAGCTTGCCGACCGGGCCGTGGCCGGATGAGGCCGGAGACCTAGCCGGCCTCGGCCTCCTCCTCGGTGACCCAGCGCTCCGCCCACCGCGCGATCGCCGTCATGGCGTTGCCCAGGTCCAGGCCCTTCGGCGTCAGGTGGTACTCGATCCGGACCGGCTTCTCCGGCGTCACGGTCCGCACGATCAGGCCCTCGGTCTCGAGGTCCTTCAGCCGTTCGGACAGGAGGCGGTCGGACAGGCCGGGGATCACCGTGGTGAACCCAGTGAATCGGGTCGTACCCGCCAGGAAAGCCCGGAGGATCTCGGGCGTCCACCGGCGAGCCAGGATCCGCACGGCCCGGTGGAAGTGATGGCAGTAGGGGGACAAGGTCTCGTCCATCCCGCGCATACTACGCACCCGCCCTTTCCGGGAGGAGTCCCTCCATGCGAGGAATAACCGATACTAATCTCCCGTTAGTCCCTGATGTCAGGTAAGACACCGAGACTACCGAAGGAGGAGCCATGGCGCAGGCGACACGAGAGGTCCAAGGCGTGCTGCTCCCGGCCGTCGGGGTGTGGGAGCTCGACCCCCAGCACACCACGGTGGAGTGGGTGGCCAGGCACATGCTCACGAAGGTCCGCGGCAGGTTCCGCACGTTCAGCGGGGCGATCGAGGTGGCCGAGGTGCCGGAGCGGTCCAAGGTCCAGGTCGACATGGACGCCGCCAGCATCGACAGCAGCACGCCGGACCGTGACACCCACCTCCGGAGCGCCGACTTCCTCGACGTCGAGCGGTTCCCCAAGCTCACCTTCCGCAGCTCGAAGCTCCGCCCGACCGGCCAGAACACGTTCGACCTGGAGGGCGAGCTCACGATCAAGGACGTCACCCGCCCCGTCACCCTGCAGACCGAGTACCTGGGCCTGCACGACACCCCGTGGGGAACGAAGGTCGCGGCCTTCTCCGCAGCGACCGAGATCGACCGCGAGGACTTCGGCCTGACCTGGAACGTCGCCATCGAGACGGGCGGCTGGCTGGTGGCCCGGCAGGTCCGGATCGAGCTCGAGATCGAAGCCGTGTACAAGGCGCAGGAGGAGGAGCAGGCCAAGGCCTCCTGAGGACGCTTCAGCCCGTCGGGACCGGGCCGCTCGCGCCCGGCTCGTACCACTCCAGCTCGAACACGTCGTCGTACCGGACCACGACGTCGGCGGCGACCCAGAGGTCGCGGCTCCAGCCGGACGAGAGCGCCGTGTAGCGCCACCGCGTGGCGGCGAACCGTCCGACCGGGGTCGCGACCTCGTCGTTCCCGAGCAGCTCGTAGCGCTGGCGCTCGATCCGCGGCTCGCAGGTCACCGGCGCCAGGAACACCACCTCGATCTCGGCGCTCCCGCTCAAGCGGTTCGCGGTGACCGCGTTGTAGGCGGGCGAGAGGTAGTCGAGGTGGTGATCGGGGCCCCATGGCGTCTCGACGGCACCGCCGTCCAGGAAGCCCGCCAGCCGATCGCCGCCGGCGGACAGGAGGATCTCGTGTGAGCCGGTGTGGATCCGCGTCCGCACCGGCCGCCAGTCCGCGTCGACGGTGAGGTCGACCGTCTCGTGATGGGGCTCCGGCACCGAGGTGACGACGTCGGCGAAGTACCTCCAGCCCACCGGGCCCGGGGCGCACCGGAAGTCCTCGGTGCCCACGGGCGCGCCTTCCCCGTCCATCACCGTGTACCTGCCCACCGCCATGGGTGCATCGTAGGATGCGGCGCGTGAAGGCGGCGCTCTGCCAGATGAACTCCCGCGACGACGTGGAGGCGAACCGGGCCTCGGCCGGCGAGCTGCTGGAGGCCGCCGCGGCCGGCGGGGCCGACCTCGCGGCGCTGCCCGAGGTGTGGACGTACCTCGGGTCGGCACGCCGGCATCGCGAGGTCGCCGAGCCGGTCCCCGGTCCGACCAGCGAGTGGCTGGGGTCCGCGGCCGCCGAGCACCGGATGTGGGTGCTCGGTGGGAGCATCCTGGAGCTCGGTCCGGATCGGGCCGTGTTCAACACGAGCTTGCTGTTCGACCGTACCGGCCAGCTCGTCGCGTCCTATCGGAAGATCCACCTGTTCGACGTGCAACTTCCGGGACAGCCGCCGATCCGCGAGTCCGCCAGCTACGCCGCCGGCGACCAGGTGGTCACGGCCGAGACCGAGTTCGGGCGGGTCGGCCTGTCGATCTGCTACGACGTCCGGTTCCCCGAGCTCTACCGCTCGCTGGTCGTGCAGGGCGCCGAGATCGTGTTCGTGCCCTCGGCATTCACCTACGAGACGGGCAAGGATCACTGGGACGTGCTGCTCCGGGCTCGGGCGATCGAGGACCAGGTGTTCGTGATCGCCGCCGCCCAGTGGGGGACGTGGGGCCCGCCCGAGCAGAACCGCCGCTGCTTCGGCAACAGCCTTGCCGTTGACCCGTGGGGCCGTGTGGTGGCCCGCGCCCCCGACGGTGTGGGCGTGACCTTCGCCGACCTGGACCTACGGGAGGTCCGGCGGGTCCGGGAGCGGCTGCCTGCGCTTCGACACCGGCGGCTCCCGCCCTCCTGCTGAAGCACGACCCTCCCCCGACCGACCGACCGCTAAACCGCGGAGCGCGTTCGGCCGATACCTCTTGAGCAAGGACTGAAGGGTCGGTCCCGAAACGGCAAACCGCCGGGAACGGCGGGGCGCAAAGCTCCGGGCCTCACCGCCTCGAAGGAGGCGCAGGCGGCCGAGCTACCGAAGGCCCGAGCTCCCGGGCGGGGGCCCGGTCTTCCGGGACCCAGGAGGTCGGGAGGCTCGGATGCAGACCGTTTGGACCGGGAGCCGAAGGAAGGCGGCGATCGCGCTCCTGGTCGTGGCGGCCTTCTTCGCGCAGGGGTTCGCTCCCCAGCACGCGGACGCCGTCGCACGCAGGCGGGGCACGATGCTGGAGCTCACGAACCAGGATCGGTCCCAGCACGACAAGGCCACGCTCGCCCTGAACGCGAAGCTCTCGCACTACGCGAAGCAGCACAGCCGCGACATGGCGCAGGAGGGGTACCTGTTCCACACCGCCGATCTGGCCGCGAAGCTGAAGGGCCTCGACTGGACGGTCGGCGGGGAGAACGTGGGGGTCGGGACCGCGCTCGACGGGCTCGAGCGCGCCTTCATGGACAGCACCGTGCACCGGAGGAACATCCTCCGCACGACGTTCGACCACACCGCGATCGGCATCGTGCGGTCAGACGGGAAGTTCTGGGTGACCGTCATCTTCTACGGCTAGCCCCTCCCGACCTAGCTGTAGGCGCACGCCCGGGCCACGAAGGGCCCGGGCGTCGCGTTTGCAGGCTCGGGAGGCCAGCCGGGCGATCCGAGGTCTAGTCTGGTCCAGACTAGTCCTCGGACCTCCCGAGGTCTTCGGGGACGTCGACGTCGGGAGGGGCGTCCTCGTCCACGAAGACCTCCATCACGAGCTCGGGACGTGCCGCGATCAGCTGCCGCGCGCCAGCGTCGCCGGTGAGCGTTCGGGCCCGATCCCAGACCTCGCGCGACAACAGCGCGGGGCCGGGGCCGTCACGGAACCGGAGCCGGACGATCGGCGCGGGATCCGTGACGAACGCGTCCATCAGCGCGCGGACGTGGGCGCCCGCGATCCCGGGTTGGTCGGCCATGAGGATCACGGCGCCCTCACTGGCCGGCTCGGCCGCCTCCAGTCCCACCGCGAGGGACGTGGCCTGACCGAGCTCGAAGTCGGGGTTCACGACGGCCCTCGCGTGGGGCGGCAGCCGGAGCGCGCCCCGGACGGCTTCGGCGTCGTGGCCGAGCACCACCACGATGTCGTCCACCCCGCCGTCGATCGCCGCGTCGACAGCGTGCTGGACCATCGGCGTGCCGCCGACCTCGACCAGCTGCTTCGTGCGCCCGAAGCGCGAGGACGTCCCCGCGGCAAGGACGATCGCGGAGATCACCGACCGCCGCCGAACAGGCGCTTCACGAACCGCGCGATCGCCCGCCAGAGCGCCCACAGCCCCAGGCGGATCCCGCCGATGGCCTGTTGTCGCGGTGGGCGGGGCGGGGCCGCTCCGCTCGTCATCCCATCCCCAACCCCGCTCGGCAACGGCCCCGCCCCTTCCTCGGAGATCCAGGCTGCGGTGGGCTCCTGCTCTGCCGTGATGCTGGCCCGGAGACACTCGGCGAACTGGTGCGTGAGTCTCGCGGAGATGTCGGGGAGGAGACCCCGAGAGAGCTGGGCGACCGTGCCCGAGAGCGTGATGTCGGCCTCCATCTTCACGCTGGTGACGGGGCCCTCCTCTTCGAGCCACGAGGTGACCGTCGCCGAGGCCGCGCCCTTGCCCTTCGTCTCCTGGCCCTTCGCGACCAGCACCACGCGGTGAGTGCCGTCGTCGCGCTCCTGCATCGTGACGGTGCCGGCGAA
>DASWAT010000064.1:0-87251 GCA_036390995.1 Actinomycetota bacterium | reverse complement strand
CATCAGTCAACCACTTGGCGATCGTCGTTTCTTGCTCCACCTCCCTTTGGTCAACCGGAGGCCGTTCAGTGGCTTTGAGGCGCCCGCACCGCTAGCGACGGTCCAGATCCGACCCGACTGCGAAGACCCAGCGATCACCCTTGGCCACCCCTCCTCCGAATCCCCCACCTTCTAGCACCGGGCGCTACCCGCTGACCGGACCCGACCCTCCCCGGCCCACTCTCACTCCCCGACCACACCCCACGGCGTACACGACCACCTGACCTGATCCGACCCGACCTGACTCCCTCCCCCCCTCTCGCCGGAGCCCGACCCCGACCCGAGCCCCAGCCCGAGCCGGAGCCCCCCGACACGCCACGGACTCGACCCCGTGCCGGAGTTGCTGCATCCCCACCGCCGAGCCCAAGCCCCCACGCCGAGAGCCAGGACCCCCAGGACACTGTCGGCACCGTCGGCACGCCCACCGGCGAGGAGGAGGGCGGACACAAGGAGAGGGCGGGCGACACGACACGGACGAGGGGGCGCGCACGGGGGACCCACCCCGGTCCCTGTTTGACTTAAGCGCATTGGCGCAAACAATCGACATCTGGGCTGGTTCGCTGGCCTCATGGGACGCAAGTCGGGCCGTCTATCCCGGCGCCTGATTCGCCCCCGAGGCCAGCGGTCCGCTTGGTCAGGTCGCCTCCGGGCCGGGCCTGGAGCCTCCATTAGGGGTGGCAGTTCGGATTTCGGCCCACCCGAGCCATCACGGTCAGGTATCGAGGCCCACGTGGCCGATTAGGCCATGGAGCTGGGCGACCAGACTCTGCCAGGAGTTTGAATAGCGTCCCCTTGGGTCCACGAGCGCTACACCACGCGCAGATGCGCCAGCCAGGCGTGGACCTCTCCTTGCTCGAGGTTGCTGTCGAGCGTCTCGGGTTCGATGGCTTCGACGTGCCAGTCGTCCACGAACGTCTCACGGATCTCGTGGCGGGTCACGCGACGGGGTCCGTAGCCCCACGGGTTGCGCTCGCTCCAGCACAGCAGGAACGCGCGGCCGGCCGGGTTCAGCACGGCACGGAGGCTCTCGGCGTACGCAGGTCGATCCTCGTCCTCGAGCGTGTGGAACAATCCCACGTCGATCGCCGTGTCGAAGGTCCGGTCGAGCTCCGCCAGCCGGAGGGCATCCCACACCAGGAACTCGGCGTCGGAGTTTCGCTCACGTGCCTTCTGCCGAGCCTTCGCGATCGCGCGTTCCACCCGGTCGACGCCGAGGACAGGGTGGCCGCGGTGCGCGAGCTCGAGCGCGTTCTCCCCGGTGCCGCAGCCGATGTCTAGCACCGAGCCCGCGATCAGGCCCGTCTCCGCGAGCCGGACCACGACCGGCTGGGCCCGGCCGATGTCCCAGGTGGGCGTGCCCTCGTACGCGGTCTCGAAGAAGTCCGTCACCACGGCCATCATCGCGCCTCGCGCGCCGGTAGGGTGTCGGTCCCGACGACGAAGGAGGCTCTATGGACCCCGTCCCCGCCGACGTTCGTGCGGTCATGCGCCGCCTCGAGGGGCTCGACGCGCGCGACCGCGAGGACGGCACCGCGCGTGAGCGCCGGCTTCGCGCAGTCCGTCCGGAGGTCGGCGAGTTCCTGATGACACTGGTCCTCGCGACCGGCGCGCGGATGGTCGTGGAGCTCGGCACGTCGGGCGGCTACTCGACGCTCTGGCTGGCCGTCGGCCTGTCGAGGACCGGCGGACGGGTGACCACGTTCGAGATCGACCCGGCGAAGGTCGAGCTGGCATCCAGGTCCTTCGCGGACGCCGGTGTGGACGGCACGGTCGACCTCCGGCATCAGGATGCGGCCGAGGGGCTCCGAGCGCTCGAGCCGGGCTCCGCGGATCTCGTGTTCCTGGACGCCGAGAAGGAGGACTACGAGCGGTTCCTGACGCTCTCGGTCACCGCGCTCCGGCAGGGCGGGCTCCTGGTCGCCGACAACCTCACCTCGCACCGGGAGGACCTGCAGGGGTTCCGGGACGCCGCGCTGTCCCATCCCGAGCTGGCCGGGCTGGTGGTGCCCATCGGACGCGGCGAGCTGGTCGCGGTTCGAGCCTGAGGACGCTCAGGCCCGGAACGCGCGCTCGAAGACCGGCAGGGCCCGCTCGACCATCTCGTCGGTCGCGGTGAGCGAGATCCGGAAGGACCCGGGCATCTCCACGATCGTCCCGGGCAGCACGTAGACCTTCTCGGCGGCGAGCCGCTCGGTGAACGCCTCGTCGTCTTCGACGGGGCAGCGGGGGAGGAGGTAGAACGTCCCCTCCGGCGAGCGCAGGTCGTAGCCGAACGACCGGAGCGCGTCGACCATGCGGTCGCGGCGGCGCTGGAGCGCCTTCACGTCGATCGACAGGCGCTCGAGGTCGGCCAGCGCGTGCTGGAGCAGGGCGTTCGGGACGGCGTGGCCGCCGATCGCGAGCTGCGCGATCAGCATCGCCTCGTGGAGCTCCTCGCGGTGGGGCATCTGCGGCGGCAGGGCCACGTAGCCCAGGCGCTGGCCCGGTGTGAGCAGCGTCTTCCCGTACGTGTAGACGAGGAACGAGTACGGATAGAACTCCGTCGGGCTCCTGTATTCGCGGTCGTCGTAGACGATGCGCCAGTAGGCCTCGTCCGAGACGAGGTAGATGGGCCGCCCGTTCCGCTCGGACGCCTCGGTCAGGACCCCCGCGAGCGCCTCGAGCTGCTCGGGCGGGTACACGCGGCCGGTCGGGTTGTTCGGCGAGTTGACGACGATCGCGCGGGTCCGCTCGCTGATGGCGCCGGCGATCTCGTCGAGGTCCAGGTCGAACGCCGGGGGGTGCACGTGCACGCGCACCGGGGTCGCGCCCGCCGCGACGATGATGGCCTCGTAGAAGAACCACGGCGGGCTGATGAAGACGACCTCGTCGCCGGGATCGGAGACCGCGCCGATCGTGATGTTCAGGCCGGCGAACGCGCCGTCGGTGAGGAAGACGTCCTCGTCGCGGAACGGGACGCCCCGGAGCTCGCGGAGACCTCCGGCCGCGGCGGCGCGGGCCTCGGGCTCGTTGAACTTGTACGCGTACCAGTCCTTGTCCTGCGGCACGACCCACCGCTGCAGCGCCTCGACGAACCCGGGCAGCACCATCTCCTGTGGGTTGCCGGCCACGAAGTCGGCGTTGTCCGGGTCCGACACGTTCCGGTGGGCCCAGGCCGACTGATCGAAGAACCGGAGGAGAGGGGCCTGCGACTCCCGCACGTGCTCGATCTTGCGCGATACCCGATGGGCGCTCATCCGATCCTCCCTCCCTTCGAGGATGGGGCGAACCGTACCACCCGGCGCGCTACCAGGTGACCGGCGGGATCCCCGGGTCGACCAGGTCGGACGTGTAGATCCCGTCCCCGTAGCGCGACAGGTCGGCGCCCGCGAGGGTGGCCATGAAGTCGGTGGACAGCACGGCGGCGAACGGGCGTTCGTCCAAGCGTCCCCAGTCCACCGCGTCCTTCTTGACGTAGGGACCGATGTTGTCCCGGTACCGGTAGTCGCGCAGGAACGCGGCGAGGTCGTCTCGGCTCACCCCCGAGTCCCACAGCGCCTTGTGGTTCAGGTAGATCTCCGAGGGCGCCACGCTCGTCACGATCTTGAAGACCGAGTCTCCGAACTCCCGGTCCAGATCGTCCTGGAGCTGGATGGGGTCCACGCGGACGCCGCCCATCGTCTCGACCGTCGGACACTGGCCGTGATCCGCGCAGACGATCAGCGCGAACTCGCCCGGCGCGAAGCTCGCCTCCAGGAAGTCAGCCAGCCGGCCGAGCTGCTCATCGGTGGCCCGGAGGGCGAACCGCTCCCGGAGCGACAGCATGTTGTACACGTGCCCGGTGTAGTCGGGCGACTTGTAGTTGACGAAGAGCAGGTCGGTCGCATCGTGCCGGCCCACCTCCTCGGACTCGAGGGTGGCCTCGATCAGATCGCCCTGGTACCGGATGATGGGCGGCGAGCAGCACACCGCGCGGAGACCCGGCGCGAACCTCTCGTACCGATCGTCGATGCCCGGATCGGCGTAGTCGCTCTGGTGCTGCTCGAGCGTCGAGAGCGGCGGCACCTGCTTCGGCATCCGATACCGCTCGGGGTTCTGGGGCTGCCAGCTCCCCGTCTTCCGCTCGTCCCAATACACGGCCACCGGCTTGTCCCCGAGCGGCCGGCCGCCACGCCCGAGCATCCCAAGGTGCCAGACCTGATAGCCGATCTCCCCGACCCAGGCCGCCCCCTGCGTGTGCTCGGTCCACCGGTCCGCGAGCGTGGGGACGAGGATGAACGACGGGTCGGCCTTGCCGGGCTCACCGTATGCCTTCACCGGCCGGCGGCCGTTCCGGACGTTGTGGCCGGTGATGCCGTGCGTGCGGGGGAAGGCCCCGGTGCCGATCGTCGCATGGGCGCACGCGGTCACGGCGGGAAAGGAACCCACGATCGCGTTGCGGTACGTGGCACCGGCGCGCATGAGGCGTTGCAGGTTCGGCCACGCGGTGGGCCACTGGTGGAGCACGTTCCAGCCGCCGCCGTCGATCACGAACGTCACGATCACCTTCGGCGGCGTGGCCGGCCGGGGGACGCCGGGGAGGGGAGCGCCGTCCGCGGGGCGGAAGTCGTCGAAGCCCATGAGGTGGGCGGCGGTCGGCGCCAGGTCGGCCAGCGTCACCCGATCGGTGCTGTCCGAGGGTTCCACGAGGCCCGGGGCGTAGACGGTGATCGGCACGCGCTCCAGGTAGTTCCACACCATGGCGTGGCTGGAGCGCGGGTCGCGCGGCAGCAGGGCCACCGATTCCTGCGCGTAGTTCGACGTCGAGCCGGGCGTGAGCAGGAGCTGGAGATCGCCGGAGCGATCCGGGTGGTACGCCCGCCGCACGAGCTCGAGGGCCTCGGCGCCGAGATCGCGGGCCATCGCGTCCAGCGCCGGTCTCGGATCGGGCCGGACCATGCGGCGCACGGTCCGCCCGGCGCCGGCACCGCCGGCGATCAGGCCGAAGCCGGCCAGGCCCATCACGCCGAGGAACCGCCTTCGGCCGGGGTTCGGCGGGCCCTCGGTCTCCGGACGCGTCCGGGCCACGACGAGCACGGCGGCCAGCACCAGCACGCCGGTGGCGAGCGCCGCCACGAGCCCACTCTCGAAGGACACGACCAGGGCGGCCACGCCACAGGCCAGGGTGAGCAGGACGAGGATACGGGCGGAGGACGAACGCACGTCTACCTATTCTCCCAGACGATCGAGGGCTGCGCGCCCGGGCCAGGCTACCGGCGCTTGCGAGGGAGGTCGAGGAACGGGAGCTCGACGACCGTGGCGCCGACCTTGCCGCGCTCGCCCTCGACGGTCCACTCCACCGAGAGGCGAGAGCCCGGCGCGGCGCTCGACGGCGGCACCGAGCCGAAGCCGACCATCTTCTTGATGGTGGGCCCCCACACGATGCTCGTGGCCCGGCCGATGCGCCGCCCCTGTTTGAAGACGGGCACTGGATCGCGGTGGACGAAGGCCGACACGGCGGGCGGCTGGTCGTGCTTGGCGAAGAGCGCCTCGATCCCGTTCCAGTCCAGCTCGAGGCCCACCAGACGCCGAGCCGGCCCGCCATCGGCCTGCTCCATCTCGAGCGCGCGCTTGCCCACGAAGTCGGCCTTGCCGAAGTCCACGAGGCGCCCGAGCGAGATCTCGAACGGCGAGTACTCCTGCTCCGCGCTGATGGCGTGCCGGGCGCTCGTGTAGTCGGCCTCGATGAGGACGAGCCCCGCCTCCACGCGCGAGACGTCGAGGGCATGGATCCCCGCGGGCCGCACCCCGAAGGCCTCGCCGGCCTCCCAGACGGCGTCCCACACCTCCACCGCTGCCTCCGCGTCGACCCACAGCTCGTAGCCGAGGTCGCCGGTGTAGCCGGTGCGCGTCACGCTCACCTCGATGCCGCCGATCTCGGTCCGGCGGTGCCGGAAGTACCGCACGTCCTTCCAGTCCTGCCGCGTGACGGCCTCCAGGACGTCACGCGACTTCTGGCCCTGGAGCGCCAGCCCCGCGACCTTCTCGGAGACGTCGTCGATCCGGACGTCGAGCCCGTGGGCGTTCAGCGTGAACCACCGGTAGGACGGATCCGCGGCCGTCCAGAAGTACTCCTGGTCCTTGCGCCGCGTCACCGTGCCGTCGTCGATCACCTTGCCCCGCTCGTCGCACCACGGGGTGTACATCACCTGGTCGAGGGCCAGCTTGGACGCGTCACGGGTCATCACGCGGTCGACGAGCCTCGTGGCATCGGGGCCGGAGACCACGTACTTGTAGAGCGGGCTCACGTCGATGAGCGCAGCCGCCTCGCGGATGGCGTTGTACTCGATGTCGTGGAAGTCGGCGTAGACCTGGGCCGAGAAGTAGCCGGACCATTCCCCCCAGGACATCTTCTGATTGAGCTGCGAGGTTCGCGGATGGAACGCGGTGCCGACGCTCACGACGCCCTCCTCTCGACCGCGTGGAGTGCCTGCGTAGAGTATGCACGCGGCCGAACCCGCCCGACCCCTCGGTTGGGGCGCTCCCTCTGACCTGTGGTCAAGGCCCCGATGGTCGGCGGGGGTTGCCCGGCCTAGCATGGCGTCGGCGTGTCGGCGCGGGACCGCGTTGACGTAGCGGTCCCCGGTCCACGGATGGGAGGAGGGAGCGGTGGCACATCGCTACGACGCGGTGGTGATCGGCGGAGGCCACAACGGCCTCACCGCGGCGGCCTACCTGGCCCGCGCGGGCCGCACGGTCCTCGTGCTCGAACGACGCCACGTGCTGGGCGGCGCCGCCGTCACCGAGGAGGTCTTCCCCGGCTTCCGCTTCTCGGAGTTCTCCTACGTGGTGTCGCTGCTCCGGCCCGAGATCATCCGCGAGCTGAACCTCCCGTCCCACGGCCTGGAGATCCTGCCACTGGACGGCACGATCACCCCGCTGGACGACGACCACCTGTGGCGCGTGAACGACCACGGGAAGACCATCCGAGAGCTGCGCCGGTGGTCGAAGAGCGACGCCGAGGCCTACGAGGAGTACGGGCAGCTGATGGTCGACATGGCTCGGTTCATCAAGCCGATCCTGTCGGTCGTGCCTCCGGACCCCGGAACGATGAACCCGTTCGACTGGACACCGCTCGTGCCGCTGGCGAAGAGCTTCCGCAACCTGTCGCCGCGTCTGCAGTCCACGTTCGTCCAGCTCATGACGATGAGCGCCACGGACTTCCTCCGCCAGTGGTTCGAGACCGACCCGCTGATCGCGACCATGTCGGCCTCGGGCATCATCGGCACGTACCAGGGCATCCAGTCGCCCGGCACCGCGTATGTGCTCCTCCACCATTACATGGGCGAGATCGACGGCGCCTTCCGCGCCTGGGGCGTGCCGAAGGGCGGCACCGGGGGGATCTCGGAGGCCATCGGCAGCGCCGCCCGCGCGCTGGGGGCCGAGATCCGGATGGAGGCTCCCGTCGCCCGGATCGACGTGCGGAACGGGCGCGCCACCGGCGTCACGCTCGAGTCCGGGGAGGAGATCGAGGCCGATGTCGTGCTGTCGAGCCTGGACTCGAACTGGACCTTCGTGAAGCTCATGGATCCCGTGCACCTCGACGACGACTTCCTGCGCGAGGTCAAGCGCTACAAGTACCGTGGCTCCTCGGGCAAGGTGAACCTCGCGCTCGACGGGCTTCCCGAGCTCGCGTGCAAGCCCGGGAAGGGGGAATGGCTGCGCGGCGCGATCAGCTTCTCGCCCGGGGTGGACTACATGGAGCGGGCGTACGACGAGGCGAAGTACGGCATGTTCAGCTCGCGCCCGTACGTCGACATGATCATCCCCACGCTCGTGGACCCGTCGATGGCCCCGCCCGGCAAGCACATCGTGAGCTGCTTCGTGCAGTACGCGCCGTACCACCTGGCCGACGGCAGGGTGTGGGACGACCAGATGCGGGAGCGGTTCGGCGAGACCGTCATCGACACGCTCGAGGAGCGGTTCCCGAAGATCCGCGACCACATCCTCCACAAGCAGTTCCTCACGCCGCTCGACATCGAGGAGATGACGGGACTCACGGAGGGCAACATCTTTCAGGGCGAGCTCTCGCTGGAGCAGCTGTTCTTCAACCGTCCGGTGCCGGGCTGGGCGAGGTATCGGACGCCGATCAAGGACCTGTGGATCTGCGGCTCGGCCGCGCATCCGGGCGGCGGCATCATGGGCGCGCCCGGCCGTCTGGCCGCGCTGGAGGTCCTGAAGGGGTCGAGCCGGAGGGCGGTGGCATGATGGCGCAGACCCGGTACGACGCGATCATGATCGGCGGCGGCCACAACGGGCTGGTCGCCGCCGGCTACCTGGCGAAGGCGGGCCGGCGGGTCCTGGTGCTCGAGCGTCGCGACCGGGTCGGTGGAGTGCTCGACACGGTCGAGCTCGCACCGGGCGTGAGGGCGCCGGGGGTGGCCCACACGGTGGGGCGCCTGCGCGCCTCGGTCGTTCGCGACCTCGGCTTGACCCGCCACGGATTCACGCCGATCGAGCCGGCGATCCGCGTGTTCGCGCCGCAGCCGGATGGTTCGGCGCTCACGCTGTGGGCCGACCCCGTGCGCACGGCGCAGGAGCTGCGCTCCCGGTCGACGCACGACGCCGACGCGTATCCGGGGTTCGACAGGCGCGTGCGCTCCGTCGCGAGCTTCCTCGCGTACCTCAACGCGGCCACACCGCCCGACGTGAAGCACCTGACGTTCGCCGACCTGCTCACCGGGCTTCGCGCCGGCAGGGCGTTCCGCGACCTCGGCAAGAAGGCGGCGCGGGAGACCACCCGCGTCCTGCCGATGGCGGTGGCCGACCTGGTGGCCGAGAGCTTCGAGACCGACGCCGTCCGTGGCGCGATCGCGTCGCGCGCCGTGCTGTACGCGGCGATGGGACCGTGGTCCGCCGGTACGGCCTTCGTCCTGCTCTCGGACTCCGCCGGCAACGACGGCGGGGCGGCCGGGCAGTCGACGTTCGCCAGGGGCGGGCCCGGCGCGCTGGCCGAGGCCCTGGCCGAGGCGGCGCGCTCGTTCGGGGCGGAGATCCGCACCGGCGCCGAGGTGGCCCAGGTCCTCACGGAGGACCACCGCGCGGTGGGCGTTGCTCTGGGCTCCGGCGAGGAGCTCCGGGCGACGGCCGTGATCTCGAACGCCGACCCGAAGCGGACGCTCACCAAGCTCGTGGATCCCGTGGTGCTGGGTCCACATCTGGTGTGGCGGGCGAAGAACATCCGCACGCCCGGCGTGGTCTCGAAGGTGAACCTCGCGTTGTCGGAGCTCCCGGTGTTCGCGGGGGCGGACGATCCGGATCGCCTGAAGGGCCGGATCTTGATCGCGCCGAGCGTCGACTACGTGGAGAGGGCGTTCGACGCGTCGAAGTACGGGCGGATCAGCGAGGAGCCGTTCCTCGAGGTGACGATCCCCTCGCTGTCGGATCCGTCGCTCGCGCCCGAGGGCACCCACGTGGCGAGCGTGATCGTCCAGTGGACGCCCCACGCGCTGCGCGACGGCGACTGGAAGGCCGAGGGCAAGCGGGTAGGCGATCTGGTGATCGACACGCTCGAGCGGTACGCGCCGGGGTTCTCCAAGCTCGTCACCGCTACGCAGGTGCTCACCCCGGTCGACCTCGAAGCCGAGTACGGCCTCCCGCAGGGCCATCCGTTGCACGCCGAGCCCGGCCTGGACCAGTTCTTCGCCTGGCGGCCGCTGCTGGGACACGCGCGGTACCGGTTCGGGATCGAGGGGCTGTACCTGTGCGGCTCGGGGGCCCATCCGGGAGGCGGCGTGACGGGGGCTCCGGGCGCGAACGCCGTGCGCGAGATCCTGGCCGACCTGAAGAAGTCCTAGGGCGCCTCGAACGCGACCATCCGGGACTCGGCCACCTGCCGATAGCCGATCGACTCGTAGATCTCGTTCGGCGTGGGGTTGTCGAGGTCGGTGTACAGGTAGCAGGCGCGGTAGCCGCGCTCGAGGAGGTGGCGGCTGAGCTCGGCGACGAGGCTCGTGGCGTAGCCCTGCTGCCGTTGCTCGGGCGGGGTGTACACGGGACCCACGCGCATCCCGGTCCCCGTGGCCGCCTGGTAGCCGGCCAGCGACACGGGTTTCTCGCCGACGACCCACAGGCGATAGCCGGCGTCCTCGCTCTCCAGGCGGCCCTCGAGGAACCGCACGAGCTCTTCCTCGATGATCTCGTCCTCGGGTGTCGCCTCGCGAGCGAACGCCGCCATCCATCCGACCACCAGATCGCGGTCGCGGCGCGTCGCCAGCCGCGGGACTCCGCCCGCCCTCGGCACGTCGACCACGTGCTCGAGCGCGTACACCCCCTGACGCATGAGGGTTCGAGCGGTCTGCCCCGTCGCCGTCGTCCACGCGGCCACGAACGCGTCGACGCCCGGGCGGGTGCCGGTCACGCCGGGAAGGTTCGGGACGTCCTCGCGGACGGCATCGGCCAGGACGGCCATCGCGTCGAGCTCGGCCGGGTCTCCCAGAACGAGGTGCCGCGGCGGGGTTCGGATGGCGGCCGCAACCGGGTCGGGGTCCAGCACGACCCATCCGTCGTGCGCCTCGTAGGCCTTCGGGTCGGCCACCATGGTGGCGGCGATCCCCAGGATCAGGTTGTTGCGCGCCTCGTCGCGGTGAAGCAGCGGGCCGGCCAAGCCCAGGAACGCCGCCGCGTCGTCGGTGCGAACGACACGCATACGTTCACGCTACTGGACCCCATGCGCGTGTTCACCCCAGCCGAGCCTCCGAACCGAGCGGCGCCCGCCGGGCGCCCGCCGAGCGAGGCTCCTGAAGCCATGCAGCGATGCATAGGATCGGGCGCGGGGCATCCGGTACCGTGGGGACATGGAGACCGAGGCGATCCCTCGACGGGGCGACACCGACGTCGATGGCAGGATGCGGCGCCTGCGCCGATACAACGTGCTCATGGGCTTCTTCCACGCCGCGCAGGGCGTTGCGATCCTGCTCCTTTCGAACGGATCCTCGCTTCCGGTCACGGCCTCGTTCCTCGAAGGACCGCCGGGCTCGAACCCCGGCGTCCCCGAGACGTTGTTCGACGTGCGGATCGCGTGGGGCGTGGCGGCGTTCGTGTTCCTCTCGGCGATCGCCCATTGGCTGATCGCTTCGCCGGGCGTGTTCGACTGGTACCGGCGCAACCTCGAGCGGAACCGGAACGACGCCCGGTGGATCGAGTACTCGGTGAGCGCGTCGGTGATGGTGGTGCTGATCGCGATGATCACCGGCATCTCGGACGTCGCGGCGCTCGTCGCGTTGTTCGGCGTGAACGCCGCGATGATCCTGTTCGGCCTGGTGCAGGAGCACTACGAGGAGCCCGGCGGCCGGCTCCTTCCGTTCTGGCTCGGGTGCCTCGCGGGGATCGTGCCGTGGATCGCGATCGGGATCTACCTGATCAGCCCGACGACGGCGGCGAACCCACCCGGCTTCGTCTACGGCATCTTCGTCTCGCTGTTCGTCTTCTTCAACAGCTTCGCGATCAACATGTACCTGCAGTACAAGCGGATCGGGCCGTGGCGGAACTACCTGGTCGGGGAGTCGGTGTACGTCCTGCTCAGCCTCGTGGCGAAGTCGATCCTCGCGTGGCAGGTCTTCGCCGGCACGCTGGCCACCGGCAACTGAGCCGGGCCGAAGCCCGGCCGCGGCCCCCCGGCGTGCGAACGGTCGGGACCGGCTAGGCTGGTCAAGCGGGGCGGGGACCCCGTCGATGGAAACGGGAAGGGATGCCCACCGCCCCACTCGACCTGGCGCAGACCTCGGCCGCGCTCCGCCGCGTGGTCGACAACGTTGAGCGCGTGATCGCCGGCCGCGAAGCCGTCGAGGACGCCGTGATCTGTTTGTTCGCCGAGGGCAACCTGCTGCTGGAGGGCGTCCCCGGCGTGGGCAAGACCATGCTGGCTCGGGCCATCGCGGCCTCGATCGACGGCAGCTTCAGCCGGGTCCAGGCGACACCCGACCTGCTGCCCTCCGACCTCACCGGCATCTCCGTTTACGACCAGGACGCGAAGGAGTTCCGGTTCGTCCCCGGGCCGATCTTCGCCAACGTCGTGCTGGTGGACGAGGTCAACCGGACCACGCCGCGGACGCAGTCGGCCCTGCTGGAGCCGATGGAGGAACGGCAGGTCACGGTGGAGAACGTGACGCACGAGCTTCCCCGGCCCTACCTGCTGATCGCCACCGAGAACCCGGTCGAGCAGCACGGCACGTATCCGTTGCCCGAGGGGCAGCTCGACCGGTTCGCGATGACCGTGCGGGTCGGCTACCCCGGCCACGACGCCGCGAAGGAGATCGTCCGCCGCCAGATGCTGAGGCACCCGATCGAGGACCTGTTGCCGGTGCTCTCCGCCGGTGAGGTGACCGCGCATCAGCACGTGGTGCGGTCCGTGCACGTCGAGCCGGGGGTGGTGGACTACGTCGTGATGCTCGTCCAGGCCACTCGGGCCCACCCGGAGGTCGTGCTCGGCGCCTCGCCGCGGTCGATGCTGTGGCTGACCCGCACGGCGCAGGCCCGGGCGGTTGCCGAGGGCCGGACGTTCGTCCTGCCCGACGACGTGAAGGCGCTCGCACCGGCCGTGCTCGGCCACCGGCTGGTCCTGCGAAGCGTCGGAGCGTCGGCCACGGGGCGCGGGACCGAGATCGTCCGATCGATCCTCGACCAGGTGCCCGTCCCCCTCGGCGTCGCGGGGGCGTGATGCCCCGCCGCCGCGCTGCCGCGATGGTGGTCGGCGCGGGACTCCTGTTCGTCGTGGGGACGAGCGTCCAGGCCGGGTGGCTGCTGGTGCTGGCCTCGATCCTGCTCGGGGCCGCGCTCGTCGGCCTGCTGCTTCCTCGTCGGATGGTGCGCGGCCTGCAGGTGGAGCGGCGGTCGCCGTCCGAGGCCTCGCAGGGCGACGACGTCCTCGTGGAGGTGATCGTGGCGAACCGGGGCCGCGGCGTGAAGCTCGGCCTCGAGGTCGAGGATACGCACGTCGCGAACGCACGGGTGAGCGTTCCGCCGCTCGCACCGGGCGAGCGGGTGGTGATCGGGACCGTGCGGCGTGCGGCCCGCCGGGGTCTGCAGGAGGACACGCCGGTTCGGATCCGGTCGGCCGCGCCGTTCGGCGTCGCGGAGAGCCGGCGGCGGCTCGAGGTCCCGGGGCGGACGCTGGTGCTGCCGGCCCTGGTGCGGCTGCCCTCGACGCCGCTGGTGGACGCGTCTCCGACGCCGGAGCACGCCATCCACAGCGCCCCGCGCCGGGGCACGGGTCCGGAGTATCTGGGGATCCGCGAGTACCGGGTGGGAGACAGCATGCGGCACGTCCACTGGCCGTCGACGGCCCGCCACGGCCAGGTGATGGTCCGGGAGTTCGAGCAGGAACACACGCGCCGGCTGGCCATCGTCGTGGACACGCTCGCCGACGCGGGCGAGGAGGAGACGCCGCTCGACACGGCCTGCTCGGTCGCCGCGTCGGTGGCCTTCTCGGCCCTCGGCCGCGGGCACGGGGTGCGGCTGCTCGCCGCGCGTGAGGGCTCGGTCGACGCGCTGATGCGGGCGGAACCGCCGCACCTGCTGGAGTGGCTGGCCGAGCTCCCGGCGTTCGGCGGTCTGGCCCTCGCGCAGATGCTTCCCGAGCTGGGAGCCAGGCTGCGCGGGGTGCAGACGGTGCTGCTGGCCGTGCCGACATGGCGTGCGAACGCCGGTCTCCCCGATGCCGTTGCCGCCGTGCAGGCCGTGGCGCCGAGGGTGGCCGCGGCGCTGATCGAGGCCCACGGCTTTCCGGCCGACCGCCGGGCGCCGGTGATGTCCGAGCGGGAGGCCGATCGGCTGGCGGAGGGGCTGTTGGCCCGCGGTGTCGCCGTCTACCGAGTCCGAGCGAAGGAGGACCTGGCCGCGTGTCTGGCACGACCGACCGTGCTGGCGTCGTGAGGCCCCGGCGTCCGAAGGAGCCGCCGGAGGACTCGATCCCGCTCCGCGCGATCGTGGGGGCGCTGGTGATGGTCGCCCTGGTCGCCGTCGTCGCCCAGAGGGCCACGGACGCGTTCACCTCGGTCGGGGGGCTGTTGCTCGTGCCGGCGGGCTACGTCTTCTCGTACGTCCAGCGCCGGAAGGCGAACGTCGCGACGAAGGTGGTGCTGGCCGTCGGGCTGCTCGCCGCGCTCGGGTCGTTCCTGCAGGGCGTTCGGTTCGCCGAGACCGTGGACGAGGCCCGGATCCCGCTCGCCTCGTTGTTCGTGTGGGTGCAGGTCCTGCACTCGTTCGACGTTCCGCGCCGGCGCGACCTGGCTTTCTCCGTGGTCTCGAGCCTCATCCTGATGGCCGAGGCCGGCGCCCTGTCCTTCGGCACCGGCTTCCTGGTCTTCCTGGTCCCGTGGACCGCGCTGGCGGGGGCGTGGCTGTACCTCTCGCAGCGGCCGGCGACGCACGAGGTGGCCGAGCCGGCGTTCGTCCGGCGGTTCCGGGAACGGGGCGGCGCCGCGCCGGCGTTCGGCCGATCGCTGGTGGCCGCGACGGCCGCGACGCTCACGGCCGTCTCGGCCGTGTTCCTGGTCCTGCCCCGGCTCCCCGGTGCGTTCGTCCGGCTGCCGCCGTTCGCCGTTCGCAACGCCGTTGCGGTCGAGGGGTTCGCGGGGCAGGTGCTGAACCCCGGCCTGCCGGCGTCGGCGGGGCCCGGCGGTCCGGTGGTGGACTTCGCCCCGACCGCATACCCGGGGTTCGGCTCCACCGTGGACCTGCGCGCCCGCGGACGGCTGTCGGATCGCATCGTGATGCGCGTGCGGACCCCGCAGGCGGCGCTGTGGCGGGGACAGGTCTACGACACGTTCGACGGGACCGCGTGGACGGCGTCGGACACGCAGACGCAGACGATCGGGCAGGACTCCATCGACCAGAGCTTCGCGATCCCCGCACCGGCCGAGGGGTTCGGCGCGCCGACGCGGCGCATCGTGACGACGTTCTACGTGGCGGGGCGGGAGCCGAACATCGTGTTCTCCGCGTTCGCTCCCGAGCAGGTCTTCTTCCCCACCGCGAACCTCTCGATCGACGCGTACGGATCGCTCCGGTCGCCGATCTACCTCGAAGACGGGATGGTCTACTCGGTCGTGTCGCAGGTGCCGGTGACCACTCCGGCGATCCTGCGGGGAGCGATCGGCACGTACGATGCCGCAGCGGTACGGCGGTACACGCAGCTGCCGAACGACCTGCCGGAGCGAGACGTGGCGCTCGCGGATCGGATCACCGGGGGGGCGGTCACGACCTACGACAAGGTCATGGCGGTGCAGCGATGGCTGCAGCGCAACACGACCTACAACCTCGACGTCCCCCGCCAGCCCCCCGGCGTGGATGCCGTGGACTGGTTCCTGTTCGACGAGCGCGAGGGTTTCTGTGAACACATCGCGAGCGCGATGGCGGTGCTGCTGCGGGCCGAGGGCATCCCCACGCGCCTGGTGACGGGGTTCGGGCCGGGGGAGCGGAACCCGTTCACCGGCTACTACGAAGTCCGCGAGGCCGACGCCCACGCGTGGGTGGAGGTCTTGTACCCCGGCATCGGGTGGGTGCCCTACGACCCGACGTTCGGGGTGCCGCCGGCGGACCCGGGGCTCGGCGGCAGGTTCATCGCGCCGGAGGTCATCCGAGCGGTCGGCCGGTTCCTGGCGTCGATCACGCCCGAGCCGGTCAGGGCCGCAGGGCGCGCCGCGGGGCGAGCGATCGCGACCGCCGCCCAGGGAGTGCTGGCGGCGTGGCCGGTGGCGGTGGCGGGACTCGGCGGGCTGATCGCGATCGGCGTGCTCGCCCGCCGGCGGAAGCGCGTCCGGGGGCAAGGACCGTCGCCCACCGGTGCGGCCGCGGCGTTCGTGACGCTGTCCCGGGCGCTGGCGGAAGAGGGCCGCGCGCGGCGCGACCATGAGACGCCCGAGGAGTTCCTCACCGGCGTTCGCCGCGAGGGGATCCTCGTGCAGGAAGCGGTTCCGGACGCAGAGGCCGTGGTCCGCGCGTTCGAGTGGGAGCGGTTCTCGGGGGTGGACCTTCCCCCGGAACAGGCGGCGGACGCGCTGGCCGCCGCGGCGCGGGTGCACGAGCGGCTGGCACGGCCCAGCTAGTCTGGTCCAGACTAGCTTGCCCACAAGCCGGCCAGGAACCGGTCGACCGTTTCCATCTCGGCCGGCTCACCCTCGCCGTCGGCCGTGGACGGGGCAGCGTCGCCGGCCTGCGGGTCGGAGTACGAGGCGCACCGGTCGAAGCGTTCGATGACGCCCTCGGGCAGGAACCGCGTCAGCTGGGCGTGGAGGTGCCGGTCCTCTCGGCCCCGGTTCCGCCGGTGGTACCGGAGCGGGACGTACACGCGGAGCTCGTCGCGGGCCCGGGTGAGCGCGACGTAGAACAAACGGCGCTCCTCCTCGATCTGGGCGTCGTCGCCGGTGGCCATGTCCGAGGGGATCATGCCGTCGGCGGCGTGGATCACGTGGACCACGTCCCACTCGCCGCCCTTGGCCGAATGGATCGTGGAGAGCACGAGGTGATCCTCGTCCAGCAGCGGCGGCCCGGCCAGGTCGCCGGTGGCCGACGGCGGGTCCAGCGTGAGGTCGGTGACGAACCGCTCCCGCGTGGGATAGGCCGACGCGAGCTGCTCGAGCTGCTCGAGGTCGCGGAGGCGGACGTCGGCGTTGTCGTACCGCCGCACCAAGATCGGTTCGAGGAACCGGCGGACCCGCTCGAGCTGCACCGCAAGGGGGATATCATCGGCGCAGTCGCGGGTCACGCCGCGCAGCTCGTCGAGCTCCGAGCGCGCCTCGGCGGGGACCGAGAGGTCGGTCTCGAGCAGGCGGGTCAGTGGTGAAGGGCTCTCGATTCCATCGGTTCCTGTGGCGGCGCCGGTCACGCCGACCTCGCCCATCAGCCGACGTGCCGTGGCCGGCCCCACGCCGTCGAGCAGCTGCAGGACCCGGAACCAGCTGACCTCGTCGCGCGGGTTGTCGAGCAGGCGTAACACCGCGAGCGCATCCTTCACGTGCGCCGACTCCATGAAGGCGAGCCCTCCGTACTTCACGAACGGGATGTTCCGCCGGGACAGCTCGACCTCGAGCAGGTCGCTGTGGTGCGCGGCCCTGAACAGTACCGCCTGGTCCTTGAGCAGAACGCCGCGCTCGCGATGCTCGAGCACGGCGCGGCACACGGCGTCGGATTGGTCGGATTCGTCCAGACAGGTGAGCAGCAGCGGCCGGGGTCCGTCCGCCCGCTCGGACCAGAGCGTCTTCTCGTGCCGCTGGGACGACAGCGCGATCACCGCGTTCGTGGCGTCGAGGATCGGCTGCGTGGAGCGGTAGTTCTGCTCGAGACGCACGATGGTGGTGCCGGGGAAGCGCTGGGGGAACTCGAGGATGTTGCGGACCGTCGCTGCCCGGAACGCGTAGATGGCCTGCGCGTCGTCGCCCACCACCATGAGCCCCCGCCCGTCGGGCTTCAGCGCGGCCAGGATGTCGGCCTGGAGGGCGTTCGTGTCCTGGTACTCGTCCACGAGGACGTGGTCGAACATCGCGGCCACGCGAGGGCCGGCCGGGGACGCGGCGAGTGCGCGCCAGAAGAGGAGGAGATCGTCGTAGTCCAGGCACCGCTGCGCACGCTTGCGTCGGGTGTACCCCTCGAAGACGGCGCGGATGCCATCGAGCTCGTCGGCGCACCACGGGAAGTCGCGCTCGAGGACCTGCGGCAGCTTCTCTTCGGCGTTCGCGGTGCGCGAGTAGACGTCGGCGAGGGTCTCCTTGCGCGGGAAGCGCCGCGTGCCCTGGCCCAGGCCGAGCTCGCCCCGGATCAGGTCCATGAGGTCGGCGGTGTCGGTGCGATCGAGCACGGTGAAGTCGGGCGGCACGCCCACCGCACGTCCCTGCAGGCGCAGCAGGCGGTTCGCGGTGGCATGGAACGTGCCACCCCACACGCGCCCGAGCGGCAGCCGGCCGGTCAGCCGCTCGGCGCGGCTCAGCATCTCGCGCGCCGCCCTGCGGGTGAACGTCAGCAAGAGGATCCGTTCTGGCTTCACGCCGTGCTCGACCAGTCGCGCCACGCGGCATGCGAGCGTCCACGTCTTACCGCTCCCGGCGCCGGCCACGACGAGCAGAGGACCGTCGACGTGCTCCACGGCCTCGCGTTGGGCCGGGTTCAAGGCAGCGAAGGCATCGAACATGCGTTCGACGATGGTAATCGGGGATCGGAGCGGGGGCAAGCACGAGGTCGCGGGGACCCGTAAGCTCCCGGCGTGCCTGCGTTCGACCTGCTGATCCGGGGCGGCCGGATCGTCGACGGGACCGGGAGCCCGTGGCGGCCCGGGGACGTCGGGATCGTGGGGGACCGGATCGTCGCGGTGGGCGCGCTCGAACCGGCCGATGCCGCCCGCGTGGTCCGGGCCGAGGGCCGGTACGTCTGTCCGGGCTTCGTCGACATCCACACCCACAGCGACATCGGGATCCTGCAGGACCCGACCGCGGAGAACGCGGTCCGGCAGGGGATGACCACGCACGTCACCGGCAACTGCGGGGTCTCTCCGGCACCGGTGGCAGAGGGAACCCGGCACCTGGCCGAGCAGAGCTTCCCCGACTACGGGCATCCCGTGCCGTACGCATGGTCCACGTTCGGGGAGTACCTGGACGCCGTCGAGCGTGCCGGCGTCGGTGTGAACGTCGTTCCACTGGTCGGCCACGGGTCGGTGCGTCTTGCGGTGCTGGGCTACGAGCAGCGTCCGCCCGCGGCCGAGGAGCTCGACCGGATGCGGGGCCACGTGGAGGAGGCCATGCGCGCCGGCGCGTTCGGCATGTCGACCGGGCTCGTCTACCCGCCGGGCTGCTTCGGGGACACCGACGAGATCGTCGCGCTCGCGGAGGTCGTCGCGAGCCACGGCGGGCTGTACGCCAGCCACATCCGGGGTGAGCGCGAGACCGTGGCAGACGCCGTCCGCGAGTGCATCGAGATCGGCGAGCGCTCCGGGTGCCGCATCCAGATCAGCCACAACGCGCCGAAGCACGGCGGCACCCATCTGCTTCCCGACGTGATGCGACTGTGGGAGAACGCTCGCGCTCGCGGTCTCGACGTCGCGGTCGACAACGACGGTCACACGGACCTGGGATGGGATCTCCGGTACGGCCTGCCGCAGTGGACGCACGAGCTTTCGCCGGACGACCTGATGGCGCTCCTGGGCTCACCCGAGCGGCGGCGTGAGCTGATCGCCGAGACGACCGATGATCGCCGGCCGGCGTACGGGCCGGTGGGGCTGCTCAAGCATCGGGCGTGGGACCGCGTGTGGCTCCTGCCGGGTCCCGGCGCGGACGGGGACGCGGGGCGGACGATCGCCCAGATCGCGGAGCGGGAGGGGACCGACGGGTGGACCGCCTACCTCGACCGCATCGTCGCGAGCCGCGGCGCCGCGATGGGGCTGTTCGACTACATCGAGCTCGACGTGGTGAAGGCGCTCATGCGCCATCCGATGGTGATGCTCTGCTCCGACGGCTGGGTCATGCCGCGCGGCGCGAACGTCGCCGATCCTCCGCCGTACATGCCGTGCAGCTACGGCGAGTTCCCAGGCATCCTCGAGCGCTTCGTGGTGAACGAGCCGGTGCTCACCGTGGAGGAGGCCGTGCGCAAGATGACCTGGATGCCCGCGAGCCGCCTGGGCTTGACCGATCGCGGCGCGATCGCGCCCGGGATGGCCGCGGACCTCGTCGTGCTCGACCTCGAGCGGGTCCGCGACCGGGCCACGAACCTGTTCCCCCACGACCCCATCACGGAGCATTACCCGCACGACTTCCCCGAGGGCGTCGACTGGGTCGTCGTGAACGGTCGGGTGGCCGTGGCCGACGGCGAGCCGACCGGCGTCACCGCCGGGCGGTCGTTGCGGAGCCCCGCCTCCTGAACGTGACCATCCATGACGTCGCGCGGTGGCTCCGTCGCGACGTAGTGCTCGCGTGATGGGTAGCATCGCGACATGTGCAGGAGCATCAAGCGTCTTCGAAGCCCGGATGGCGAGATCGCGACCGAGGACGAGATCCGAGAGGCCGCGCTCCAGTTCGTCCGGAAGGTGAGCGGGTATCGCGCGCCCTCCAAGCGCAACGCGGAAGCCTTCGATGCGGCCGTCGACGAGGTGGCCGAAGCGTCCCGGAGGCTCCTCACGGTCGTTGCTCGGCCCGCGCCGCGCCCGTGAAGGTCGTCTCCCTCGTCGAGCGGCCGGACCTGGACGAGCGGTGGGACGAGACCGTCCGTCCGGCATGGCCGGAGTTCATGCTCCACGACACCGTGTGCAACGAGCTGTGGGGCGAGCTGTTCGAGGGCACGTTCGCACCGTTCCAGTTCTTCCTGTTCGAGGAGGAGTCCGACGCCGTGCTGGCCCCCGGCGCGCTCGTTCCCGTGCACGTCGACCGCGAGCGGGACCAGTGCGTGTACGTCGAGCCGAACATCTGGATGCGGCACCGCCTTGCCTGACGGTCCGTCACGGCCCCCGACGAGGGCTCGGTAGGATGGGCGCTATGTATCCGCTCGATCCGTCCCCCGAGCAGATGCGCGAGATGGGCGAGGCCGCGCTCGCCTATGTGATCGAGTTCCTGCGCGGGCGGGGGGAAGCGCCGGCCTCGAGGTTCGAGGAGGCGGAGGCCGTGGCTCGGCGACACCGCGAGTCGCCGTCCGAGCTCGGGGGCGAGTTCCCGCCGCTCATCGAACTCGTGGACACGATCGCGAACAACTCGGCCGACAACGCGGGCCCCGGGTTCCTCGCGTACATCCCCGGGGGAGGGCTCTTCGCATCCTCCCTGGCCGACCTCCTGTCCACCACGATCGATCGGTTCGTGAACCTGTGGGGCGAGGCTCCGGTCGCCGCCCAGATCGAGAACAACGTCGTGCGATGGCTCTGTGAGCTGTTCGGCTTCCCGGCCGAGGCGCGCGGCGTGCTCACCTCCGGCGGCTCGATGGCGAACCTCTCGGCGATCGTCACGGCGCGCACCGTGCACCTGCCCGAGGACTTCCTGCACGGCGCGCTGTACGTGAGCGAGCACGTCCACGCCTCGGTCACGAAGGCGGCGATGCTCGCCGGGTTCCCGGCGCGGAACGTCCGGCGGGTGCCGGCGACGCCCGAGCTGCGGATGGACGTCGGCGCGCTGCGGAAGATGATCGCCGAGGACCGGGGCGCCGGGTTCGCGCCGTTCGCCGTGGTGGCCTCGGCCGGCACGACGAACACCGGCACGATCGACCCGCTCGGCGGGATCGCCGACGTGTGCGAGGCCGAGGGCCTGTGGCTCCATGTGGACGGCGCGTACGGCGGGTTCTTCCAGCTCACCGAGCGCGGCCGCGAGCGGTTCGCGGGGATCGAGCGCGCCGACTCGATCACGCTGGACCCGCACAAGGGCATGTTCCTGCCGTACGGGACCGGCGCGCTGGTGGTGCGGCACGGCGCGAAGCTCCGCGAGGCGCACTTCGTGGGGGCCGCGTACCTGCAGGACCTGGCGGCCGATGCCGACATCCCGAACTTCGCCGAGTACTCGGCCGAGCTCTCGCGCGACTTCCGCGGCCTCCGCGTGTGGTTCCCGCTGAAGCTCCACGGGGTCTCGGCGTTCCGGGAGGCGCTCGACGAGAAGCTCGACCTGGCGCGCCACCTCTACGAGGAGCTCGGGGCCGATCCCGCCCTGGAGCTGCCGTGGCAGCCGGACCTCACGGTGGTCCCGTTCCGGCTGGCCGGCGGCGCCGACGCCGCCAACCGGCGCCTGCTCGAGGCGATCAACGCGTCGAAGCGGGTGTTCCTGTCGAGCACCGTGATCGACGGCCGCTTCACGATCCGGGCGTGCATCCTGTCGCACCGCACGCACAAGGACAGGATCGACGAGTGCGTCGAGATCGTCCGTCGCGCCGCCGCCGGGATCGGATGAGCATCCCGGTCATCGAGACCGCGCGCCTGCGTCTGCGACCGTTCGTCCCCGAGGATATGGACGACCTGGCCGCGATGTACGCCGAGCCCGAGGTCATGCGGTTCATCGGCGACGGACCACCGCCACCCGCGACCAGTCCGCCGAGTGGCTCGGGCCAAAACCTATGCACTGTGGCTGCCAGAATGGACGACGTCGCATAGCTTCCGGCATCATGGGATCGACGGACCGAGGGGGTCCGACGGAGCGAAAGGAGCCGCACCGATGAAGAAGCTCGATGTCCTGGCCCTGTTGCTGGTGCTCGTTGGCGCGCTCAACTGGGGTCTGGTGGCGATCGCCAGGTTCGACCTCGTGGCCGCGCTGTTCGGGATGGACTTCGGAGAGACCAGCGCGATCACCCGGGTCGTGTACGGGCTCGTTGGCCTGTCCGGCGTGTACGTGGCCGCCCGGGCCGCCGCGATACGCCGGACGATGAGCGCTCGGGAGCTGATCACCGCATGAACATCACCGCCTGAACGAGCACGACGTCGATCGAGCCGCCGGAAGCCGCCCGGCGGCTCGATCGCGTTCGGGTGGCTAGAGTGGCGGGATGCCGGAGCTCCCCGAGGTGCAAGCCCTCGCCGAGCGGCTGGACGCCGCCGTGGGCGGCACGACGCTGCAGGGCGCCGACCTCCTGAGCTTCTCGTCGCTCAAGACCGTCACCCCGCGCGTCTCGGAGCTCGAGGGGCGTCCGCTGCGTACGGTCGGCCGTCGCGGCAAGTTCTTGGTCTTCCATCTCGACGGCCCGCGACTGTTGGTGCACCTGTCGCAGGGAGGACGCGTGGATGTGGAGGACCCCCCGAAGCGGACGAAGCCTCGCGGCGCCGTCCTCCGGCTGCGCTTCGACGCGCGTCCATCGATCCTGGTGAAGGAGTTCGGGCGCGAGCGCAAGGCCGGGTGGTGGATCCTCGGCGATGGCGACGACGGGCCCCTGGCCAAGCTGGGCCCCGAGCCGGACTCGCCGGCGTTCGAGCGGTTCGTGCTCGAGGGCGACGATGGACGGCGGATCCACACGATCCTGCGCGACCAGCGAACGGTGGCCGGCATCGGCCGCGGCTACTCGGACGACGTCCTGCACCGAGCGAAGCTGTCTCCCTACGCGACGCTCGCTTCGCTGTCCGCGAAGCAGCGAGCGGATCTCCTCGACGCCACGCGCTCGATCCTCGCCGAAGCCCTCGAGGTCGAACGCCGGCGCACGGGAGGGCTCCCCACGAAGATCGGCGATCACTTCACCGTGCACGGCCGCTCCGGGACACCGTGCCCGATGTGCGGTGACGACCTCCGGCGGATCTCGTACGAGTCGCACGAGGTCACGTACTGCCCCACCTGCCAGACCGGCGGCAAGGTGCTCGCCGACCGGCGGCTCTCGCGCCTCGTCCGCTAGGGACCTTCGCCCCTCCGGCGACCCCTGGGGGAGGGAGTAGGTTCGGCAGGAGGCACACCGAAGGAGGGGGCCATGCGCAGACATGCTGCGTGGGTTGCGGCGCTGGTGCTGGCGACGGCCGCGTTCGGGACGGCCGGAGGCGCTCAGGGAGCTGGGGCGCTCCAGTTCCGGGTGTCGTTCGGATCGGACGTGCGCGCGGACGCGGCGACAGGCCGGGTGTTCGTGATCGTGTCCACGACGCAAGATCCGGAGCCGCGGTTCCAGGTGGACATCCTCGGTCCGCCGTTCTGGGGTACGGACGTCTCCGACGTGGCGCCGGGGCAAGCCATGGTGCTGGACGGCGGGGCCGACGTCTACGGGTACCCGCTCGCCTCGCTCGACCAGCTCCCGGCAGGCGACTACTCGGTGCAGGCGTTCCTGAACGTCTACACCACGTTCGATCGATCCGACGGGTCCGTCGTGCAGCTGCACCTGCCGTGCGGCGACGGCGGGTACTTCCTGGACTCGCCGGGGAACCTGTACAGCACACCGGTCAAGCTGCATCTGTCGCCGGACGCCGGCGCCGTCGACCTGACGCTGGACCAGACCATCGAGCCCTCCGATCCCGTTCCCAAGGGCGGAACCTGCCAGCAGGGGAACCCCAAGGACTCGAAGCACGTGAAGCACGTCAAGATCCGGAGCCACCTGCTCACCGAGTTCTGGGGCCAGCCGATGTACATCGCGGCGAACGTGCTGCTCCCCGAGGGGTACCGGGCGAACGGGACTCGCCGGTACCCGGTGATCTACCTGCACGGGCACTTCCCGTTCGACAACCCGTTCGGGTTCGACGAGAAGCTCGCGGGACGGTTCTCCAAGTGGTGGGTGTCGGACGCCGCGCCTCGTGCGATCGTGGTCGAGCTCCGGCACGAGAACCCGTTCTTCGACGACTCGTACGCGGTGAACTCGGCGAACCTCGGGCCCTACGGCGATGCCATCGTCGACGAGCTCATCCCCGCGATCCAGAAGCAGTTCCGGGGGATGCCCAAGCCCTGGGCCCGGACCCTCACGGGCGGGTCGACCGGAGGCTGGGAGGCGCTCGCGCAGCAGGTCTTCTACCCGGGCTTCTACGGTGGGGCGTGGGGTCTGTGCCCGGACTCCGTGGACTTCCGGTCCCACCAGCTCGTGAACGTGTACGAGGATCAGAACGCCTACTGGACCCCGTACGAGTGGGAGCAGGTGCCGAGGCCGTCCGCCAGGACCGTCCCCGGCGACACGATCTGGACCATGGACGAGGAGAACCACTGGGAGGCGGCGCTCGGAACGAACGGTCGCTCGCAGCTCGGTCAGTGGGACATCTGGCAGGCCGTGTACGGTCCCCAGGGCGAGGACGGCTATCCGGCCCCCATCTGGGACAAGATGACCGGCGAGATCGACCACGCCGTGGCGAGGGCCTGGCACCCCATGGACCTGCGTTGGTACCTCGACGAGCACTGGTCGGGCGTGGGCCCGAAGCTGGCCGGGAAGATCCACGTCTGGGTGGGCGACGACGACACGTTCTTCCTCAACAACGCGGTCGAGCTGCTGCAGGCGTTCCTGGACTCGACCACCCACCCGGCTGCCGAGGCGGAGTTCCACTACGGCAAGAACAAGCCGCACTGCTGGGGTCCGTGGGGGGCTCGGCTGGTCCGCATGATGGCCGAGGCCATGGCCCGGCAGGCACCGGGCGGAACCGCCGGCTGGCTGCCGGGCGACGCCGGGGCACCCGCGGGGCGGCCGGCAGCCGAGGAGATGTACGGGCGGAGGATCCCGGCCGCGTAGCGGTCCGATAGGCTCGCCGGCCATGAACGCCGGCCGAGCCTTGTCCGCACTCCCGAAGGTGGACCTGCACGTCCACCTCGAGGGGTCGATGCGCCCGTCGACCGTCGTCGAGCTGGCCTCGCGGGCCGGCGTCGAGCTGCCGGAGGGTCTGCGCGACGGACGATACGGCTTCCGGGACTTCCGGCACTTCATCGACGAGTGGGTGGCCGGGCTCCAGTGCCTGTGCGCGCCCGCGGACTTCCGCCGGATCGCGTACGAGCTCTGCGAGGACGAGGCGGCGCAGGGCGTCCGGTACGCCGAGGTCTCGTTCTCGCTGCCCGAGCACGGGCCGCGCCTGGACGACTGGGACGGGCCGGTCCTCGGCGTGCTCCAGGGGTTCGCCGACGGGGAGCGCGACTTCGGGATCGTCTGCCGCCCCCTCGTGGACCTGGTCCGAGGCCTGCCGATGGAGCTCTCCCGCGCGGCCCTCGAGTCGGCGGTCCGGCACCGCGCCGACGGCGTGATCGGCGTCGGCCTGGGGGGCGACGAGCGCCATCCGCCGGAGGCCTACGCGGAGCTCTTCCATCGGGCCACGGACGCCGGCCTGCACTCCCTGCCGCACGCGGGGGAGACGGCCGGCCCGGCCAGCATCCGGGGGGCGCTCGACTCGCTCCGGGCCGAGCGCCTGGGGCACGGCATCCGGTGCTTGGAGGACGAGCGCCTCGTGACCGAGCTCCGCGATCGGCGGATCCCGCTCGAGGTCTGTCCGACCTCGAACGTGATGACACGCGTGGTCCGGTCGATGGGCGCCCACCCGCTGCCGAGGCTGCTCGACGCCGGCCTCGTGGTCACGCTGAACAGCGACGATCCGTCGATGTTCTCCTCGCCGCTCACCGGCGAGTACGAGCTGGTCCGCGAGACGTTCGGGCTCGACGACGAGGTTCTCGGCGCCATCGCGCGGAACGGCGTCCGTGCGTCCTTCGCCGACGACGCCCTGAAGGCCGACATCGAGCAGGGCATCGACGGCTGGCTGGCCACGGCCGGGTGACCCGTAGACTTGCCGCGTGCTGGTCTGCGGGCACTGCGGCGAGGAGAACCCCGACCGGGCGCGGTTCTGCGGCCGGTGCGGCTCGGCGCTCGCGCCACCGGCGGGTCCCGGCGGCGAGGAGCGCAAGATCGTCACCGTGGTGTTCTGTGAGCTGCTCGGCGTCGGCGAGGGCGGCGATCCCGAGGACCTGCAACAGGCCCTCGCCCCCTACCACGGCCTGGTCCGGCAGCAGGTCACGAACTTCGGCGGCACCATCGACAAGTTCATGGGCCCCACGGTGCTCGGCGTGTTCGGCGCTCCGGTAGCACACGAGGACGATCCGGAGCGTGCCGTCCGCGCGGCCCTGAACGTGGTGGAGGCGATGCCCGGGCTCGCCGAGCGCAACCCGCACCTGCCGGCCGCCGTGCGGGTCGGCGTGAACACGGGGGAGGCGGTCGTGGCTCGGCCCGGCTCCGGTCCGCAGATCGGCGAAGCCGTGACCGGCGACGTGGTGAATACGGCCTCGCGGCTCCTGCAGATCGCCGCCGAGGGCGAGATCGTGGTAGGCGAGCCCACGCACCGGGCGACCGACCGCGCCTTCAGCTACGAGGATCGCGATCCCGTCGTGGTGAAGGGCAAGGCGGAGCCCCTCGAGGTGTGGCGGGCCGTCGAGGCTCGGAGCCGGTTCGGCGTGGATGCGCGTCCGCAGCCGCAGACGCCGTTCATCGGTCGTCGGGAGGAACGCACGCTGCTGGAGGGTGCGTTCCGCCGGGCGGTCTCGGAATCATCCGTTCAGCTGGTCACGATCACGGGCGAGCCCGGCGTGGGCAAGACGCGCCTGATCCAGGAGCTCGGCTCGTTCGTCGACGAGTTCCCCGATCTCATCCGGTGGCGCCAGGGCCGGTGCCTGCCGTACGGCGAGGGGATCAGCTTCTGGGCGCTCGCCGAGATCGTGAAAGCGGAGGCCGGGATCCTCGAGTCCGACCCGCCGGCCGACGTCGAGCCGAAGCTTCGGGGCGCCGTCGAGCCGTTCGTGGCCGATCCTGGCGAGCGGGACTGGATGCAGGCTCGGCTCGCGCCCCTCGCAGGGTTGCCGCGCTCCGCGGCCGACGTGCCGAGGGAGGAGCTGTTCACCGCCTGGCGACGATGGGTGGAGGCGCTGGCCGCGAGCTCGCCCACGATCCTGGTGTTCGAGGACCTCCACTGGGCCGACGAGCCGATGCTCGCGTTCATCGAGCACGTTGTGGACTGGATCGTGGGGCTGCCGCTCCTGGTGGTCTGCGCGGCCCGTCCGGAGCTTTACCAGCGCCATCCGAACTGGGGGGGAGGACGCCGCAACGCCACCTCGATCGCGCTGGCGCCGTTCTCCTCCCAGGAGACCGCGATGCTCGTGTCCGCGCTCCTCGACAGCGCCGTGCTGCCGGCGCAGACCCAGGCCACGCTGCTGGAGCGCTCGGGCGGTAACCCCCTGTACGCCGAGGAGTTCGTCCGGATGCTGCGGGACCAGGGGATCGTGGACGTGGCTCGAGGGGTGTCGGGCGCGGCCGCAGAGGTCGCCGTCCCGCAGACCCTCCAGCTGCTGATCGGGGCGCGCCTCGACACGCTGCCGCTCGACCACAAGGTGGTGCTGCAGGATGCCGCCGTCGCCGGCAAGGTCTTCTGGGCTGGCGCCGTGGCGTCGATGGCCGGGATCGGTCGCGACGAGGCGGAGGTCATCCTCCACGAGCTCGTCCGTCGCGAGTTCGTTCGACCCTCCCGGATCTCCACCGTGAAGGGGGAGGCCGAGTACGCGTTCTGGCACGTCCTCGTGCAAGACGTGGCGTACGGACAGATCCCACGCGCCGCGCGCGGGGTCAAGCACCTGGCGGTGGCCTCCTGGATCCGAAGCGTGGCGGGAGATCGGGTCTCGGATCTGTCGGAGCTCCTGGCCCACCATTACGGCGAGGCCCTGGAGCTGGCCCGAGCCACGGGGCAGGTCACGCCGGAGCTGGAGCGCGACGCCGGCTCGGCACTGCTCCTCGCCGGCGACCGGGCGAAGCGGCTCGATGCGACCCGGGCCGAGACGTTCTACCGCCGGGCCCGGGAGGTGTTGGCGGTGGGCGACCCCGACCGGACCCGGGCCCTGGTGGAGGCGGCGGAGGTGGCGGGGGCTCTCGGGCGGTTCGCCCAGGCCGAAGAGGACTTCGCGCTGGCCATGCGCGAGTTCCAGGGCGACGACCTCGGCCTGGGGGAGACCATGGCCCGGCTGTCCCGCCTGCCGACGAAGCACGGCGAGGAGGCGCGAGGGCTGCTACGCGAGGCGATCACGCTGCTGGAGCGCGAGGGGCCGGGCCCGGAGCTCGCGCGGGCGTGCACCCGCATGGCCGCTCACCTGTACGTCGCCGGGGAGAGCGCGGAGGCCATCCCGTGGGCCGAGCGGGCCATCGGCCTCGCGGACGAGCTCGGGCTGGAGGACGAGGAGGTCCTGGCGCTCCAGTACCGGGGGGCGGCCCGCAGCGCGCTGGGCGATCGCGAGGGCCTGGACGACCTGCGGGAGGCGCTTCGCCGCGCGCTCGAGCTCGGCCTGGGCGAGGAGACTGCGGTGGCGTACAACAACCTCGCCTACGCGCTGTGGGCGTGGGAGGGACCGTCCGCGGCCTCGGCCGTGTGGGCCGACATGACCGAGTTCTGTGAGGTCCGGGGGTTCACCACGATGGCGATGTGGGCCGAGGGCGGCGCGCTGGAGGCGCTCTTCGACCTCGGCGACTGGGATCGCGTCCTGCGCATCGCCGGGGACATGCTCGAGTGGGAGCAGGCCCACGGCGCCACGCGGGTCGGCACGGTGGCCCTCATCTACCGGTCGTGGGTGTTCCTGCGGCGCGGCGAGCTCGAACCCGTTGCGGCGACGGCCGAGGGACTGCTCGCGCGGGCCCGTGACATCCAGTACGCCGAGTACCTCGCGCCGTCGCTGCTGGTCGTCGCCGAGCTCCGGTACCGGCAGGGCGACCTCGAGGGCTCCGCCGGGCTGCTCGACGAGTTCCTGGAGGCCACCGAGGACCAGCCCGACTACCGGCGGATGTTCTTGCCGGTCGCCGTCCGGGTGCTGATCCGGATCGGCCAGGTCGGCCGCGCCGAGGAGCTCGTCGACGGCGCAGGTGAGCCCACCGCCACCCGGCAGGAGCTGTCGCTGCTCACGTGCCGGGCGATCCTGGCCGAGCATGGCGGGGACCTCGCACGGGCCGAGGAGCTGTATGCGCGCTCGGTGAGGGTCTGGACGGACTACGGGTTCCCTCTGGAGCGAGGCCGGTCGCTGCTCGGCAGGGGCCGGTGCCTGCTGGGGCTCGGTCGGACGGCCGAGGCCGCCGAGGCCCTGCGGAAGGCGCGCGACGTGATGAGCTTGCTCGGGGCGCGGGTCTTCGTGGACGAGGCGGACGAGCTCCTGGGCCGCGCCCTCGCGAGAACCTCCTAGGCCGTCAGCGCGGCCAGCAGCTCGGCGAAGGCCCCGACGTAGCCGTCCACGTCGCCCTCCGCTGCGGGCACCGATACGGTTGGCCCGGCTCCGGGGATCGCTTCCCACACGCCTCGGTTCGCCAGCCACA
The DNA here is from genome assembly GCA_036390995.1 of Actinomycetota bacterium. Taxonomy (GTDB): domain Bacteria; phylum Actinomycetota; class UBA4738; order UBA4738; family HRBIN12; genus DASQQQ01. Next base: position 57,554 of record DASWAT010000064.1, on the reverse strand, counting down.
CGCGGATCAGGTGCACCAGCAGCCGGTCTTCGCAGGCGATGGCCTCCCGAGCATTGCGCGGCAACCGTTTCGAGAATGTGTACCCGGACCGCGGGGAGAGCCTGTGGATCGTCCAGGGCAGCCCGACCCGCCGCACCGACACCTCCATCCCGTCTGCCAGCCGGCCGCCGAGCGCCGCGGTGTGCGTGTAGGCATCCGCGGTGAGGACCTCCCCGAGCGCGGCGCGTGCGGCCGCGAACGTCAGCGCGTTCGCGAACAGGGTGCCGCCGGTGGCCACCCCGGGGTGAGCGCCCTCGGGCGGGTCGGCGGAGCGGAACACCTCGGCCACGTCGTCGGTCATCCCGTAGGCGCCGATCGGCACGCCGCCCGCGATCGACTTGCCGAGCGACACGAGGTCGGGCTCGAGGCTCCACTCCCGGACCAGCCCTCCGGGCCCGCACACGAGCGTGTGGGTCTCGTCGTACGCGAGGAGCGTGCCGGTCTCGCGCGTGATCCGTCGGAGCGCCTCGTGGAAGCCGGGGTCCGGAAGGATCAGGCCGTGGTTGTTCGTCATGGCCGGTTCGAGGAGCACCACGGCGACGTCGTGCGGCTCGAGCGCGCGCTCGAGCGCCTCGAGGTCGTTGAACGCGATCACGCGGGTCTGCTCGGCGACCCCGGCGGGCAGCCCGAGCTCCTCGGGCACCTCGTGCCCGTCCTCCAGTGCCACGAGCGCTTGGTCGAAGTGGCCGTGGTACTTGCCCTCGAACATGAGTCCGATCGAGCGGCCCGTTGCGACCCGCGCCACACGGATCACCTCGGTGTTGGCCTGCGAGGCCGACAGCGTGAACTGCCACTTCGGGAGCGCCCACCGCCGGGCCAGCTCCTCGGCGACCCAGATGGAGTCCTCGACGGGCAGCAGGAACTGGTTCCCGCCCGCCATCCGGCGGGACACGGCCTCGACGATGGGTCCCGGCGCGTAGCCGCAGAACATGCTCATGTCGGCGAGGTTGAAATCCACGTACTCCCGGCCGTCGGCGTCGCGGAACCGCGCGCCCTTGCCCTCGAGGACCCACACCGGGTGCTCGTACGTGCCGGGATCGGCCAACCATGCCATCGGCACGCCGTTCGGCATCGAAGCTCGGGCTCGGGCGAGCAGCTCCAACGAGCGCGGGTGCTCCGCCGCGAACCGCTCGTCCTCGCGGCGCTTCAGCTCGTGGACGCGCCCCCGCTCGATCGTCGGCTCACCCATGGAGCGGCCAGCGTATTCGGTAGAGTCCGGGCGTGTCCGACGCCTTCTCCTGGCATCCCGAACCCGAGCTGATCGGTTTCCGCGACCCCGCCGAGGCGCGCGAGGCGCTCGAGGAGCTCGGCCGGCTCACGTGGGAGGCCTCCCTCGACTACCTCTACGGCGAGGCGATGCGCCGTCCCGTCGCGCCCGACTCCTACCCCGACCTGCGACGTTGGTTCTACGGTCGGACGAACGAGCCGGGACCCGCGCCCGACGCGCCGTCGACGTCGAAGGACATCCTGGCCGAGTTCCGGGAGCGTATCGCGCCGCACGTCTTCAACTCGCAGCACCCGAGGTCGTTCAGCTACTTCACCCCGCCCCCCCTGCCGGCGTCCATCGCGGGCGAGGTCCTGTCCCAGTGGGTGCATCAGGGGGTCGACGTGTGGGCCGCGGGCCCGGTGGCCGCGCTCGTGGAGGAGGAGGTCACGTCCTGGCTCCGCGGCCTGGTGGGGTTCGGGCCCGGCAGCTGGGGGGTGCTCACGTCCGGCGGCGTGATGGCGAACATCATGGCCCTGAACGTGGCCCGCGACGTGCACCTCGCGCGGCTCCTCGACCTGCCCGAGCCGCCACGGGGGTCCGCCCTGGAGGGCGTCCGCGTGTACGCCTCGGACCAGGCGCACTTCTCGATCGAGCGCGCCCTGTCCACGCTGGGGTTCCCGCCGGTGACGCTTCGGATCGTCCCCTCGGACGAGCGGTTCCGGCTGCAGGGGGCGCCGGTCGCGGCCGCGATCGCCCAGGACCGGGCCGAGGGCCTCACCCCGCTCGCGATCGCCGCGGTGAGCGGGTCCACGAACACCGGGTCGGTGGACCTGGTGGGCGAGCTGGCCGACATCTCGGAGCGCGAGGGGATGTGGCTGCACGTCGACGCCGCGTACGGCGGCGCCGCCCGGTTCTCGAAGCGCGACGCGGATCGCGTGCCCGACCTCGAGCGTGCCGACTCCGTCACGATCGACCCCCACAAATGGTTCTTCCAGGCGTACGACATCGGCGCGCTCGTCGTGAAGCGCCGGGAGGACCTGGTCCGCACGTTCCATCGCGAGCCCGAGTACTACCGCTCCCCGAACCCGGAGGACGCGCCGCTCAACTGGATGCAGTACTCGATCGAGGGCACCCGCCGGTTCCGAGCGCTGAAGCTGTGGCTGTCGTGGAAACACCTCGGCAGCGAGGGGTTCGGGCGGCTCATCGAGGCGAACGTGGACCTCGCGGCGTACCTCGCCCGGCGGTGCCGCGAGAGCGATGAGTTCGAGGTGGCGCCGCCCGAGCCCGAGTTGTCGGTTGTGTGCTTCCGTCACGTGCCGCCGGGTCTTGACCCGGACGAGCTCGACGCGTACCAGGACCGGCTCCAGCGCGCCCTCGAGGTGTCGGGCGAGGCGTGGGTCTCCACGACGAAGCTCCGCGGCCGCACCTACCTGCGCGCCGGTATCGTGAACTACCTGTCCACCGAGGCCGACGTGGATCGCATGCTCGACGCGCTGCGGCGCCTTTCCGGCGGTCTCGGGTAGGCTTCGGCCGTGCAGGCGCGCATCGAGGTGCGGCGAGGTGGTCCGTACGCCGTTCAAGGCGATCCTCCGCTCCTTCGCACCGCGATCGTGAAGACCGAGCATGGCGAGCCCGTCGACTGGGACGAGGGCCCGTCGTTCCTCACACCGGATGGCGAGTACCTCCTGTGCCGGTGCGATCGCTCCCAGCAGCGGCCCTTCTGCGACCGGGCGTGCGAAACGATCGAGTGGGACTGGGCCGAGACGGCGGACCGAAGGCCCACCGCGGCGCGCAGGGGATCGTTCGAGGGCGAGGACCTGATCCTCACGGACGACCTGTCCCTGTGCTCGAAAGCGGGCTTCTGCACGAACCTGACGACGAACGTGTGGACCTTGGTGGAGGAGGAAGGGGACGACCCGGAGGCCCGTGAGCAGCTCGTCGGGATGGTCCACCGGTGCCCCTCGGGCCGGCTGGTCCTGCGCGAGTCGGACGCGGACGAGGACCTGGAGCCGGCCCTCGAGCCCTCGATCGGCGTGCAGCCGAACGGCCCATTCTGGGTCCGCGGGCGGATCCCGGTGGAGTCCGAGGACGGCACCACCTGGGAGGTCCGCAACCGGGTCACGCTCTGCCGGTGCGGCCACTCGCGCAACAAGCCGTTCTGCGACGGCTCGCACAAGATCGTGGGGTTCCGCGATGCAGCCGAGCCCGCGACGTAGCGAGACGATCCTCGCCTGCGAAGGGCTGCGCAGATCCTTCGGGGACCTCGTGGCCGTGGACGGGGTCGGGTTCCACATCGCGGCCGGCGAGACGTACGGGCTGCTGGGCCCCAACGGCGCCGGGAAGACCACGACGATCTCGATGGTGTGCGGTCTGCTGGCCCGCGACGCGGGCGAGGTCCTGCTCGAGGGGCGCCCGCTCGACACCCGCACCATCGCGGTCAAGGCGTCGATCGGCTACGTCCCGCAGGAGCTCGCCCTGTACCCGGACCTCACCGGGCTGGAGAACCTCCGGTTCTTCGGCAAGCTGTACGGCCTGGCCGGCCATGAGCTCGAGTCGCGCGTGGACGAGGTCCTCGAGGTCATCGACCTCACCGAGCGGGCCGGTGACCGGGTCGAGCACTATTCGGGCGGCATGCAGCGCCGCCTGAACATCGGCCTGGGGCTCCTCAACCGCCCGAGCTTGCTGGTCCTGGACGAGCCCACCGTCGGTGTCGACCCGCAAAGCCGCAACGCGATCCTTTCGAGCGTCGAGCGGTTCCGCGAGCAGGGTCTTGCGGTCCTGTACACGACGCACTACATGGAGGAGGCGGAGCGGCTCTGCGACCGCGTCGGGATCATCGATCACGGACGGCTGAGGGCCGAGGGCACGCGCCGCGAGCTCGTGGCCATGGTCGGCGAGCGCGACCGGGTGGGCCTGTCGGCCACGGGTGAGCTGGAGGCCGCCGAGGCAGCCGTGCGAGCGCTGTCGGGCGTGGACGACGTGAGCCGGCACGAGGGCGGGCTTGACGTGGTGGCCCGCGAGGCCCATCGGGTGCTGCCGGCGGTGCTCGCGGCGGTGGCCGGGGCCGGCGGCCACGTCACCTCGGTGGAGATCGCCGAGCCGAACCTCGAGGCTGTCTTCCTGCACCTCACCGGCCGAGCCCTCCGGGAGTAGCCGTGCGCGGCATCCTCACCGTCGCGGCCAAGGACCTCCGCCAGCGGATGCGCGACCGGTCCGCGTACGTGATCGCGTTCCTCGTCCCGTTCGGTCTGGCGCTGATCTTCAGCCTCACGCTCGCGAACGTCGAGGAGGGCTCCTTCACCGCCACCTACGCCGTCGTGAACCGCGACGGGGGCCAGGTGGCCGGCTCGTTCGTCCGGCTCCTCGAGGGTCTCGACTTCGTGAAGCTCCGCACCGCACCGACGGCGGCCGCGGCCGAGCGGCTCGCCGACGACGGGGACGTCTCCGCGGCCTTCGTGATCCCGGCGGGGTTCTCGGCCTCGGCCGGCGGGGGCGGTCGGATCGACGTGATCACCAACCCTGACTCGTCGATCGGCGGCGTCGTGGCCCGGTCGCTGGCCACCTCGTTCGCGAGCGACCTGAACGCGATCCAGGTGTCCGTCGCCGTCGCGCTCGGCGACCACGCCGGGACCCCCGACCCGGCCGAGCTCGCGGCGCTCGTGGAGCGGGCCCGGACGACCGCCCCCACCGCGACCCTGCAGCAGGACACCGCCGAGAGCCGCCTGTTCAGCTCGACCACGTTCTACGCCGCGGGGATGGCCGTGTTCTTCGTGTTCTTCACGGTCGAGTTCGGCGTGCGCAGCCTGCTGGCCGAGCGAGAGAGCGGAACGCTGGCGCGGCTCCTGGTGGCGCCGATCCGGCCCGGCGCGATCCTGGCTGGCAAGTCCATCGCCACGTTCGTGGTCGGGCTGGTGAGCATGACCGCGCTCGTGGTGGCGAGCACGCTGCTGCTGGGGGCCGACTGGGGCGACCCGGTGGGGGTGGCGCTGCTCGTCGTCTCGGGTGTGCTGGCGGCCATGGGGCTCACCGCGCTGGTGTCGAGCCTGGCGAAGACCCCGGCGCAGGCGGGCGGGTACGCGTCAACCGCCGCGGTGGTCCTCGGACTCCTTGGAGGCACGTTCTTCCCGGTGTCGCAGGGTCCGGCTTTCCTGGCGAACCTGAGCCTCATCGCGCCCCAGGCGTGGCTCATGCGCGGGTTCCAGGAGCTGGCCGGCGGCGGGACGGCCGCCGAGATCCTCCCCTCCGTCGGCGCGGTGCTGGCCTTCGCGGTGGTGCTCGGCGGCCTCGGGGCCGTCCGGGCGGGGAGGCTGACCGCGCGATGAGCCGCGTCCTGGCCATCGCGGGGACCAACCTCCGGCGGATCGTCCGGGACCGGACCGCGCTGTTCTTCATGGTGGTGTTCCCGTTCCTGATCATCCTGGCCATCGGGCGGTGTTCGGCTCCTCGTCCACGCCGGCGCTCGGCGTGGTGTCCCGGGGGAGCGGACCGTTGGGCGCCGATCTGCTCGACCGGCTCGAGCGCACCGAGGGGATCCGCGTGCGCGCCTACGACGACCGGGCGTCGTTGACCACGGCCGTGGAGCGCGGGCAGGTGGAGGCCGGGCTGGTGATCCCCGAGGGCTACGACCGCGACGTCCGCGCGGGCGAGACCGCGTCGCTGCCGTACATCGCGAGGCCGACGGGCGGCGGGCAGGAGGGCAGCCTGATCGTCGCCGGGGTCGTCGACCGCCAGGCCATCGAGCTGCGGGCCGCCCGGTTCGCGCAGCAGGAGGGCGCCGCCGGCTTCGACGCCGCCCTGGCCCGCGCAAGGCAGGTCGCCGGCACGGTCCCGTTCGTGACGGTGCGGGCCACGGCGGCCGGGGGCGACGAGCTCGGCGGCACGCTGGGGTACGGCGCGGCCCAGGAGGTCGTGCTGTTCATCTTCGTCGTCTCGCTCTCGGCCTCGGCGATGCTGATCGAGACGCGGCGGCTGGGCGTGTCGCGACGGATGCTGGCGTCGCCCACGTCGCCGGGGACGGTGATCGTGGGCGAAGGGCTCGGGCGGTTCGCCATCGCGCTGTTCCAGGGCGCGCTGATCGTGGCCGTGACCCTGCTCCTGTTCGGCGTGGATTGGGGCGACCCGCTCGCCACCGCGGCGGTGGTGGTGCTGACCGCGCTCGTCGGCACCGGGGCGGCCATGCTGATGGGCTCGGCCCTGTCGAACGCCCAGCAGGCCGGGTCGTTCGGCGTCTTCTTCGGGCTCGTGCTGGCCGCCCTGGGGGGCTGCATGGTGCCGCTCGAGGTCTTCCCGCCGGTCATGCGGACGATCGCCCACGTGACCCCGCACGCCTGGGCGCTCGACGCGTTCGGCGAGATCCTCGGGCACGACGCCGGGATCGGCGCCGTCCTGCCGGAGCTCGCCATGCTGGCCGGCTACGCGGCGGTGCTGCTCTTACTGGCGACCAACCTGCTCCGCAAACGCATCACGTCTGCGTGAGCTCCCGGTGTCGGAAGCAGGACGTGACGTGGTCGTTCACCATGCCGGTCGCTTTCTTGATCGCGCCGATCAGCTCGTAGCCCGCTTGGAGGCGTAGTACCCCTCCCTGCTCGCAGGCCGCATCTTGCGTGAAGGCGTCACCCGGCACTGCGACCGGAGGATTCGTTCCGAGGAACGCGAGGCACGCCGAGTCCGCTGGCTGGTACACGCCGGAACTGTTGGTCGTAGTCCTGGACACTGGTCTTCGATTGGGCCAGGTCCGTGACTGCGTGGAGCCCTGGATCGTGAAGCTACAGGTCGGCGGCGACGTCCCCCATCGGGCGGGGGGACGCCGCGCCAGCCGTGAGGCCTCAGACCCCAGGGCAGGTGCCGGGATCGTTGGCGACATCGACCCTTGTTGGGCCACCAATCGGCACGTTGGGGAACACCGCGTAGACGATCGTTTGGATCGAGCCGGTGTTCACGCCGTTCAGCACGTCATCGGGCCGCTCGATGAATGACTGTCCCGCCGTGTACCTCGTCGATTCACAGTGATTGCCCACGGAGCGGTACAGCGTGAGCTCACCCTGCTGGACCACCACGATCACGCCTCCAGGATGGGAATGCCACCCTGACGAGCCACCGACCTCGAACGTGTTCTGCGCGACGACCACGTCCGTTCCTTCCCGGAACGGAAGGGTCCCGGGAGACTGGTCCGTGCCCCGGGCCAGTAGCGTGCTCGCGCTGTTGATCCCTGGGGTCGCCAACCCAGGAAGCATGGTGGCAGCCGCCAGTGTCCCAGCGAGTGCCACCGTCAAGAGCACCAGGCCCCACCCACGCTTGGTGGGCTTCTTCATGTGCGAACCCCTCCCCTCGGGTCGCCCATCTCGGCGCGGGCTCCGCGACGAAGTGACCGATTGTCCGAGGTCGGCGAGGACACGCCAACCCATCAAACGCAGTAAGTCAAGCAGGCCACTTCGACGATGTACATACGGCAAAAGGACTGCGGAGAGGCGCCTAGCGTATGTCTACGGTCCGTCGCAACGTCTCGACGAAGATGCAAGCGCGCAAGTTCATCCTCCTCCAGATTGTCCTCTCGCGTGCTGGCGTGTAGGTTCGCGAGCGGAAGGGTGGATTGGTGCGAGCCGTTCTCTCCGCCGTTTGCGTGCTACTCGTGACCCTCGTTGCCTGCGGTGAGGCGCACCCCAGCGACTCGGAGGCTGCATCGGACAGTCCCGTGAGGATGCTGCTCTTGCCTTACGGGGAGGGATCCCATGATTGCTGCAAGGTGGTAACCGTCAACTCTGCCGATCAGGCCCTGAACGTCCAATGCCGCGTCTTCGCGTTCGGATCCAGCGGACGAGAGGTGTACGCAGGCATCATCCCGCCCCCACCTTCGGGTCACCCGCGCAGCATCGGATTCTGGGCTCCCCCCGGTCGGCACATCCAAGGCGTGTGGGATGTCCCCATCGACCTCGTCCACGACCGCTACCACGGCACCTGCAACCAGATCGCGTGGCACGGTGCTCCGCCGATCTGACCCCGGGGCCCTTACCTCGGGCGCTGGGTGCCCGGCCCCTGGAGCTCGTCCGCGTGGCCCGAGCACTCGTCCAGCATGTCCAACAGGCAGCGCAGCTGTGAACGTTAGATCCGCCCCGGCCCCCTGCTCATGGCCTCGATCTCGGCGTACCGGAAGCAGGACGCTACGTGGTCGTTCACCATGCCGCTCGATAGAGCTCGCGTACACGAGACGATCGACATGGCGACGCAACCCGGCAAGCGCCTGTTGTCTGCTGTACTTCTCTCCCGAGTCCTCGCGATACCCGGCCCTGACACCATGGCGGCCAACAGTCCCTTAACCTGCGGGTCGCCCGACCGCAGTCCAGGATCAGTCCGCTTGCGAGCATGGGATCGACCATAGAAGGTCGGGAGGAAGCATGACGAGACTCATGCGGACGATCATCGTTCTTCTGGCTCTCCTTACGATCGCGGCTCCCGCCGCCCGAGCTGAAGACACGGAAGTCTTCAAGAGCGGCCAGTGCACGCTCAGGTCGCATTGGACGCTGGAGTTGGACCGCGAAGGCAGTATCGAGGTCGATTTCGAGGGGCACACACCGCGGGCAGGGCAAACCTGGCGGGCCGTGATGCGGCACAACGGCTCGGTGGTCTGGCGCGGTACGCGGGCCACAGAGCACGATGGAGACTTCGAGATCGACAGGACCGTGAGGAACGCCTCCGGCACGGACACGATCGCGGTGCGTGCCGTGAACAAGAAGAACGGCGAGGTGTGCAAGGGATCGGGGTCGATCTAGTCTGATCCGAGACCTCGATCTGAAGTCCCGACGGGTGTGGCTTAGGGTCTCGGATCTCCTTCGTGGAGACTCAGCTCCTTGTATCGGAAGCAAGACGCTACGTGGTCGTTCACCATGCCGGTCGCCTGCATGAACGCGTAGCACACCGTCGGGCCGACGAAACGGAAGCCGCGCGTCTTGAGGTCCTTGCTCATGGCTCGTGACTCGTCGGTCTCGGCGGGTATCTCCTCCAGCCTCGTCCAGCGGTTGCGGATCGGCGTGCCGTCGACGAACCCCCACAGGTAGGCGTCGAGCGATCCAAGCTCGACGCGGACCCGGAGCGCGCATCGGGCGTTGTTCACGGCCGACTCCACCTTGAGGCGGTTGCGGACGATGCCCGGATCGGCGAGCAGCCGCTCGACCTTGCGTCGGTCGAACCGGGCAACCCGCTCGGCGTCGAAGCCCGCGAACGCCGAGCGGTAGCCCTCGCGCTTGCGCAGGATCGTGGACCACGACAGGCCGGCCTGGGCGCCCTCGAGGACGAGCATCTCGAACAGGTGCCGGTCGTCGTGCGAGGGCACCCCCCACTCCTCGTCGTGGTAGGCGAGGTACAGCGCATCGCTCCCGTCCGCCCACGCGCATCGCCTCTGCACGGTGAGAACCTACGCGAACCAGTCGTCGAAGGCCCGACGGGTGAGCAACCGGAGCGCGCCCCCGTGGTCGGGGAACCAGGCGAGTTCCTCGCCCCGCTCGACCGACGCGGCCGTGCGGCACACGATGCCGGGTTCGCCTTGGCTCCACGCCGCCGACCCCACGGGCTGACATCGGGTCCAGGGAACCTCGCGGCCGCGACCGTCCTTCGGGTAGGTCGCCGGGAGCCCGGCGGCCCTGCACCCGGCGTCGGTCACGACGTCGACCGGCCGTGCATCCGGAACCTCCGCGGCCACCAGATCGGGCCGGCGGTCGGAGCGGAGGTCCAGCAGGCCGTACGGCAGTCCTCCGAGCTTCCGCAGCGCGTTGGCTCTCGCCACCTCGACCGTGGCGCACAGGTAGACCACGGCGAACGAGCCGGGAGGGTTCCATCGGCCACCGCGCTCGGCCGCGAACGAGCCGTCGAGCGGGTCATCCCAGTCCGGGTCGGCCACGCGCAGGTAGGTGCCGGCGCGCCGGACGTGCCGGAACCGGACGGCCACGGCCTAAGCCGTCGCCGTCCAGTCGAACGAGGCGCGGGTGATCTCGAGCAGGTCCACGTGGCGGTCGCGCTCGATCATCTGGAGCATGGTGAGGCCGTCGTAGGCGGGGGCCGGCGTCCGGGCCGCCGCGGGGATGCGATCCGGCTGCAGGTTCCGCTCCAGCAGGTCGACGACCTGGAGCACCGCGAGCGCCTTCCGGAGCCTGGCCGGGGGGATGCCGTCCTGCAGCCACTGCGACGCCGCCTGCCGACGGACGCCGAACAGCCGGCCGAGCTCGGTGTCGGACAGCCGCAGGACCGCCTGGATCCGGGCCAGCGGAGGCGTCTCCTGCTGGATCTGGACCCAAACGTTGTGCGCGAACCGGGAGAAGTCGTCCGGCGACAGGTCCCAGTGGGGGAGCGCGGTGCCCCGGTGCGACATCGGCTCGAGGTCCGGCACCAGGCGCCGGATCTCGTCCAGGAGGAACACCGCGATGCCTCGGCCCGGGCCGTAGCGCGCCACCCACGGCGAGAACGGCGCCTGGAGCGCCAGCTGGTCCAGGAGCCTGGCGGCGAGGGGAGCGGGGGAGGCCGTCACGTCCGCCAGCATGAAGCCGGTCTCCGACATCGCGACCGCCTCCGGGCGCTCGACGTGGGCGAGCTCGAGGAGGCGGGCCGCGAGGAGCCGCCAGGTGCGGACGTAGGCCGTGGCGGCCGAGCCGGATCCCCGGAGCGCGCGCGGGATCAAGTCGTCGAGGTCGCGGATCAGGTCGCCCGCCACGGGCTCCAGGCGATCGGCGGCCACGGCCGGCTGCTTCAAGGTGAGGAGGGTCGCCATGGGTCCAGGCTAACGCAAGGAAAACGCAAGTGCAATCGGAACGCAAGCCGTCAGTCGGCACGGGGGCGGCCGCGGAGCTCTCGCCGAAGGACCTTGCCCACCGGGTTGCGGGGGATCGCGTCGACGAGCTCGACCCGGCCGAGGACCTCAGGCCTCGGCAGGCGCTCCCGGGCGAACTCGAGGAGCGCGGGGCCGTCCGCGGAGGCTCCGGCCTCGACCACGACGAACGCGACCCCGACCTCGATCGCCGCTCTGTCGGGGACGCTCGTGACGGCGCAGTCGGCCACGGCGGGATGCTCGAGTAGCGCCCGCTCGACGTCCGAGGGGAACACCCGCCGCCCGTCCACCGTGTAGGCGTCCGCGACCCGGTCGACCATGTACAGGAAGCCCTCGTCGTCCAGACGACCGGCGTCGCCGGTCCGGAGCCAGCCGTCGTCCGTGAACGGCGCGGCGTCGGGCCGTCGCCAGTATCCGACCGTCACGTTCGGACCGCGGATCAGGATCTCGCCCATGTGCCCGGGAGGGGCGTCGGTCAGGTCCTCGTTCACCACGCGCACGTCGCACAGCATCGCAGGGGTGCCGGCGGAACCGAGCTTGCGGAGCATGTCGTCCGAGCCGAGGATCGATACGACCGGCGACGCCTCGGTGAGGCCGTACCCCTGGTTCAGCGGGAGCCCGCGGTCGAGGAACGCTCGGATCAGGCGCTCGGGGACCGTGGTGCCGCCGGTGATGCAGATCCGGACGCTCGACAGGTCGGCGTGCTCCCACCGCGGGCTCCGCGTGAGCCCGCCCAGGATGTCCGGCCCCGCGAACACCAGGCCGATGCGGTGCCGCTCGATCAGGTCGAGGGCATCCTCGGGATCCGGCCGCGCCATCAGCACCACCGTGCCGCCCACGAACAGGGTCTCGAGCACCGTCACGCCGAGCCCGCCCATCCGGAACAGCGGCGCCGTCGCAAGGGTCGCCTCGCCCGAACCGAAGTCGACCGCGGCGAGCATGTTCACGACGTTCCACGTGAGGTTGCCGTGGGTGAGCATCACGCCCTTGGGCGACCCAGTGGTCCCCGAGGTGTACGGGAGGACCGCCAGATGGTCGAGCCCCACCGAGCGCTCCACCGGGTCGGCCCGCGCGTCGGCGACGACCGCGTCGTAGGAGGGACCGACGACCACGCGCATGGGGACCCCGTCGGTTCCTCCGACGCCCGCCGCCTGGAAGAGCACCCGGCATCCGGCGTCGCCGAGCTCGAACGCGATCGACTCGTGCGGCAGGGCCGGGTTGATGGGGACGAACACCCCGCCGACCGTGCCGGTGGCGAAGAGCGTCTCGAGGAAGGACGGATGGTTCGGACCCACGTAGCCGACTCGGTCCCCCGGCTGCACACCCATCGCGACGAGGGCGTTCGCCAGCCTGCGGATCCTCTCGTCGAGCTCGGCGTACGTGAGGGAGCGCTCCTCGGAGACAAGCGCCGCGCGCGACGGCGACGCGCGCGCGCGACGCGCGATCCACGACCCAAGCCCCAGGTTCGCACCCCCCATCCCGCGGACGGTAGCGCCCGGTCCCACCGATCTTCAACACGGATCGTCGCGGCGCGTGCCCGGCCGGGATAGATTCGGGCGTCGACTCGCATCCGTGGGGGGCCGTTGCAGCTCGGTGGGGGGTTCGTCCAGCGCCTCGTCTCCGTGGGCGTACTGCCCACCGACGACGAGGACGAGCGGATCCGCAAGGCGACCCTGACGCTGTCGACCGTCCTGGTCCTGGTGCTGGCGTCCGGGTGGGTGATCACGTATCTGCTGTTGGGGCTGCCGCTGTCGGCCTCGATCCCCTTCGCCTACCAGGTCGTGTCGGGGGCGTCCCTGGCGCTGTTCGTGCGTACCAAGCGGTACCGGGCGTTCCGGTCTGCCCAGCTCGGCCTGATGTTGGGGCTGCCCTTCCTGCTGCAATGGAGCCTCGGCGGGTTCGAGGCCTCGAGCGGGGTCTCGCTGTGGGCGCTCACGTCGCCGCTCGGCGCGCTGATGTTCTCGGGGACGCGGCAGGCCTGGCCGTGGTTCGGCGGGTACCTGGCGCTGCTCGGGATCTCGGGGCTGGTGGATCCGGGCCTCACCCCGGCCGACATCCCCACCGCCGTGCGGGTGGCCTTCTTCGTGGGCAACGTGGCCGGCGTGTCCCTGACCGCGTACCTGCTGCTCCAGTACTTCGTCCGCCAGCGCGAGCGAGAGCACCGGCGCTCGGAACGGCTCCTCCTGAACGTGCTTCCAGGCCCGATCGCCGCCCGGCTGAAGGAGCGCGAGGAGGTGATCGCCGATCGCTTCCCCGAAGCGAGCGTGCTGTTCGCCGACATCGTGGACTTCACGCCTCGCTCGGCCACGCTTCCTCCCGAGCGGGTGGTGGAGCTGCTCGACGAGGTGTTCACGGTGTTCGATCGCCTGGCCGACGAACGCGGCCTGGAGAAGATCAAGACGATCGGTGACGCCTACATGCTCGCCGGTGGGATCCCGGAGCCCCGGGCGGATCACCTCGAGGCCGTCGCCGACATGGCGCTTGCCATGCTCGCGTCGGCCACGGATCGATTGCCGCTGCGGGTCGGGATCGACACGGGTCCGGTGGTGGCAGGGGTGATCGGCACCCGCAAGTTCATCTACGACCTGTGGGGCGACACGGTGAACACCGCGAGCCGGATGGAGAGCCACGGCCTGCCCGGGCGGATCCAGGTGACCGAGCGCGTCGTCCGCCGGCTCGACGGCCGGTTCGTGTTCGAGCCGCGGGGCGCGATCGAGGTCAAGGGCAAGGGCACGATGCCCACCTGGTTCCTGCTCGGGCCTAGCCCTCCTGGCGCTCCCACACCGTGAAGTCGGCGACCCGCGGGTAGTCCAAGCGCTCGGGGACGTGGTCGATGCACGTCCGCCCGAGACGGAGATGCAGCGTGCCGACCTGGCGCGCCAGCGCGACCACCACGACCGCGAGCACGAAGACGAGCACCCACAGGATCACGAACGCTGCTGCCCACCATCCCGTCATGGATCCTCCAGGTGTCGCGGGGCAGCGCGTCGCGGCATCGTCGCCTGCATCGCGGCCCGGCTCAAGCAACGACCTGCGTGACACAATGACCTCCGCGATGGAGCCACCTCTGCAGCCGTACTCACCCCTCGGGCTGCAGATGCGGCGTGTCACGGGTGCGCTCGTAGGGCGTCCATCGGTGCTGGCGGCCGTCCGCCAAGAGCTGGAAGCCTCGTTGCCCGGTCGTCTTGCCGCCGTCACGGTGGAAGGAGAGCCGGGCATCGGCAAGACCCGGCTGCTGCTTGCGGTGAACGAGATGGCGGAGGCTGCCGGGTACACCTCGATCACCGTCGCCGCGGACGAGGAGCTTCGCGGCCCTTTCCTGCTGGCCCGGTCCATCCTCGGCGCCCCCGAGGCCGTCGCGGTCGCGACGGGCACGCCGGCCGAGGAGGATCTCCGGCGAAGCCTGGAGATCCTTTCGGGCCGGGACGACGCGGGGTTGGCCAGCCTTCCTCCCGACCAGAAGCTCCTGCGCGCGTGCGACCTGGCGGCGATCGCCGTGGGCAGCCTTGCCGCTCAGCGTCCGCTCGCCATCTCGGTCGACGACCTGCAGTGGGCCGACGAGGACAGCCTGCGGTTGCTCCGCTACCTCGTCCGGGCGGACGCGACCTGCCCGATCTTGCTGGTGCTGGCGCTGCGGCCCGACGAGTTCGCGTTCGTCACCGAGGCGGTGACGCTGATCGCCGACATGGAGCGCCTGGGGTTGGTGCGACGGCTCAAGCTCAAGCGGTTCACCCTGGTGGAGACCGCGGAGATGCTTCGCCAGGTCCTTGGAGGGGCCATCGACGGGCCCAGCGCCGCCACCGTCCATGCCCAGGCCGAGGGCGTCCCGTTCATCCTGGAGGAGCTGGCTCGCGCGTATCGCGACGCCGGGATGATCCAGGAGATCGACGGGCGGTGGACGCTCGCGAAGAACGCCGAGCGCCTGGTGCCGTCGGCGGTCCGGACGCTGATCTCCCGCCGGGCCGCCCGCCTGCCCGATGCCACGAAAAGCGCCCTTGCCCTGGCCGCCGTCCTCGGCCGGCGGTTCAGCCTGAAGGACGTCCGGGAGGTGATGGTGCGGGTCACGGACGAGGAGGCGCCCCAGCCGGAGGTCCTGGCTGAGACCCTCCGCCCGGCCGTCGCCGCCGGCCTGCTCCTGCAGCACGGTGCGGATTCCCCGGCCGACTACAGCTTCGCGCACGAGCAGGTGCGCGAGTTCGCCGCCGGGACGCTCACCCCCGCCCGCCGCCGAGGTGTGCACCAGGCCATCGTGCAGCTCCTCCTGGCGGGCGAGCCGACCGCGGAGAGCCTTCCCGTGTTGGCCCACCATGCCCGGGCGGCGGGCGATGCCGCGGTGTGCGTGCGGTTCTCCATCGAGGCCACCCGGAACGCCCTTGCCGCCAACGCTCCCGAGGAGGTGCTGCGGGTGGTGGAGCTCGCGCTGCCGACGGCCTCGGCGGCGCAGGACCGGGTGGCGCTCCTGCAGGCGAGGGATCAGGGCCTGGACATGCTTCGTCGCCCGCAGGACCGATTGCAGGGGCTTGCCGAGCTCGCTGCCCTGGTGGAGGCCCTCGGCGATTCCCACCTCGAGCTGGACGTCCAGCTCCGGCGGGCCGCCGCCCTCCGCCTGTCGGAGCAGGACGACCAGGCGGCGGCCATGTCGATGCGCGTGCGCGAGCTGGCTCTCCAGCAGGAGGACCGCGAGGCGGAGCTCGCCGCCTGCCTCGAGCTGGGCCAGGACCTCCTGCATGCTCCGCTGGGGGAGACCTTCACCCCGCCGGAGCGGGAGGTCGACTTCGATGCCGCCGAGGAGGCCTATGCGCGTGCCGCCGAACTGGCCGAGGCGCTACAGGACCGAGCGGCCCTGGCGTCGTCGCTCCGCGAGCTGGGGGTCATCGATCTCGGTCGGGTCCGCGCATGGTTCGTGGAACAGGTCCAGGCGGGCAGGATGTTCGAGATGCTCGACCGGATCACGTCCGGCGAGACGCTGCACGAGATCAGCGTGGGGACCCCGCTCGAGGTCCTGATCCCGCGGACGGCGGAGAAGCTCGAGCGGGCTCTCTCGTTATTCGAGGAGGTCGGTGACCGGCGCGGCGCGATGTCGACGATCATCGCGATGGCGTACCTCCACTGGGCGCCCGACATCCACTTGGGATCGGGTGCCGCCCGGCACATCGAGGAGATCCGGCGCCTGGCTTCGCGGATGCAGTCGATGGCCAAGGAGAGTGAGCGGGCGCTCGCCGAGGCGCAGATGGTCTACGGGGTCCACGTGTTCGCCCGTGCCAAGGGCATACCCGACCTGGCCGTCTCGCGCGGCGAGGAGGCCTATCGGCTGGCCCAGGCGATCGGCGACCGGGCGCTGGAGTTCCTGGCCGCGGGCGGGACCGCTCTGGCTCATCTGGACCTCGGGGAGGTCGCCGGCGCGCGGACCTGGGTGGACCGGGCGTCCACCGCCGCGGTCCAGAGTCCCACCCCGCTGCGGGCTCGTCTGCTCGAGGTGTGGCGGGGGATCACCGATGCGGGCGCCGGCGACCCGGAGGGGATGCGCCGGCACCTGGAGCGAGCCCTCGAGCTCGCCACCGAGCAGGGCAGCCCTGCCGCCCGATGCGAGATCCTGGCCAGATTGGCGCTCGAGGCCGCGAAGCTCGGAGCCGAACGCGGAGAGGACGGACTGCTCGCCCTGGCCGAGAGCTCTGCGGCCAAGGCCAAGGAGTTGATCCACCTGCTTCCGGGACACCCCCCGTGGGGGGCGCAAGCCGACGCCGCGCTGGCCCGGGTGTGGCTAGCGCGCGGTGCGAACGAGCAGGCGGTGGAGGCCGCGGGGTCGGCGTTCGGGGCGCTGGAGTCGGCCATGCACGAGGACCTCAACCTGGACATCATGGCGCCGGCGGCGGAGGCGATGCTCGCCGCAGGGGGAGAGGACGCTCGCCGGGTGGTCGGCTCCCAGCTTCGGATCGTCCTCGCGCTGATCGCCCAGCGGACACTGGACGGTGAGGTCCGGGCCCGGTGGTTCCGCGGACCGGTCGGCGGTCGACTGTCACGGATGCTCGGGGACGCGCCGCCACCACCCGGCGGCGAGGCCCCCTCCCCGACGATCGACGAGGGGAAGATGGAGCTGCTGAGGCTGGTCATGGAGGGACATACGAACGCCGAGATCGCGACGGCGCTGGGGGTGCAAGAGCCCGACGTCACCCGGCGCCTGGGCGAGCTGTTCGCAGCGATCGGCGCGTCCTCACGCGCCGAGGCCACCGCGTTCGCATTCCGGGAGCAGGTGCTGTAGCGATGATCAGGATCCGGCTCGATCGTCAGCGCTGTGTGGGCGCGGGCAACTGCATCACGATCGCGCCGACCGCGTTCGACTGGCACGAGGGCGACTTCGCGAAGGCCGCCGTCATCGATGCGGAGGACGCCGAGGAAGAGCTGCTGCGCGAGGCCGCTCTGGCGTGTCCCACCCAGGCCATCGTGATCGACGAGGTCGAGCAGCTGCTGCCGTGGCAGCTCCGGGGCAGCACGGCGCCCCGGCGGGTGGAGAAGACGTTCATGTTCACGGACATCGTGAAGTCGACGAACCTGATCGAGGTCCTCGGCGACGAGGCCTGGGAGGCCCTGCAGCACTGGCACGACGAGACCCTCCGCTCGATCTTCGCCGCCCACCAGGGCGAGGAGGTCTCGGCGCTCGGCGACGGGTTCTTCGTGGGCTTCGACTCGCCCGACGAGGCCCTGGCCTGCGCCGTGGCGATCGAACGCCGCCTGGCGGAGCAACGGCAGGCGCAGGGGTTCGCCCCGCAGGTGCGGATCGGCGTCCATGCGACGGGCGCCACCCAGGTGGGCCGGAACTTCACCGGCCGAGGGGTGCACGAGGCCGCGCGGATCGCCGCACTGGCAGACGGCGGCGAGATCCTCGCGAGCCGTTCCACCGCGGCGGGCTCGAGGTTCCCCGTGTCCGAGCCTCGGACGGTCAGCCTTCGGGGCGTGTCCGAGCCGGTGGAGGTCGTTTCGGTCGAATGGCGCTAGCCCTGCGGCCAGGTCCTGACGAGTGGCCCAGCCAGTCCCTCCGCGCACGGGGTCGGCTTCGTCAGGGGTCCCCGCGCCACTCCCGCTCGAGGATCGCGTAGACGAGCTCGCTCTGCCATTCGCCCTTCACGAACTCGTTCTCGACCAGATGGGCCTCCTGCCGCATCCCCAGCTTCTCGAGAACCCGGCCCGAGGCCGCGTTCCGCGCCTCGACCCGCCCGATGACACGATGCAGCCGCAGGTCCTCGAACGCGATCCGCAGGAACACGCGTGCCGCCTCGGTGGCGTACCCGCGACCCTGGTGGTCGGGGTGGACGATGAAGCCGATCTCGCCCGTCTGGTGCTCGGCGCTGATCAGTTGGAGGATGAGATCGCCGACCACCTCGTTCGTCTCCTTGAGGACCGCGGCGAGGGCGATGACGTCGCCCTCCGAGTGGATGCCGACGCTCGCGAGCTTCTTCCCGAGGGCGGTGCGGACCTCGGCCTCGTCCCGGGGGTGCCAGTAGAGGTACCTGACGACGTCCGGCCGCGACTGCATCGCGAGGAGCGCGTCGAAGTCGTCGGCCACGAACGGACGCAGGAGCAGCCGCTCGGTCTGCAGCGGACCGTCGAGGTCGAACCCCTGCATCGAGCTCCCCTTCCTCAGGCCGTCCCGAGCGGACGATACTAGGCCGGGCAAAGGACATCGCACCACGTCCTCCGAGAGGAGGGGCCATCCCATGGGCGATACCACCCCGGCGGCCGGCAGGGCGGCGTGGCTTCGCAGGCTTCGGCGCGAGAACGAGGATCAGGAGGACGCGCTGGCCCCCGACTACGACGCGCTGTGGGGTCGGATCGAGGACACGCACCGGGCGTTCATCGAGCGGTTCCTCTCGACGCTCCCGCCCGAAGGCAGGGTCCTCGACGCCGCGTGTGGCACCGGCAAGTACTTCGGGATGGTCCTCGAGAGTGGCCGCTCGTTGCTCGGCGTGGACCACACCCGGGGCTACCTGGCGAAGGCCGGAGAGAAGTTCCCCGGCGTCCCCACCCAGAAGCACGACCTCCAGGACCTCCCGTACGAGGACGCGTTCGACGGCGTGATGTGCGTTGACGCCATGGAGTTCGTCCCCCCGGAGGACTGGCCGGGCGTCCTGACGCGCTTCCGCCGTGCCCTTCACCAGGGCGGCGGCCTGTACCTGACGGTCGAGCTGGCCCGCGAACAGGACGTCCGTGCCGCGAACGCGGAGGCCCGGACGTCGGGGCTTCCGGTGGTGGATGGCGAGGTCATGTGGGAGGAGCCCGACGGCTACTACCACCACTATCCGAGCATGGAGCAGGTCCGGACATGGGTCGCGGATGCGGGCTTCGCCATCGAGGAAGACGCCGAGGGCCCCTGGCACCTGGAGGGCTACGCCTACCACCACCTCCTGGCCCGCGGGGGATCCCTGCCGACCTGATGGGTGCCGTCGCCCGGGAGCCGGGTCTGCCGGCCCGTCGCTCGAGGGACGGTGGCCCGTAGCCGTCGCCGGGGGCCGACGCCGATGCTGGAGGAGCCACGCGAACCGGCCTTCGTGACGGCGACGTCCGGTCGTCGCTCGACGGCCGCCGGGAGGGACCGACGATGCATCTGACATGGAGGGACGGGGTCGCGACGATCGCCGCAGCGGTCGGAGCGGTGATCGCGGTCGCGGTGCTGCAGTCGTGGGATTGGCCGCTGCTCGGGAGCTACCGGATGGGCGTCATCGTCCTGTTCATCGTCGCCCAGCCGATGTGCCGGACCGGGGGAGCGGCGTTCTGGACCAGCGAGGCCATCAAGCATCCGGCCCTGACGCTCCACGATCCGTTGATCGCGGTGAACATGGCGCTGGGCATCGCGGCGATGATCCTCGTCGTCGTCGGGCTCGTCATGGGGACCCGGGGGGCTTTCGTGGCGCTCGCGGGAGTCATGGGCGTCATGTGGCTCCTCGCCACGGTGCGGCACCTGGTGGAGGGGGAGCCGAGGCTCGGAAGCCCAGCGGCTGCCGGCTAGCATCGGTTCCATCGGGCGCGACCCGACGTTGGAGCCGTCGGGCGCCGGCCCCTCATATCGTATCCAGGGTTAGTTCCAGCTCGGATACGCTATACTCTGCCCATGAGAGGAGCGCAGTTCGTTCGTGAGGCGCGGCACCGGGCGGGGCTCAGCCAGGCCGAGCTCGCGGCCAGGGCCGGGACCACCCAGTCGGCCATCGCGCGGGTCGAGTCGGGGACCGAGGCCCCCACGCTCGAGCGAGTCGTGGAGCTGGTTCGCGCCAGTGGCTTCGATCTCCAGTTCCGCTTGGTCCCGCTGGAGGAAGCCGAGTGGGCGCAGGTCGAGGCGCTGCTCAGGCTCACCCCGGCCGAGCGGGTCGATCGGTTCGAGAAGGTGCTCGAACTGTCGTCGGCGGGCCGGCGGGCGGTGAAGGAAGCCCGGCGTGGGTGAGTTCGAGCCCGAGAAGATCCTGGAAGCATTGGAGCGCAACGGTGTTCGCTACGTGGTGATCGGCGGGTTCGCGGGGATCATCCACGGTTCACCGCACGGGACCGGCGACGTCGACATCACGCCGGAGCAGAGCCGGGACAACCTCGAACGTCTGTCCCGGGTCCTCGTCGAGTTGAACGCTCGGATCAGGACCGCCGGTGAGCCGGATGGCCTCGCCTTCGATCACGACGCCGCGTCACTGTCCCGCACGCGGGTCTGGAACCTCGTCACGAAGTACGGCGATCTCGATCTCACGTTCGAACCGTCCGGAACCCGGGGGTACAAGGACCTGGCCGCACGTGCCCTGCGCGTCCGCCTCCCGCATGTGGAGACGACCGTCGCCGCCCTCGAGGACGTGATCCGTTCGAAGGAGGCCGCCGGCCGCCTCAAGGATCAGATCACCCTGGCGACCCTGCGAAGGATCCTCGAAGAAGGAGGGTGACCCGTCAGCCGTCCGATGGCTCGATCCGGACGATGACACGCTCCATCGCCGCGTGGAGGAGCTCCGACGCGTTCCACGCGCCGTCGGCGCTCTTGGGGACGCCGAGCGAGCGGGCCGCGGACGGGAACCGGGCGAGGAACACGGCCAGACCGTCGGCGACGGCGGACGGCTCGCGTACCACGTGGGCCGTGCCGGCCGTCTCGCGACCGCGGATCCGGAACGTGACCGGGACGCCGCCCTCGAGGTTCTTCCACCACACCTTCCGCCCGGGCCGTCCCGGGTAGACGATCACCTGCCCGCCGTCCTCCGCGTATTGCACGGGGATCGTGTAGGCGCGCCCGGTGCGCCGCCCATGGAGCGTGATCAGCATGAGCGACCCGCTGGCCAGCCGGTGCATCCGCGATCGCAAGACCCATCGCAGGACCGGGTTCGCCACCCGGTTCAGGAACCACATCACGAGCCCCCTCGAACGGGCTGTATCCCAGGCGAGCACAGCAGACCCACTTCCGCCCCGCGAAGGGACGGACGGCCCTCGGCGGCCGGGACCCTCGCGTCGTCCAGTATCGTGCCGCACCGGGGAAGCTGGATGCGGCTCTGGAGGCGCCCGTGCTCGAGATCCGGGACCTGACGAAGCGCTACGGGGACGTGGTGGCCCTCGATGGGGCAACGTTCAGCGTGGCGCCGGGGCGGATCGTCGGGTTCCTGGGACCGAACGGAGCCGGCAAGACCACCACGATGCGGGCGGTCTTCGGCCTCGTGCGCCCGGACCGGGGCGACGTGCGGTGGAAGGGGGCGCCGGTCGGCCCGGAGGAGCGCGCGCGCTTCGGGTACATGCCGGAGGAGCGAGGGCTCTACTCGAAGATGAAGGTCGGTGAGCAGCTCGCGTACCTCGCCGAGCTGTCGGGACTGAGCGGGGCCAAGGCCAAGGACGCCGCCGCGCGATGGCTCGAACGACTGGGCCTGGGCGACCGGGCCGACGCCCGCCTGGAGGAGCTCTCCCACGGGAACCAGCAGCGCGTGCAGCTGGCCGCCGCGCTGGTCCACGAGCCCGAGCTCGTCGTGCTGGACGAGCCGTTCAGCGGGCTCGATCCGCTCGGCGTGGAGTCGCTCGCCGAGATGCTCGTGCAGACGGCCGTGACCGGCGTGGCCGTGGTGTTCTCGAGCCACCAGCTCGACCTGGTCGAGGACGTATGCCAGGACGTCGTGATCATCGACCACGGCAGGATCGTGCTGGCCGGCGTGGTGGAGGAGCTGAAGGCGGCCTCCCCGCACCGCTCGCTGCAGGTCACCGTGAACGGGGAACCGTGGGTGCCCATGCTGCCGAGCGGAACCGTCACCAGCCGGCAGGACGGCCGGCTGCGCGTCCTGGTCGACGCTTCGGTCGACCTGGACGGGATCCTCGCGAGCGCGCGCCAGGCCGGTGAGGTCACCGCGTTCAGCTTCGAGCCGCCCTCGCTCACGGATCTGTTCCTGGAAGCGGTGTCGGAGGGGCGGGGCGCATGACCGGCGGTGCGCGACGTGTGTTGCTGGTTGCCCGGCGCGAGTGGAACCAGCGCGTACGTTCCGTGGCCTTCCGGATCTCGACGCTCCTGTCGGTCCTGATCGTCGTGGCCATCATCGTCGTGCCCGAGATGTACGGCGGAGGCGCGAAGCCCACTCGGACGGTCGGCCTGGCCGGCGAGAGCTCGTCGCAGCTCCCCGAGCTCCTGCGGGCGGCGGGGCAGCAGTTCGATCTCACGGTGAAGACGCGCGGGTTCTCCGACGAGACGGCCGGACGGGTCGCCCTGCGCTCGGGCGACATCGCGGTCCTGCTGGTGGACCAGCGGGAGCTCGTGTGGAAGGCCGAGGCGGACGAGCAGCTCCGGTCCATCGTGACCTCTGCGGTGCAGGCCGTGGAGCAGCAGCAGGCGATCGCCGACCTCGGCCTCACGCCCGAGCAGGCGCAGCGGCTGCTGCGACCGCCGGATCTCGTGTCCCAGAGCCTCGAGCCAGCTTCGAAGGAGCGGTCCGCGCGCATCACGCTGGCGACGATCGGCCTGGTGCTGCTGTTCATGGCCATCAGCTTCTACGGCGGCTTCCTGCTGGTCGGCGTGGTGGAGGAGAAGTCCAGCCGCGTGGTCGAGGTGCTGCTCTCGCGCCTTCGGCCCACCGAGCTGCTCGCCGGCAAGATCGCCGGGATCGGGCTGGTGGGTTTGGCGCAGTTCGCGGCGGTGGCGGCCTCGGCGCTCGTCGCGCTCGCGCTCTCGGGGAACACCCTGGCGCCGACGACCACGCCGGGGACGATCGGGTGGATCCTGTTCTGGTTCGTCCTGGGCTACGGCTTCTACTCGGTCCTGTACGCGGCGGCGGGCTCGCTGGTCTCGCGCCAGGAGGAGGCGCAGAGCATGACGTTCCCGATCACGGCGGTGCTGCTGGTCGGGTACTTCTTCTCGTTCGGGGCCGTGCAGTCACCCGACAGCCTGGGAGCCCTGATCGGCTCGCTCGTCCCGCCCACGGCCCCGATGGTCATGACCGTCCGGATCGCGAACGGCGCCGTGCCCTGGTGGCAGATCGTCCTCTCGGTCGCGCTCATGCTGGCCACGATCTACGCGATGGTGCAACTGGCCGGGCGGATATATGCCGGAGCGGTGCTGCGGATCGGTCGCCGGGTGAGACTGAAGGAGGCGTGGCGCGGCGGCGAGGTGTGACGCGCGAGAACGCGGCCGCCTCAGAGCGTGCGCAGCACCTCGTCCACTCGGGCCAGACCCTTCAGGGTGTGCTCGATGTCGTACCCGTAGCCGAACCGGAACCCGTTCCCAAGGCCGAACATCTCGCCGGGCACGAGCAGCACCGATCGTTCCGTGCGGATACGCTCCGCGAGATCGGCGCTGGCCACCGGTAGGTCGCACTCGACGTAGGCGATCGCTCCTGCGTCGGGTGGCACGTAGCCGAACACGTCGTCGTGGGTGTTGATCCACTCCTCGAGCAGCGGCAGCTGTCGGCGGATGATGCCGCGGGTGCGCGCCAGGATCTGCTCGCGGCGCGCCGGCTCCATGGCGACGGTGGCCAGGAGATCCGAGAGCATGCCGGGCGTCAGCGTCGTGTAGTCGTGCCGGATCCAGATCTCCCGGACGGTCTCCTCGGGCGCGACGACCCATCCGATCCGCAAGCCCGGCATGGCGAACGCCTTCGACAGGCCCGACGACACGATCACCTTGTCGTACCGGCCCCAGAAGGTGGGAGAGGACTCATCGACGCCCACTTCGGCACCGCGGTAGACCTCGTCCGCCACGAGCCACGCGTTCGCGCGTTGGGCAGCCTCGATCACCGCGGTCATCTCTTCGTCGGACAGGACGTGGCCCGTTGGGTTGTCCGGGTTGCAGACCATCACCACCTTCGTCCGCTCGGTTACGGCCCGGTCCAGCTCGTCGAGGTCGAGCATCCACCGATCCCCGGTCATGCGCAGCCGGAAGACGTCGGTGGCCTCGCCGTAGTGGCGGCCGAGGCCCAAGCCCTGCAGGTAGTTCGGGACCATGAAGGCCAGGCGATCACCCGGTTCGAGCAGCGTCCACAGCGCCAGGTGGTTGGCCTCGGAGCCCCCGTTCACGACCGTGACGTTCTCTGTGCCCGCGCCCGGGTACCAGGAGGCGATGCGCTCCCGCGTGGCCTCCGAGCCCTCCGACAACGGGTAGCCGAGCGCGGTGTGAAGGAACTCGCGTGGGTCCGCTCCATCGCCGAGGAGCTCCTCCACGGAGAGCGGCGTCACGCCGCTCTCGGACAGGTCGTATTCGACCTCGTGCCAGTGGAGCGACTGCATCCGCTCCATCGCGAACGTGTCGATGTGCGCCATGGCCTCCTCCTCACCGGGCGCCGGGGTGGCACGACCGTAGCAAGGCGGCGGGAGGACGCGCTACATCTACGCGGCCGTGCCCTCCAGCATCACGGGCGTGGGTGCGCAGTGCTCGGCCCGGTCCCGGATGCCTCGGAGCATCCGCTGGACCATGAGGAAATCCACCAGCTCGATCAGCTCCACCGGGAGCCCCAGCAGGCGGTTCCGGTACGCGAAGCGGGCCCGCACGAGCAGCCGGGTGGATCCGTCGGGCAGCTCGCGGAGGACGTATGCCCACGTGTAGCCGGCGGGCGTCTCCACGCCGTCGAAGCGCCAGCCGGTCTTGGGGTCACCGGTCCACAGCACCAGCGTGCGCTCGGGCTCGAGCGTCTCCACGTACCAACCGCCGCGCTTCCTCCGGTCGGCCGCGACGAAGTCGCCCGGCCGCAGGTGCTGCCACCCGCTGACCAGCCGCTCCACGCTGTGGATCCCCAGGCCGAAGGCGTTCTCCAGCGCGTCGTACGTGTAGAACCCCCCCTTGTCGGCGCCGATCTGCACGAGCCAGGGCCAGACGTCAGAGGGCCGGGCCTGGATCGTGACGGCCCGCGTTGCCTGGAGTCGTGCCTGGGGCAGCAGGTCGTCGCCGGGGAGCTCCTCGAGGTCCTCCGCACAGGTCGCCCCCCAGTGGAGTTGCCAGGGTCGAACGAGCGTCGTGTACGCCACGGCGGCTCCGGCGAGCAGGCCGAGCCGACGCACCAAGGTCTTGCTGGTCATGAGCCACCTCCGCGGGGTTCGCTACCGGTCACGGTAGGCCGTGCGCGACACGGCCCGGAGGGCCGGGTGACCCGGAACCGCGGGGTCGGGTGGTCGAAGTGGGAGGGCGCCTGATGGCCGGGGGTGCGGCCGGGGCGTGACCAGCATCAGCTCGGGGCGATCTCGAGGTCCTCGTCGCAGAGCTGCAGGGCGCGGTACGTCACGTGGTACACGAGGGCTATCCCGTGTACCCCTCGACCGTGGCGGCGTCTCTCACCGATACCTCGTTCGGATCCAGGCCCGCTGCCCGCCTGGCCCGCCGCTGGTGCAGCACGTCGTAGCACTGGTCGAGCTGCACCTCGATCTCCTTCAGGCGGGCCCGCTCCCTCGGCGCGGCCTGACCCCGCGACTCCCTCTCGAACAGCTCGTGCTCCTCGTGCGCGAGCTCGTTGATCCGCGCGATGACGTCTTCGTCGTCGGCCATCCCTGACCTCCTGCCCAAACCCTACTACCCGGGAGACGCCGCAGCGACGCGTCAGACCTGGGCGACGACGGCCTCGACCTCGGCGTGTTCGCGGACCGTACCTCCGCTGGGGATCCAGCGATTCGCAACCACCGCGGCGATCAGCAGGATGATCCCGCCGAACGTGAGTGCCACGTGGAACCCGTCCATGAACGCATGTCCGAAGGCCTGTTGCACCCCGACGGCCTGCGTGGGGGACAGGCCGGCCAGCAGAGACGGGTCGAGCGTCCCGTGGCCCGCCGCCTCGGCGATGACCTGCTGATGGGCGGGGGAAAGCCCCAGGCCGACGAGGGCCGGCATCAGCGTGCCCTTGAGCTTCGTGGTGAGGATCGTGCCGAGCAGCGCGATCCCCAGCACCCCGCCGACCTCCCGGGACGTGTTCGTCATGGCGGACCCCATTCCGGCGCGCTGCGGGCCAACCGAGTTCATGACGGCCGCGGTCATGGGCGCCATGGTGGCCCCCATCCCGTGCCCCATGAACACGAAGATCGGGAACATGTACAGGTACGAGCTGTCGGTCTGCAGCGACATGCCGAGGAGCAGGAGCCCGCCGCCCGACAGCAGGAGTCCGTACGTCATGGGGGCGCGCGAGCCGTTCCGCTGCGCGTATCGCCCGGCGGCCGGCGCCGTGGCCACGATCCCGAGCGTCATCGGCAGGAACCGGAGCCCCGCCTGGAACGGTGAGTAGAGGTGGATCAGCTGCATGTACAGGCTGAGGAAGAAGAACGCCGCGAACATCCCCAGCGACACGGCGAACGCGACGGTGTTCCCCGCGGAGAACGCGGGGATGCGGAAGAACCCGAGCGGCATCATGGCGTGCGGGTTGCGCAGCTCCGCCGTCAGGAACCCCAGCAGGAGGAGCCCGAACACCACGAACGAGGAGACGATCATCGGGTCACCCCATCCGAGCTGATTGGCCTCGATGAGCCCGTAGGTCGCCGAGAACAGGGCACCGGTTCCAAGGACCAGGCCGGGGATGTCCAGCCGCCGCTCGATCTCGGACACGGATTCGCGCACGGTGCGGATGGCGATCACGAACGCGAGCACGCCGATCGGCACGTTCAGGAAGAAGACCGACTGCCATCCGAGGTGCTCGACCATGAGCCCGCCGACGGTCGGCCCGAGCGCGAGCGCCAAACCGGAGATCCCGGCCCACAGCCCGATGGCGTGCGCGCGCTCGTGGGGTGGGAACGTGACCGTGATGATGGAGAGCGTGCCCGGGATCAGCAGCGAGGCCCCGAGCCCCTGGATGGCCCGGAACACGACGAGCTGTCCGGTGCTCTGTGACAGCCCGCACGCGAGCGAGGCGAGGGTGAAGACGGAGAGCCCGGTCACGAACATGCGCTTGCGACCGTACCGGTCGCCCACGATCCCGCCGGTAAGAAGGAGCGAGGCGAAGGCCAGCGTGTAGCCGTCGACGATCCACTGCAGGCCCGAGACGCCGGCGCCCAGCTTCTCGCTGATCGTGGGCAGCGCCACGTTCACGACGGTGTTGTCGAGCATGGCCATGGCCAGCGCGAAGCACATCGTCAGCAGGACGATGACCTTCTCGCGCGCGTTCTCCCCCTCGAACCCCAGCAACGGCAAGGCGGGCTCCTTCTCCTCTGGTCTGGGTCCGGATCGGGCCCGATGAGCTTCCCAGGATACGTTCGCTGGGTGACAACCACCCGGGCGGCACCGGATGTTCCCGCGCCCGGGCATGTCGAGCCGACCCTCGGACGTGCAGGAGCCGGTGCGTCAGGTCCGCCGGTAGACCCGGACCCCGAGCGGCACGGCCACGGCCAGGATCCCCAGGAACCACGCCGTCGACTGCCACAGCAAGGTGCCCAGCGAGGCGAGCGCATCGTTCTGCGCGATGCGGTAGGCCGTGTACAGGTCACCGAGCGTGAGCACGCGGAACGTCTCGACCCAGATCGTGACGGGGTTCACGTTCGCCCAGGCCTGGAGCCACCCGGGGAACGTCGAGGAGGGGACGAAAGCCGAGCTGGCGAACACGAACGGGAACACGATCGTGAAGCTGGCCGCCTGGACGGCCTCGACGCTCTTCAGCGACAGGCCGGCGAACGCCGCGATCCACGTGAACGCGTAGCCCACCGAGACGGCCCCGGCGAACGCCAGCAGCGCTTCGGCCAAGCCCTCGTGGAAGCGGAAGCCCACCAGCCAGGCCACGATCAGCATGAGCACGACCTGGAACACGATCGCGAAGGTGTCGGCCAGGGTTCGGCCGGCAAGCACCGCCGAGCGCGCCATCGGCAGCGACTTGAACCGGTCGACGAGCCCCTTCTGCAGGTCCTCGGCCAGGCCGACGCCCGTCTGCAGCGCGCTGAAGATGGCGGTCTGGATGAAGATGCCCGGCATCAGGAAGTCCACGTACGGGATCGTGGGCGGCAGCGTGCGCTTCAGCGCGCCGCCGAACACGTAGACGAACAGCAGCACGAACAT
This sequence comes from Actinomycetota bacterium, assembly GCA_036390995.1. Lineage (GTDB taxonomy): Bacteria > Actinomycetota > UBA4738 > UBA4738 > HRBIN12 > DASQQQ01. Next base: position 29,060 of record DASWAT010000064.1, on the reverse strand, counting down.
CACCGGCTGGATCGTGGAGAACACCAGCAGGTCGGGTTTGCGGATGTACGTCAGCAGGTTGCGCTTCGTGAGCGTGTAGCCGTCGGCGACGGCGTAGCGCAGCCTGCCCTTCAGCGGCGCCGCTGTCCTGGTGGTCGTCGTGCTCATCGTCCCCTCCGTCCCCGCCGGCCGGCGGCCGCCTCTGGCTCGGCCTGATCCTCGGCGACGTGGCCGGTGAGGGCCAGGAACACGTCGTCGAGCGTCGGCCGGCGAAGGCCGATGTCGGCCAGCCGGATGCCGGCGGCGTCCAGCCGCCGAACGGCCTCCGTCAGCACGCCCGGTCCATCCGCTCCCACGGGGACCGTGATCTCGCCGGTGTTGTTGTCCACCTGGCCGCCTCCGGGCCCGAGGCCGAGCACCTGGCCGGCCGCCTCCGCCGTGCGCGACCGATCCGCGACGCGGAGGGCCAGGACCTCGCCCCCCACCCGCGTCTTGAGCTCGTCCGCGGTTCCCTCCGCGATCACCTTGCCGCCGTCGATCACGACGATGACGTCGGCCAGACGATCCGCCTCCTCCAGGTACTGGGTGGTCAGTAGCAGCGTGGTGCCGTCGTGGACCAGCTCGCGGATGACGTCCCACATGCCGATGCGGCTGCGGGGGTCCAACCCGGTGGTGGGCTCGTCCAGGAACAGGACCTGGGGACGACCGACCAGGCTGGCCCCGAGGTCGAGGCGCCGGCGCATCCCGCCCGAGTAGGTCTTCGCCGTGCGGTTCGCCGCCCCTGTGAGCTCGAATCGGTCGAGCAGCTGCTCGGCGCGCCGCCGGGCCTCCGCGGCGGGCAGGTGGTAGAGGCGGCCCACCATCTCGATGTTCTCGAGCCCGGTCAGGTTCTCGTCGATCGCCGCCGACTGGCCGGCCAGCCCGATCTGGTGTCGGAGGGCCTCGGCGTCGCGCACGACGTCGTGCCCGACGACCGTGGCTTGGCCCTCGTCCGGGCGGAGCAGGGTCGTGAGGATCCGCACCATCGTGGTCTTGCCGGCGCCGTTCGGTCCGAGCAGGCCGAGGACCGTACCGCGCTCGACGCGCAGGTCCACGCCGTCGAGCGCGCGGACCGTCCCGAAGCTCTTGCGGATCCCCTCGGCCTCGATCGCCGAGTCGGTCATCGTCTCTCCCCTCGTGCCCGGCGGCGCCCGTCCGGGCATGCTACCCGGCCCTTGCCCTCGCGGCGAACTACTCCTTCGCACTCACGATGCGCACCACCTCGCGGTGGTGGGCCTCCACTCGCGCCAGGTCCGGACGCGGGATCGTGCGGTGGCCGTAGCGGACGTCCTCGTAGGCGTGGGTGAGAGCCTCGAAGCTCGTCGCACACGCGGGGAAGGCGGCCGCCACCTCCGGCACGAACTCGGCCGGCGTGAGGGCCGGCTCCTTGTCGACGTCCCTGCCGTGCAGGAGCGTGAGCGTCTCCGCGTACCAGCGGCGCACGACGTCCGCGGGCGGCTCGTGACGGAACGGCTTCCTGCGCCCCGGCGGCGCCTCCTCGCTCGGGATCGGCGCGCTGCTCACCGTCCCGAGCTGCGCTCGCACGGAGTCGTACTCTTGAACGTTCGCGCGGAGCCTGCGGATCACCGCGACCAGCAGCCACACGATGGCCGCGAACGCCACGAGGCCGAGGATCCGCTGCACGAGCGAAGGGCCCGAGGGCTGGGGGGAGTGCCGGATGTTCGTCGTCCGCTCCTGGAGACGGTCGAAGAAGCTCCGGACCTTCTCCGGGTCCACGTTCAGGCGGTCGATCAGCCAGAAGACCGGCCGGGCCAGCTGGGCCATCACGAACGCCAGGGCATAGGCAACGGCGTTCGCGACGGGCGTGATGAGGCCGCCCAGGCGGTCCAGGACGCCGCCCCGGATCCCCAAGGCCGCCGCCGCCACCATCGCCCCGGCCAGCGCGCCGATCAGCAGGAGCGCGCGCCGGACCCATCCCGCTCGGGTCTCCTCGGACAGCGCCCCGGACAGGTCCGCGGTCCACACGATCGTGGCCCGGCTGGCCAGCGAGGCGAGGAAGAAGACCGGGACGAAGAGCACGAGGAGCGGCTTCCAGTTCTGCTGGGGCCCGGTCGAGACGACCACCTCCACCGCCAGGGCCGCAGCGCCCCATCCGATCGACGCGAAGATCGGCTCCCGCCAGTCCCGCAGGCCGAGCGTGACCACCCGGATCGCCACGAGCAGCGTCACGGCCACGGCGAACACCTCTCGGTTCACGTCGCCCCGGCCCAGGTACAGGCCGAGCGCCACCGCGACCAGGCCGGCGCCGGTCGGCACGCCCGGGCGATCCCGCAACAGGCAGACGAGCAGGGCTCCCCCGACGAACAGCACGACGAAGGGCAAGGCGAGCGCGTTCACGCTCACCCCGAGGTTGCCTGCCTGGCTCATGATCATGTGGGCCGGTAGGTAGATGAGGCCGGCCTCGGCGAGGGCCGCGAGCCCGCAGGCGCGGAGCTCTCGCGTGGTGGGGCGGGGAACGGACCGGGCGCGGATCACCGGACGCTCTCCGGCTCGGGCCACTCGCGGCCGGGAGGCGACAGGAGCACGACCTCGGATCCCTTGCGGCGCAGGACTTCCATCTCGTGCTGCAGGGCCGGCCCCGGCCGGGGGGAGACGACCACGATCGTGGTCCGCCCGGGCAGGTGGCGCCCGACCTCGCGCAGGACCGGCCCGAGGTCGTTCGTGGGCTGGTTCGGCATCCGGGCGAGCGCCGCGAACAGGGCGGCCTCGTGCCCCCGCGCGGACGAGGCCCGGACGCGGAGCGGACCGCGCCCCCGCTTCAGGTGCGTGTTCGCCACCAGGCCGATCCGCCACCCCGCCGCGATGGCCTGCCGGGCCAGGAAGCTGGTCCACCCGATCGTCTCCTCGGCGGTCGGCGGGTCCACCGCGTACCAGAAGGGCTCGCCGTGCGCGACGTCGACCGCGAAGAGGACCTCGGCGGAACGGGTGGGCTCGTACCGCTTCGTGAGCAGCTCGCCGGCGTGCGCGGTGAGCTTCCAGTGGACGTGGTGCATCGGGTCCCCGGGCTCGTACGTGCGGACCCCGGCGAAGTGCTCTCGGTCCTCGAAAAGCCGAGCCGCGGGGGCCGGCCGGCCGAACGGCAGTCGCCGCCGGAGCGTCAGCGGGACCAGGACCCGCGGCTCCGGCATGACCAGCAGGGGCCGGTCGGGGAAGACCTCCTGCCCCACGGGGGTGAGGTCGAACGGGTCGGACAGCTCGATCTCCACTCCCTCCAGCCAGAACTCGCCGCGCTCGGTGGTGACCACGGGGAGCCGGAGGGTGACGTCGGTGCGCCCGGCGATCGACATCCGGCGCCGGTGGCCCCGGAGCGCCGTCGGGTCCGGTGAGGGCTCCTGCAGCAGGCCGGGCGGGAACCTCGCCACCACGCGGACGATCGGCAGGGGCAGCCGCTTGCCGTTTCGGATCCACACGCGCAGCCACACGTCCTCGCCGAGGAACGCTCGAGTCGGTTCGAAGGCAACCTCGACCTCCACGCGGTTCCATGCCGCGCGGGCCCACAGCGACAGCGCGGTGGCCAGGCCCCCGACGGCCGCCGCCCACAGCAGGACGGTGAGCTCGCCCCAGGCCGTGGCGGCGAGCGCGAGGACGATCGCGACCGACAGCGCGATCCCGCGCCGGTCCGCCGTGTCCGTGTCAGTCCTCCCGGTACTCCGTGGGCACCGGGACCGAGCGGAGGACCTCGGCCAGCACCTCCTCGGGCTGGCGGTCGCGGATCCGGGCGTCGGTGGTGAGGACCAGCCGGTGGCCGAACACGGGCGGCGCAAGCTGCTTCACGTCGTCGGGCAGGACGTACTCCCGGCCGTCGAGCAGGGCCAAGGCCCGGGCGGCGTCGCCCATCTGCTCCACGGCCCGGGGGCTCACGCCGACCGCGAGCTCCGGGTGGTCGCGGGTGGCCCTGGCCAGCGCGATGACGTACGTGCGCACCTCGTGCTCCATCCGCACCGTGCCCACGACCTTCGCCAGGGTGAGGAGGTCCGGCACGTCGGGCAGCGGCCGGTCGGGGAGCATCCGCTGCTCCGGAGGCGTGGTGAGGATCCGTTCCTCGTCCCGCTCGCCCGGGTACCCGAGCTTCACCCGCAGCAGGAACCGGTCCAGCTGGGCCTCTGGCAGCGGGAACGTCCCCTCCAGCTCCACCGGGTTCTGCGTGGCCAGGACGAAGAACGGCTGGGGCAGCGGATGGGTGGCGCCGTCCACCGTGACCTGTCGCTCCTGCATCGCCTCGAGCAAGGCCGCCTGGGTCTTCGGGGTGGCGCGGTTGATCTCGTCGGCCAGCAGGACCTGCGTGAAGACGGGTCCCGGTCGGAACTCGAACTCCTGCGTCTTCAGGTTCAGGATCGACGTGCCGGTGATGTCGGTGGGCATGAGGTCCGGCGTGAACTGGACCCGCTGGAACGAGAGTCCCATGAGGGCGGACAGCATCCGAACCAGGGTGGTCTTCCCGGTGCCGGGGACGTCGTCGATGAGGACGTGCGAGCCGGTGACGATCCCCACCAGGATGAGCCTGAGCGGCTCCCGGACGCCGAACAGCCGTTCGTCGATCCGCTCGGCGAGGGATCCGAAGAACGCCCGCGCAACCCCGGGCTCGCTCATGTGGTCAGGATAGATGCAGGGACCCCCTGCCGGGCTTCCGGTTTCCTGCCCTTCGCAGCCGCCTCGCACCGGTCCGGGCGGCGCCCGAACTTCATGTAATCGCACTTACAATTCCGGAATAGGCACGACGGCGCTCCCGTTGTTGCAGGTGCGAGGCCGCATCCGCGGCTTCCGGAAGCGCGAGAAGAGAAGGAAACGACATGGCGATCCTCGATACCCAGGTCCTACCCCTCCTACCCCTGACCACCGGCGTGGTGCTGCCCGGGATGGTCGTCACGCTCACTGTGGAGTCCGACGAGGCCCGCCGGGCGGTGGCCGCGAGCGAGTCGTCTGGCGGCGAGCTGCTCCTGGTGCCACGCGTGGGCTCACGCTACGCGCGGATCGGCACGGTGGCGAAGGTGGAGGACGTGGGCCGGCTCCAGTCCGGCCTGGAGGCTCTCGTGATCCGTGGGCTGTACCGGGCCGTCGTCGGCACCGGCGTGGCCGGGACCGGCGACGCCACGTGGGTGCAGATCGAGGCCCGGCCGGATCCCGAGGAGACCACCGAGCGCGCGCGAGAGCTGGCCCGTCAGTACCGGGCCACGATCGAGGCGCTCGTGGAGACCCGCGGGGTGCCCCAGGTGGCCGAGTTCCTCCGCGGCATCCAGGATCCGGGCGCGATGGCCGACACCTCCGGGTACTCGCCCGACCTCTCGTTCGAGCGGAAGGTCGAGATCCTCGAGACGCTCGACGTCGAGCAGCGGCTGGAGAAGGTCCTGGCTTGGACGAAGGAGATCCTGGCCGAGGTCGAGCTGAAGGACAAGATCCGTAGCGACGTCCGCGAGGGCATGGAGAAGACCCAGCGCGAGTACCTCCTGCGCCAGCAGATGGAGGCCATCCGCAAGGAGCTCGGCGAGGACTCGGAGGAGAACGTCGTCGAGGAGTACCGGAAGAAGATCGAGGATGCGGACATGCCCGAGGGGGCGCGGCGAGAGGCCGAGCGTGAGCTCGGCCGGCTCGAGCGGACCTCCGAGCAGTCGCCCGAGTACGGCTGGATCCGGACCTACCTCGACTGGATGACCGAGATCCCGTGGAACGTCCGGACCGAGGACAACCTCGACATCGCCGACGCCCGGCGGATCCTCGACGAGGACCACACGGGTCTGGACGACGTGAAGGACCGGATCGTCGAGTACCTGGCCGTGCGCAAGCTCCGGGAGGAGCGAGGTCTGGGCCCGGCCACCGGCCGGGGCTCCGGGGCCATCCTCACGCTCGTCGGCCCGCCGGGCGTGGGCAAGACCTCGCTCGGCGAGTCCGTGGCCCGCGCCCTCGGACGGAAGTTCGTCCGGATCTCGCTGGGGGGGATCCACGACGAGGCCGAGATCCGCGGCCACCGGCGCACGTACGTCGGTGCGCTGCCCGGCCGCATCGTGCGGGCGCTGAAGGAGGCCGGCACGAAGAACCCGGTCATGATGCTGGATGAGGTGGACAAGGTCGGCGCCGACTGGCGGGGCGACCCCTCGAGCGCCCTGCTCGAGGTCCTCGACCCGGCGCAGAACCACACGTTCCGGGACCACTACCTCGAGGTCGACCTCGACCTGTCCGAGGTGCTGTTCATCTCGACCGCGAACGTCTCCGAGACGATCCCCGGCCCGCTGCTCGACCGGATGGAGGTCATCCGGCTCGACGGCTACACGGAGGACGAGAAGGTGGCCATCGCCCGCGATCACCTGCTGCGCAGGCAGGTCGAGCGCAACGGCTTGGAGCCGGACGAGGTCGAGCTGACCGACGATGCCATCCGGCAGGTCGTCGCTGACTACACGCGCGAGGCCGGCGTCCGGAACCTCGAGCGGGAGCTCGGCAAGGTGCTGCGGAAGGTCGCGACGAGGCTTGCGTCCGGGGGCGTCACGCCGCCGGTGCGCGTGGACGCCGGCGACGTCCGTGGGTATCTGGGTCGTCCGAGGTTCTTCTTCGAGGCCGCGGAACGTACCAGCGTGCCGGGCGTGGCCACCGGCCTGGCCGTGACGGGCACGGGGGGCGACGTCCTCTTCATCGAGGCCACCCGGATGGATGGCGAGCCCGGCCTCACGCTCACCGGCCAGCTCGGCGACGTGATGAAGGAGTCGGCCGAGATCGCCCTCTCGTACGTCCGATCGCACGCGCAGGAGTTGGGCATCGCGCCGAGCGACCTGACGGGGCGGTTCCACGTGCACGTGCCGGCCGGCGCGGTGCCGAAGGACGGGCCCTCCGCCGGTGTCACGATGACCACGGCGCTCGTGAGCCTGCTCACCGGACGACCGGTGCGGAGCATCGTCGGCATGACCGGCGAGGTGACGCTCCAGGGTCGCGTGCTGCCGATCGGGGGCGTGAAGCAGAAGGTGCTGGCCGCCCACCGAGCCGGCCTGAAGGAGGTCGTCCTGCCGAAGCGGAACGAGGGCGACCTGGACGACGTCCCGGAGAAGGTTCGCGAGGAGATCGCGTTCCACGCAGCCGGGACGGTCGACGAGGTCCTCGCCGTCGCGCTCTCGACGGACGGCGCCGCCGAGCCCGAGGCCGACGCGGCCTAGGCCGGAGCAGCAACGGGCACGGTAGAGCCGTCCGCGAAGGAAGGAGCCGCATGCACGCGTCCGCGTCGGGTTCGTTCGCGATGGGCGGGGAGCTCACGGTCAACCGGCTCGGGTTCGGGGCCATGCGCGTCACCGGCAAGGGGATCTGGGGTCCGCCGAAGGATCGCGTCGAGAGCATCCGGGTCCTCCGGCGGGCGGTCGAGCTCGGCGTGAACCTGATCGACACCGCCGACTCCTACGGCCCGGACGTGAGCGAGGAGCTCATCGCCGAGGCGTTGCACCCCTACCCGGCGGACCTCGTGATCGCGACGAAGGGGGGGTTCCAGCGCCCCGGCCCCGACCGCTGGGAGGAGGACGGCCGCCCCGAGTACCTCCGCGAGGCGTGCGAGGGCTCGTTGAAGCGCCTTCGCCTGGACCGGATCGACCTGTACCAACTCCACCGGATCGATCCGAAGGTCCCTGCCGAGGACCAGCTCGCAACCGTCCGCGAGCTGCAGGACGAAGGGAAGATCCGCCACATCGGTCTGTCCGAGGTGACCGTCGAGCAGCTCCGACTGGCCCAGCGGTTCTTCCCGGTGGCGAGCGTCCAGAACCTGTACAACCTGCGGAACCGGCGTTCCGACGGGGTCCTCGACGTCTGCGAGGCCGAGGAGATCGCGTTCCTCCCGTGGTCCCCGCTCGACGTCGGCAAGCTCGCCCGCCCCGGCACCGCGCTCGACCGCGTGGCGCAGGCACACGGCGCGACGCCGGCGCAGGTGGCTCTGGCCTGGCTGCTGGCGCGCTCGTCGGTGATGCTGCCGATCCCCGGCACTTCCCGTGTCTCGCATCTCGAGGAGAACCTGGCCGCGGCGCAGATCCGGCTGTCGGCGGATGACATCGGGTCGATCGAGGCCACGTGAGTTTCGCCTCCCTCTAGAGTGGAGTCATGATGCGTGCGCTGGTTGCCTCGCCCGCGGCGGAGAGCGGCATCGAGCTCCGCGACGTGCCCGAGCCGGAGCCTCACCAGGACGAGGCGGTCGTGGAGGTCCGCGCCGTCTCTCTGAACCGGGGCGAGTGCTCGGCGCTCGGCGCGGCTGCGGACGGCTGGCGGCCCGGCTGGGACCTGTCCGGCGTGATCGTCCGCGAGGCCGCCGACGGCAGCGGCCCCGCATCCGGCACCCGCGTGGTGGGATGGGTGGATGGAGGATCGTGGGCCGAGCTCGCGGCGGTGCGCACCGACCACCTGGCCGAGATCCCCGGCGAGCTCGGCTTCGACGTCGCCTCGACGCTCCCGGTGGCCGGGCTCACGGCGCTGGGGACGCTTGCCCTGCGGGGGTCGCTGTTCGGCTCGCGCGTGGCGATCACCGGGGCGGCCGGGGGGGTGGGCCGGTTCGCCATCCAGCTCGCCCATCGCGCCGGCGCGCACGTCACGGCGATCGTGGGCCGCCCGGAGCGGGGCGCCGGTCTGGCCGAGCTCGGCGCCGACGAGGTGGTGGTGGGGTTCGAGCCGGAAGGGCCGGTCTTCGACCTGATCCTCGAGTCGGTCGGCGGCGCGTCGTTCGCCGCGGGTGTCTCGGCTCTGGCGCCGGAGGGGTTGCTGGTGTCATTCGGGAACTCGTCGAACGAAGCGACATCGCTGGACCCGCGGGTCCTCTATCGGAAAGGCGCGCCGAGGATCGAGGGGTTCTTCGTGACGTGGCTGCTCTCGAACGGCCGGATCGGGAGCCGCGAGCTCGGATACCTGGCTGGGCTCGCGGCCTCCGGCGAGCTGCGGATCGACGTCGCGCTCCGAGCGGACTGGACCGACGCGGCTGCGGCCATCCGCGCGCTGCTCGACCGGCGCGTCGACGGCAAGGCCGTCCTCATCCTGCGCGCCGACTGAACGGCCCGGCGCGGCTCAGGTGGCGTGGGCGAAGTGCTCGTCCTGGTTCTCGTCCGCGGCCGGCTCGACCTTCTCCACGACGATCGTGAACCCGCTCACCAGCGCGGCGATCGCGCCGAGCGCGGCCCAGATCGGCAGCAGGATCGCCCCCGCGACGCCGACGGTGAGCGGGATCTCCAGGAACGTGTGACCTTCCTCGTTCTTCAGGATGATCCGGCGGACGTTCCCCTCGTGGACGAGCTGTTTGACGGTGCCGACCAGCTGGTCGCTGGTGACCCGGATCTCCTGCCAGTGGATCTCCTTGTCCTCCATCGCGCCTCCCGCCTCGACCGATCTCAGTCTGCTCGTCGCGCCCTCGGCCGCGACGGGCCGCCCGGACCGCCGCCGGAGGGACGGTCTACCCCTCGATCTCCATCAACCGGTCAGCTCCCCGCACATCTCGTCGAAGACGGCCGAGTGCCGGTCCACGTCCTCGGCCGTGGTGGCCGGCGACATCAGCGCCATGTTGTGGAACGGCGTGAGGAGGATCCCTCGGTTCAGCGCGTACAGGTGCGTGAACCTGGCCAGCTCGTGGTCGTCGGACTCGGCCGCCTCGCCGCCGGTGCGCGGTGGCGAAGGGCAGAACCAGTACTCGGCACGGCAGCCCAGGCGCTGCACCTCCCACGGGAGCCCGCGCCGCTCGATCGCCGCCTTCACCCCGTCGGTCCAGCGCGCCCCGAGCCCGATCATCCGCTCGAACGCTTCGTCCGTGAGGACGTGCTCGAGCGTGGCCCGCATCGCGGCCAGCGACAGCGCGTTGCCCGAGAGCGTGCCGCCCACGCCGCCGACGTCGGTGGTCGGAAGGGTCCGCATGTACGCGTTCGCCTTCTCGGCCGCCTCCTCGCTCATGCCGTAACAGGCGGCCGGGACCCCGCTCGCGAGCGGCTTGCCGATCGTCACGAAATCGGGCTCCAGTCCCCAGGCCTTCGTGGCGCCGCCGGGGCCGGCGCAGATCGTGTGGGTTTCGTCGATCACGAGGTAGGTGCCGTGCGTGCGGGTGAGCTCGCGGAGGGTGTCGTGGTAGCCGGGCTCGGGCAGCACGATGCCGATGTTCGTGAGGGCCGGCTCGGCCAGGACGCACGCGACGTCCTCGTGCGCCAGGGCCTCCTCGAGCGCCGCGACGTCATTGAACTCGACGGCGCGGGTCGTCACGGCCGGATCGACGGCCGGTCCGATGTTGCCGGGCCGCGCGATCGTGGTCCCGGCCTCCGCCACGGCGATCGTCTCGTCGACGGACCCGTGGTAGCACCACGAGTACACGAGGATCTTCGGCCGGCCGGTGATGGCGCGCGCCAGGCGGAGGGTGAACCGGTTCGCGTCGGTGGCGGTGAGGCAGAACTGCCAGAACGGCAGGCCGAACCGACGGGCCATCTCCTGCCCCACCCACAGCGAGTCCTCGGACGGCAGCATGAGCGTGATGCCCTTCGCAGCCTGTTCCGCGATGGCCGCCACGGCCTCCTTCGGCGCGTGGCCGGTCATGGCGCCGGTGTCGCCGAGGCAGAAGTCCACGTACTCGTGGCCGTCGACGTCGGTGAAGCGCGCCCCCTCGGCCTCGGCGACGAACACGGGGTAGGGGCCCGCCCACTCGCTCATCCACGGCATCGGGACGCCGGCCAGGAGGTGCCGCTTGCCGCGTTCGAACAGCTCGCCCGACCTCGCGTGCTCGGCGAGGAAGCGCGCCTCCTCGCGTTCCATGAGCGAGCCGAGGCGTTCGCGATCGACGATCCTGTCCATGTCGGAGCCCTCCTCGGGGTTGCGGGCGGTCGCGACCGAACTGTGGCGCGACGGATCGGGGCCGTCAACCGGACCGGTGGGTTGGTGGTCGATGCGTCCCCCGATATGGTGGCCGTCATGAGCGGCCAGATGCGGCCGAAGCCGAAGATGGGCCCCTCGGTGGGCTCGGTCCAGTCGCTCCGGAAGGCGCGGAGGGGCTCCGGTGCCCGCGTGCTCTCCCGCGTCCGCCTGTTCGCCGGGCTCTCCCAGCGCGACCTGCGGCGGATCGCCGCGCTCGCCGAAGAGGTCTGGTACGCGCCCGGTCACGTGGTCGTCGAGGAGGGAACCCAGGGCACGGCCTTCTTCGCCATCCTCGACGGGAGCGCCCGCGTGACCCGCGGCGGCTCCGACCGGACGCTTCGGACGCTCGGACCGGGCGACTCGTTCGGCGAGCTGGCGCTCCTCGACGGGGGGCCTCGCTCGGCGACGGTCACGGCGGAGACGTCGCTCGATGCCGTGCGGATCCGCCGGACCGAGTTCCACCGGCTCCTGCGGCGCGAGCCCGAGGTCGGGATCCGGATCATGGCCTCGCTCGCGGGATGGATCCGCGAGTGCGAGGGCCGCACGCTGGGCTGATCGCGCGCCCGGCGCCGGTCGGCGGAGGAGGGTACTAGTCTGGTACAGACTAGTGCGGTGGGTTCGACGAAGGTGGCCGCCCCGGCGGGCGCGGGCCCCGCCGGGGCGGCACGTGTTCGGTCAGCCGATGGGCCGGTACGGGACGTAGGCGGGATGCCACACCATCGCGTCCACGGCCTCGTCGACCTCGGACTCCTGGAACGCGCGACCGATGCCGCAGTCCCGTGCCTGGCAGACGATGCGCCTCGCGATCTCCCGGGACACCGTGCGGAGCTCCGCCTGGCTCGGGTACAGGGACCCCTGCTCCATGCGCTCGGCCGAGACCATCTCGGCCAGGGCGTCGGCCGCCGCGAGGAACATCTCGTCGGTGATCTCACGGACCTGGGCGACGATCGCCCCTAGGCCGATGCCCGGGAACACGAACGCGTTGTTCGCCTGGCCGATGACGTGGGTCCGGCCCTCGAACTCGACCGGATCGAAGGGGCTTCCCGTGGCGACCACGGCACGCCCCTCGGTCCACGCGATGAGGTCCGCGGGGATCGCCTCGGATTTCGACGTCGGGTTCGACAGCGGGAAGATCACCGGCGTCTTCACGTGCTTGGCCATCTCGCGGATGGCCGCCTCCGTGAAGCTGCCGGGCGTTCCGCTGGTACCGATCAGCATCGTCGGCTTCACCTGACGGATCACCGTCTCCAGGCTGTACCGCTCCGACTTCTCGAACCCGAGGTGCTCCAGATCCTTCCGGGAGAGCGCGAACTCGCGCTTGTCCTCATCCAGCGGCACCCGGTCCTCGAACGTGAGTCCCTGCGAGTCGAGCTGCACGATGGCCCGACGGACGTCGTCCCCCGGCACGCCGTCGCGGTGCATGGCCGCCCGGACGAGCCTAGCGATGCCGATGCCGGCGGCGCCGGCCCCGAGGAACACGAACCGCTGGGCCCCGATGGGCTCGCCGAGGAGCTTCAGCGCCGCGAGGATCCCTGCCAGCACGACGGCAGAGGTTCCCTGGATGTCGTCGTTGAAGCTCGTGATGCGATGGCGGTACCGGTCCAGGAGCCGGATCGCGTTGTGCTGCTTGAAGTCTTCCCACTGCAGGATCGCATGGGGGAAGACCTCGAGCACGCCTTCGACGAAGGCCTCGATGAACGCGTCGTACCGCTCGCCCCGGAGGCGCTTCTGCCTGTAGCCGAGGTAGTACGGGTCGTCCAGCAGCTCCTCGTTGTCGGTGCCGACGTCGAGCGACACGGGCAAGGTGAGGGCCGGGTAGATGCCGGCGCCGGCCGTGTACAGCGCGAGCTTCCCCACGGGGATGCCCATGCCGCCGGCGCCCTGGTCGCCCAGGCCCAAGATCCGCTCGTTGTCGGTGACCACGATCAGCCGCACGTCCTCGTGCCGGGCGTTGCGCAGCAGCTCGGGGATCCGGTCGATGTCGTCGGGCGTCAACCACAGACCGCGGGGGCGCCGCAGGATGTGGCTGTACATCTGGCACGCCTGCCCGACCACCGGCGTGTAGACGATCGGCAGGAACTCCTCGAGGTGTTCGATGAGGACCCGGTAGAAGAGGGTCTCATTCCGATCCTGGAGCGCCGCCAGGCCGATGAACTCCTCCAGCGGGTCGCTCTTACGGCGGATCTTCTCCACCTCGACCTGCACCTGCTCCTCGATCGTGCGGACCCGCACGGGCAGCAGACCGTGCAGCCCGAAGACGTCGCGCTCGTTGTCGGTGAACGCGGCGTCCTTGTTCAACAGCGGATGCTCGAGGAGCGCGACTCCCCGGACGGGAACCGCCGCCGGCCGTCCAGTGCCTAGGGCGGCGATCCACTCGTGCTCGAGGGTCCGCATGCGTTCCTCCGTCATCGTCATACCGCGGCCACCTCCCTTGCGGGCAGTCTGGAGAGCTCGTCGACGACTTCGCCGATCACCTGCTTGGCGTCGCCGAAGAGCATCTGGGTCTTGTCCAGGTAGAACAGCTCGTTGTCCACGCCGGCGAAGCCCGAGCGCATGGACCTCTTGACCACGATCACCGACGCGGCCTTGTCGGCGTCCAGGATCGGCATCCCGAAGATCGGGCTGTGCTCGTCCGTGCGCGCGGTCGGGTTGACCACGTCGTTGGCCCCGACGACCAGCACCACGTCGGTCTGTGGGAGCTCGGGGTTGATGCTTTCGAGGTCGTACAGCAGATCGTACGGGACGCTGGCCTCGGCCAGCAGGACGTTCATGTGACCCGGCATCCGCCCGGCGACCGGGTGGATCGCGAACTTCACGTCGATGCCCCGCCGGAGCAACGCGTCCGATAGCTCCCGAACCTTGTGCTGCGCCTGCGCGGCCGCCATGCCGTATCCGGGGATGATCGCGACGGTCTGGGCCATGTCGAGCAGGAACGCCGTCTCCTCGGGATCGACGCTGCGGACCGGCCGTTGCTCGATGGCGCCGACCGTCTGCTCCGCGCCGAACCCGCCGAACAGCACGTTCGTGAACGAGCGGTTCATCGCCCGGCACATGATGATCGACAGGACCAGACCGCTCGATCCGTCGAGCGCGCCGGCGATGATCAGCAGCTTGTTGTCGAGGACGAAGCCCATCATCGCGGCCGACAGGCCCGCGTAGCTGTTCAGCAGGGAGATCACGGTCGGCATGTCGGCGCCGCCGATCCGGATCACGAGCATCACGCCGAAGATCAGCGAGAGGCCGATGATGAACGGGAACAACACGGCTCGGGCCGGGTCATAGACGAGGATGCCGACCATGGCCAAGGCCAAGGCCAGGACGGCCAGGTTGACGATGTTCTGGCCCTTGTAGACCCACGGCCGGTCGCGCACGATCCCCTGGAGCTTGCCGGCGGCGATGAGCGAGCCGGTGAAGGTTAGGAACCCCAGGACGACCTCCAAGCCCAGCGCGACCAGGGTGGACGTGTCCAGGTCCGGCTTGCGCAGGTAGTACTCCGCAGTGCCGACCACGCCGGCAGCGAGCGCGCCGAATGCGTGGGACAGCGCCGTCCGCTGGGGGACCGCGGTCATCGGCACGAGGCCGAGCGGGATGCCCAGGATCGCCCCGAGCACCAGGGCGACCACGATCCACTGGTATTCGATGATCTGGAACTTGAACAACGTCGACAGGATGGCCACGAACATGCCGACCTCGCCGACCCGGACCCCGCGGCGCGCGGTGGTCGGATGCGACAGCCACTTCAGCGCCAGGACGAAGCACGCGGCCGCGAACAGATAGGCAAGGGGGATGATGGTGTCGTTCATGACATCGTTCACGACCTCGCCCCCGTGGCCGCCGGTGGCTTCTTCGGCGCCTCCCGCCGTTTGAACATCCCCAGCATCCGGTCGGTGAGCAGGAACCCGGACACGATGTTCGTGAAGGACGCGAAGACCGCGACGGAGCCGAACACCGTCGCCATCGTGCTCTCGCCCGCTCCGGCCAGGATCAACGATCCCACGATGGAGATCGCGGACAGGGCGTTCGTGAGCGACATCAGCGGGGTGTGGAGCAGGCCGGGCACCCTCGTGATCACGGCGTAGCCGAGGAACGAGGCCAGGAAGAAGATGAAGAGCGAGACCTCAAGCTGAGGCGTCATGGCCCACCTCCGCGAGCGACTCGCGCACCCGCTTGTGGACGATCTCGCCGCCCCGGGTGACGAGCGTGCCCTTCACGATCTCGTCCTCGAGGTCGATATCGAGGGTTCCGTCCTTGAAAACGTGGGTCAGGAACGAGGTGACGTTCTTCGAGTACATCTGGCTGGCGACGTACGGGATCGACGACGGCAGGTTCGTCGGGCCCAGGATCGTGACCCGGTTCTCGGTCACGACGCGCTTGTTCGCACGAGTCAGCTCGCAGTTGCCGCCGCGTTCGGCGGCGCAGTCCACGATCACGGATCCCGGCTGCATCCCGGCGACGGCCTCCGCCGTGATGAGGACGGGGGCCTTCTTCCCGGGGATCAGGGCGGTGGTGATGACGACGTCCGAGCTCGCCACGACCTGCGTCATGAGCTCCTGCTGACGCCGGTAGAACGCTTCGCCGAGCTCCTTCGCGTACCCGCTGTGGTCCTCGGCGTCGCCCGGCTGGAGAGGCAGCAGCACGGCCCGTCCCCCGAGGCTCTCGATGTCCTCCTGGGCGGCCGGCCGGACGTCGTAGCCCTGGACCACTGCGCCGAGGCGACGGGCCGTGGCGATGGCCTGGAGGCCGGCGACGCCGGCGCCGATCACGAACACCTGCGCCGGAGGAACCGTGCCCGCCGCGGTGGTGAGCATGGGGAACAGCTTGGGCAGCCGTTCCGCGGCAAGCAGCACCGCCTTGTAGCCGACGATCGTGGCCTGCGAGGACAGTACGTCCATCGCCTGCGCCCGCGTGATGCGCGGCATGAAGTCCAGCGCGAACGCGATGACTTTCTGCTCGGCCGCCTGCTCGACCCCGAGCGGGCACACGAGCGGATCCGCCATCCCCACGATCACGTGGTCGGGATGGAAGCGCTGGATGTCGTCGCGTCCGGCGTCGGGGTTGGCGCCGCACGTGCGCACCTGGACAACCACGTCCGCCTCGAACACGTCGTCGCGTGTGCCGGTCTTCCCTCCGTTCTTCACGTAGGCCTCGTCCGGGAACCCCGCGGCCTCACCCGCGCCGTGCTCGATGATCACGTCCATCCGCGCTTTGGCGAGGACCGGAAGGGCCGCCGGGACCAGAGCCACCCGCCACTCGCCCGGGAACGTCTCCCGGGGGAGTCCTACGAGGATCCGCGCTGTCTCCATGGCCTCACCGTCCCTCGGCTTCACGTTCCCAGACGTGATGTGGGCCGATGAGTGACGGTGGGCCTGCCGCGACGGGGCCCTTCGGCCGGGCGTCTACGCCTGGAGCTCGCGGCGGAGGGCGGGTAGCGGCAAGGAGCCGAGCGCGAGCAGCCGGTCGTGGAAGGTGGACAGCGAGAAGGATGCGCCTTCGCGCTTGGCGGCCTCCGCCCGCCGCTGCTCGATCTCGAACTGACCGATCTTGTAGGTGAGGGCCTGGCCGGGAAGCGTGATGTAGCGATCGGCCTCGATGGCGGCGTCGGTGTGCGGGACGCCGGCCTCCTCGAGCTGGGTGATGGCGCGCTCGCGCGACCATCCGAGCGCGTGGATCCCGGTGTCGACGATGAGCCGCGCGGCCCGTTGGGCCTGCGCGTCGAGCATGCCCAGCCGCTCCCGTTCGTCCAGGAACAGGCCCAGCTCGTCGGCCAGCCGCTCGCTGTACAGCCCCCAACCCTCCGCGAACGCGCTGCCGGCCATGAGCCCGCCGAACCGCCGGAGGGCCGGCCGCCCCTCCATCTCCTGCTCGATGGCGATCTGGAAGTGGTGGCCGGGGATGGCCTCGTGGTAGGTGGTGGTGGCCAGGTGGTGCCGAGGGCGGCTCGGCAGGTCGTAGCCGTTCACGTAGTAGATGCCTGGTCGGGATCCGTCCTCGGAGGGGGGCTGGTAGAAGGCGAAGGCCATGTCCGCCTCCCGGAACTCCTCCACCAGTCGGACCTGGCAGTCGTCCCGCGGCATGCGTCCGAAGGCCGCAGGCGCGGCCTCCCGGCCCCGCCGGACCTGCTCCTCGGCCACCGCCTTCAGCTCGTCCTTCGAGGCGAAGGTGTTGCCTTCGCTCGCCAGGCCGGCGGTCGCCGCCTCCGGGCTCGCGTACCCAAGCCGGTCGGCGCAGAGCCGGCGCTCCTCCTGGATCCGCTCCAGGTCCTCGAGCCCGAGGTCGTGGACCTTCTGCGCCTCCAGCGGGAGCGTGGTCCAGGAGAGGATCTCGGCCCGGTACATGGCCTCGCCGCCGGGGAGGGCGGACAGGCCGATCGTCTCGGTCGCGTGCGGAACGTACTCACGCAGGACGGACAGGTACTCCTCGAGCGCGGGCATCGCCGAGTCCCTGAGCACGGCCGCCACGCGCTCCCGACCCGCCGCGTCCTGCGGGGGCACGGGCCCGAGCGCCGGCGACCCCTCGACCGGCGTGGCGAGGAGCCGCTCGATCTGTGCCACGGTCCGCTCGGCCACCACGCGGGGGGCGACCACACCCGTGGCGACGCCCTCGCGGGCGACGTCGCTCACCGCGCGGTAGAAGGCGGGGGTCGCGGCGAGCCGGGCGAGGTACCGCTCGAGGCGCTGGGGGGTATCGGCCCGCTGCATCGCGCCGAGCTCACCGAGCAGCTGCGCCGGTCCCCAGAAATGGCTCACCGCCCACAGGCGGTCCAAGCGATGATCGATCGAGGCCAGCTCGCGGGTCGAGATGGCCTCGGCCATGTCGAGCGATGTGCGCAGCGCGACGTCCTCCACCGTGTGATCCAGACCCGCGAGCGCGCGGAGCGCCTCTCGATGCACGGCCTCGCGCCGGGCCCGGCCGTCCTGGCTGGGGTCGGGCAGCCGGTCGTCGAACCGCTCGTCGCCGACCATCGTCCCCAGGGTGGGGTCGAGCTCCATCAGGTGTTCCCAGTACCGGTCCACGAAGTCCCGGACCGCGTCGGCGCCCTCCATACTCGTTCCCTCCCACGAAACGGCGGTAGCCATCCTAGCGAGGCGGCGGGTCGCCGTCCGAGGGGGCCGCGCGTACGCTGGAGATCATGGCGCTGCCCCCGCTTCGGGAGCGCACGCTTCGGCGCGCCGCCGGGGTTCTCCTCGTCCTC
Source organism: Actinomycetota bacterium (assembly GCA_036390995.1). GTDB lineage: Bacteria > Actinomycetota > UBA4738 > UBA4738 > HRBIN12 > DASQQQ01. The sequence goes on along the minus strand of DASWAT010000064.1, from coordinate 10,999 downwards.
GCGCTGCTCTCCGTGCTGGCCGCGCTGGCCGGCGACGGGGTGCAGAGCGACGCGCGGCAGGGGCCGGTCGCCGACATCGGGGCCTACCGGGGCCTCGGAACGTGGGTGGACCTCTACGACGGGTCGGCCTGGGCCGACCCGTCCGCAACGGTTGCCGCGATGAGGGCCCGAGGCATCCGAACGCTGTTCCTGCAGACATCGAACTTCAGCCGGCCTTCCGCGCTGGTGTTCCCCGAAGGGGTCGCCGCGTTCCTCGACGCGGCGCACGAGGCGGGTCTGTCTGTGGTCGCCTGGTACCTGCCGGGGTTCGCCCACCCGAACCGCGATCTCCGGCGGGTCCTCGAGGCCGTCCGGTTCCGCACCCCGAGGGGCAACGCCTTCGACTCGTTCGCGCTGGACATCGAATCCTCCCGGGTGAAGGACGTCGCCGCGCGGACGGTACGGCTGCTGGAGCTCTCCACGCGGCTCCGCGAGGCCGTCGGCGCGGCGTATCCGCTGGGGGCCGTCATCCCGTCGCCGCTCGGCATGCGGGCGAACCCGTCGTACTGGCCGGGGTTCCCGTACCAGCAGCTCGCCTCGCTCTACGACGTCATCCTGCCCATGACCTACTTCACATGGCGGGTCTCCGGTCCGCAGGCGGTCCGCGCCTACACGATGGGCTGTGTGGACGCGATCCGCATCGGCGCCGCCGACCCGGCCGTGCCGATCAACGTGATCGGCGGGATCGCCGGCGACGCCACGCCGGCGGAGACGAGGGGGTTCGTGCGCGCGGTTCGCAGTAGCGGCGTCGTCGGCGCGAGCTTCTACACGTTCCCGCTCCTCACCGAGGGCGAGTGGAGCGCGTTGACGAGGATCGCCGATCCCCCGTAGCGGGAGCGATCAGAGGCCGACCGGCTGCCGGATCACCGTCTTCATCCGTGGGGGTGCGCAGCGGCGTGGGTCGGACAGGTAGATCTCGTGATGCTTGCCGCGGACGGGGTAGTCGTGCTCGGCGATGAACGCGTGGAGCTTCTCGATCGTCGGGAGCTCCTCCGTGTACGGCCCAACGTGCATGAGCTGCGCGGCCAAGCCTTCGCGGAACCGCTCGAACCGCAGCTTCTTCAGGGCGGGGAACCGGTGCTTCGCCACGGCGTCCGCCACCGCGCGCTCCACGAGCGAGTCCGTGACGCTCAGCGGCTGGACGATCATCGCCGTCCACCGCCACCCGGCGCGGTTGTCGAAGTCGAACGGATCGCGCTCCTTCGTCCACCACACCGACTCCAGCGGCATCACCGTGTAGTCGTCCTCGGGGTCGAGGCGCTTGATCGTGAACTTCAGCGCGAACGAGACTGAGAACAGCGCCTCCACCGCCTCGCCGTAGGCCTTCTCGTTCGGGTCGCCCCGCCCGTCCACCATGAGGAACGCGAGCTCGGGGACGTCGACGAGCACGGGCTGTCCGGCCGGGGGGAAGTAGAGCCGTCGCATCGATCGCTTGAGGTCGACCTTCGGCACGCGGGCCTCCTCTCGAGGGCCACGGTAGACGTGCCGTCGGACCGGCCATTAGGGGCGAACGACCCTCTCCGGACCGTGCCGGAGCCCGGCGCGTTCAGGCCTCTTCGAGCCAAGCGAGATGGCGCCTTCGAACGTCGGCCTTCACGCGCGGATCGAGGAAGCTCGCCTCGAGGGCATGCTCGGTGACGCGACGAAGGTCGGAGCTCCCGAAGCCGAGGATGCCGGTCGCGATCTCGAGCTCGTGGGTGAGGTCGATCCCGAACAGGCCGGGATCGTCCGTGTTCAAGGTGACGCGCACGCCTTGGTGGAGCAGGCGGAGCGCCGGGTGCTCCTGCAGGCTCGGGACGGCGTTCGTGCGGTGGTTCGAGGTCGGGCACATCTCCAGAGCCACCCCTCGGTCGATCACCAGCGCGGTGACCACGGGATCGCTCGCGACGCTCACGCCGTGCCCCAGGCGGCGGACGCCGAGCAGCTCGACGGCCGCGCGGGGGTACTCGGGTCCGGCGGCCTCGCCGTAGTGCGCCGTGAGCGGCAGGCCCGCATCGCGGAGCGGCGCAAGGACCTCCACGTACATCGCCGGCGGGTGGTTCGCCTCGTCGTCGGCGAGATCGAACCCCACCAGGTGCTCGCGATGGCGGAGCGCGAACGCGACCGTCCGCCGCGCGGACCCCATGCCGTAGGACCGGGTGACGATCGCGATGAGGCCGACCGCGACGTCGTGCGTCGCCGCGGCCCGCTCGATCCCCGAGAGGATCGCCGCCATCGCGCGATCCCAGTCGAGGCCGTGCGGACGGCACAGGAAGTCGGGGGAGAATCGCAACTCGGCCAACCGGACGCCGTCCGCGGCGAGATCCTCCACGGCCTCGAACGCGATCCGTTCGACCCCCTCGTACGTGCGGAAGGCTCCCTGCACGATCTCGAAGAAGGCGAGCACCTCGGCCAGGCTCCCCATCGGGCGCAGGACCTGCGCCCGAGGCGCGAGCTCCTCCGGCGTCGCGGCATCGAGGGACTCGCCGGCCTCCCGGTAGAGGTCGAGCACCGTCTGGAGGCGGACGGCGCCCTCCAGGTGACGGTGCAGGTCGACCTTCGACAGCGTGCGCAGGTCCATCCGGGCCGAAGCGTATACGCGTGCGGCCGGAGCCGGTCGTCGGTAGCATCGGATGCCGTTCACGAGGGGGAGCCGATGCTGCTGCAGGGCAAGAAGCTGCTGATCACCGGGGTGCTGACGCGCGAGAGCATCGCCTACGCGGCAGCCCAGGCCGCCCAACGGGAAGGGGCCCAGATCGTGCTCACCTCGTTCGGCAGGGCGATGAGCATCACCGAGCGGCTGGCCAAGCGGATGGATCCGCCCGTGGACGTGTTGGAGCTCGACGCGAACGACGACGACCATATCCGGGCGGTGCACGACGTGCTCGCTGCGCGATGGGGCCGCCTGGATGGTTTCCTCCATGCGATCGCGTTCGCTCCACAGGACGCCCTCGGCGGCAACTTCCTGCACACGCCGTGGGAGAGCGTGGCGACCGCCCTGCACACGAGCGCCTTCTCGCTGAAGGCGATCGCCGTCGGGCTGCTCCCGTTGATGAAGCAGCACGGCGGCGGCATCGTCTCGCTCGACTTCGATGCGCGCGTGGCCTGGCCGGTGTACGACTGGATGGGTGTGGCGAAGGCCGGGCTCGAGTCGGTGACCCGCTATCTCGCCCGGGACCTCGGGCCGTTCGGCATCCGCGTGAACGTGGTCTCGGCGGGTCCGCTGCGGACCGTGGCGGGCAAGGGCATCCCCGGCTTCCAGTCCCTCGCCGACCGGTGGCACGAGCGCGCCCCGCTGGGCTGGGACGTGGGCGACCCGAGCCCCGTGGCCGATGCCATCGCGTTCCTCCTCTCGGACGGTGCACGGGGGATCAGCGGGGAGCTCGTCCACGTGGACGGCGGGTATCACGCGATCGGCGCCGAGCCGGCTCCCGCCTCCGACGACGCCTGAGCGAGCCGCTCAGCGCGGGGGGACGCCGAGCTCCAGCGCGAGCGCCCGCTGCGCACGCGCGATCACGCGGAAGGCCTCCTTCAGCCCGCGACGGGCCACCGGCCCCAGCTCGCGCGGGTCGACGAAGTCGTCTGGGTCCTCGCCGGCCCGAGTCCGGGCGACGTGGTGCTGGAGGCGGATGCCCCACAAGAACCGGAACGCCTCGACCAGCTGGTCGCGGGTCTCGGCATCGAAGGCACCCGCCGCCCCGGCGGCTTGCAGACGCCCGATCGTCCGCTTCTCCGTGATGCCCGCCCGGATCGCCCAGAAGCGGGCTAGGTTCCCCACGATCGTGATGCCGCCGTGCTTCACGTCGAGCGTGCCGGCGTGCTCCCCACGGGACTCCACCACGAGGTCGCGGAGGAACCCCGTGGGGGGATGCAGGTCCAGGCCGCGCCGGGCCAGGTGCCGGAGGAAGAGCGGATACGCGGGAGCCAACGCGATCGTCCGGTCCAAGGTTGCGGTGGCGCCGAGCGGCCCGGCGACGCGCCGGTAGTCGAACACGATCGACAGGAACACGCTTCCCATGAGCCCGGGGTCCTCCATCCAGGCGTGCAGCTGCCGGTCCCAACCGGCGAGCGAGGTGCGGAGCACGTCGTTGGTCGCCATGGCCTTTCCCTCGCACCGAGGGATCCCGGCCCGTTCGAGCCCACCGGTCACGAACTCCGCGAGCGCCGCGAAGTACCGGTCGACCTCCTCGAGGGGGCGATCCCCCGGATCGTAGGCCAGGGCATGGTCCTGATCGGTGCGCAACGCCTGCTCTTGGCGGGCCGCGGAGCCGAGTGCCAGCCAGGCCCACGGGGCGGGCGGGTCTCCCAGCCTGGCCGTGCCGAGCTCCAGCAACCGGCGGGTGAGGGCATCGATCGTCAGGGCGACCACGTGGCCGGCTTCCACGGGGTCGGTTCCCGACTCGATGAGCGTTGCCACGACCGCCGGGATCTCCCGGCCAGCGCGGGCCACCTCCTCGTCGTCGTGCGCCCGCTCGATCGTGCTTCTCAGCGCGAACGGGGTGTCCCGGCCCAAGCCCATCAGGTCGGTGTCGGTGATCACCCCGAGGAGACCTCCGCCCTCGGCCCGTACCGGGAAATGGTGGAATCCGCCGTCCAGCATCTGCAGCAGCACCTCGCCGGCCACCGCGTCGGGAGGAACGGTCACGGCCGGATGGGACATGACCTCTTCCACCCTGGTGGCCGACGGGTCGCGGCGCTCGGCGACGACCTTCGAGCGCAGGTCCCGGTCGGTGAGGATGCCCCAGCCCTCAGGGGTCGGCACGAGCAGACAGGAGATCCGCTCCCGCGCCATGAGCCGAGCGGCGTCGGCAACGGTCGTGCCGGGGTCGCACGTGATGGGGGGCCGCCGGATCAGCGAGCCGACCGGCCGGTACTGCTGGGTGGAGGTCTCGCCGCGCAGGCGTTCGTCGACCCGTTCGATCCGCCGCCGGAGGTTGCCCATGACGAACGCGAGGCCCGGCCGCGTCCCCAGGACCTCGGTGGCGACCTCGCCCGGGATCAGGTAGCAGAGGGTGTCCTCGTGCGCGCGGACGGTGGTGGTGGGTCCGAATCCGCCGAGCAACGACCAGGCGCCGAACGCCTCCCCCTCGCTCATGAGGTCGAGGAGCCGTCCGTCGTCGAGGATCTCCACCGCGCCCTTGCGGATCACGTAGAGGGAGCGCGCCGGCTCGCCGCCCTGCTGGAGGATCGGGGTTCCCGGGGCGAAGTGCGCGATCTGCACCGAGCTCACCACCCGGGCCAGATCGGTCGCGTCGAGCGCGTCGAACGGCGGGTGGCGCTGCAGGAACGAGGCGACGTCCACGGCCGGAGCCTACGGCAGCGAACGGACGGCGAGCCAGACCGCCCCGGAGACGGGTCAGGCGATGGGAAGGGCGATCTTCGCGGTGAGGCCGCCACCGGGAGTGGGCTCGAGCCACATCCGTCCGCCCTGCGCCTCGATCAGGGCCAACGCCACCGCGAGCCCCAACCCTGCGCCGCCCGTGCTGCGGGTCCGGCTGGGATCCGCCCTCGCGAACCGCTCGAACGCCCGGGCCGTGAGGGTGGGCGGGAGCCCCGGCCCGCGATCCGCGACCGAGACCACGGCACGGTCATCGGTCATCTCCCAGCGCATCGTGGCCTTCTTCCCGCCGTGGACCCCCACGTTCTCGAGCACGGCGTCGAGGGCGGCCTCCAGGGCCACACGGTCACCGATGGCCGGAAGCACGCTGCCCTCCAGCGTGAGATGCGTGCCCGACGCGGCTCGGCTCCGGCGTGCGGCCGAGCGGCAGACCTCGTCGACGTCGAGGGGGGCACGCTCGAGGACGAGCGTCCCGCCCTCGGCCCGGGCCAGATCCAGGAGGCGCCGGGTGAGGCCGGTCAGGTAGTCGATCTCGGACAGCACCTGCTGGCCCAGGTCGGGATCGCGCTCGGCCAGCACCTCGACCCCGGACCGGATGAACGTGAGTGGGGTACGGAGCTCGTGGGACGCGTCGGCGGCGAACCCGGCCTGTGCCTCGTACGCGGCTTGCACCGGACGGACCGCACGGCCCGCCAGCCACCACCCGGCAGCCATGCTGAGCCCAACGGCCACGAGGCCGCCGACGAGCAGCAGCAACCGCACCCGGTGGAGGAGATGCTCTTCGGGCTCGAGGGACCTGCCCGCCACCACCAGCCCAAGCGGCGAGCTTCGCGAGCCCGCCGTCAGCGTGACCACCCGAACCCGTTCGCCCCGGACCGTCAGATCGCGGAGCCGGGAGGCCCCTGGGGTGAGCCACGCCGGGACCTCGGTGGACTCGCCCACCGGAACCCGGCCCGGCGTGAACACGGCGATCTGCGTCGCCGAAGCGGAGGGAACGTCGGAGTCGGGCGGTGGAACGGGACGGCCCAGCTCCTCGATCCGGTTCACCTGCTGGCGCGCGACCGCCACGAGCTGTGCCGTGGCCTCGCGGTCGAGGTCCCTCGACAAGAGTAGGAGCCCAGCCCCGCCGAGCGCGAGCAGGATGACCGCCAGCACCGACGCGTGGGACGCGGCGATCCGAACCCGCAGGGACCGGAACACCTAGCGGCCGATCGCGTAGCCGACGCCGCGGACCGTCTGGATCACGCGACCGGCGTCGCCGAGCTTCTTCCGGAGGTAGTGGACGTACAGGTCCACCACCTTCGTCTGCGTCTCGATGGCGAAGTCCCACACGGTCTCCAGCAACTCGACCCGGGTCATCACGCGCCCGCTGTTGCGCAGCAGGCATTCCAGGAGATCGAACTCTTTGGCCGTCAGCTCGATCTCGCGGTCGTGCACGCGGACGCGACGGGCCTGCGGATCCAGGACCACGCCGTCGTGCGACAGCCGGTCGCCACCGTCTACCCGGCGGCCCAGCACCTCGATCCGCGCCAGCAGCTCGGCGAACGCGAACGGCTTCACGAGGTAGTCGTCGGCGCCCGAGCGCAGGCCGGTCACGCGATCCTCCACCGTGTCCCGTGCCGTGAGCATCAGGACCGGCAGCCGGATCCCCCGGGACCGGAGCTCGGTGGTGAGCGAGATCCCGTCCAGGCCGGGCAGCATCACGTCCACCACCGCGACGTCGAAGTCCCCGGACGTGGCCAGCTCGAGCCCCTCGGGCCCGGTGGCGCACGTGGCCGCCTCGTGGCCCTCCCGGCGCAGCCGGCTGGCGAGCAGCTCGGCGAGCTTCCGGTCGTCCTCGACCAGCAGGAGTCGCACGCCCCTATGGTCTCGCGCCGAAGCGTCCGCGGCCCGCGTTTCTAACCGGATCCAAACCTTCGGCCAAACGGGCTCCAACCCGCCCCCTGGATACTTGGGCACCATGAACGCCACGAAGACCCGCGCCCGCCGTCCCGAGAAGCTCCTGCCTCCCCCGCCGTCCTCCCGGGGCCGCCATCGCGGCGCTTCGCCGCTCCTCGACGAGTGGCGGGAGCAGCCGGTGTCGCTCCGCCTGCTCCGCGCATTCCTCGGCGTCACGTTCGTGTACGCCGGGATCCAGAAGATGGCCGACCCGTACTTCCTCCACGCCGGCTCGCCCGACTTCATCGGGAACCAGCTGGTCTCGTTCGCGCAGGGGAGCCCGATCGGCGGCATCCTTCGGATGCTGGCCCATGCACCGGTCCTCACCGGGCTGGCCATCGCGTTCGCCGAGATCGCGATCGGCTTGGGGACCCTGGTCGGCATCGCGCCGCTCGCGGTCGCCGCCGGCGGGTTCCTCGTGAACCTCACGCTCACGCTGTCCGCCACGTGGCACGTGCATCCGTACTTCCTGGGGTCGGACTCCATGTACGCCGTGGCGTGGCTCGCGTACCTCCTCGGTCTGGTCGAGATCCGCCGGCGCTCGCACGCGGGCTTCGGTCCCTCCGCCGGGCGGCGGCCTTCCTCGGCACCGGGCGAGGTGGGGCGTCGCGAGTTCATCCGAGGCGGGGCGCTGGCCGGCGCCACCCTCCTCGTGGCGAGCGCGGGTGCGGCCTTCGCCGGCAAGCCGGCACAGGCGCTCCGGGCGGGAGGGGGCACGTCGTCGGGGCATCGCTCGGGAGGCGGTGGGTCCTCGCCGTCCCAGGCTCCCCAGGGTCCGACGGCATCCGGCGGATCGACCCAGGGGACCCCGATCGCGACGCTCAGCAGCATCCCCGTGGGCGGCGCGATCGGCTTCAACGACCCGGGCGTCGGACCGGCGGCGCTGGTCCGACTGGGGCAGAACGACGTGGTCGCTTACAGCCGCGTGTGCACCCACGCTGGATGCCTGGTCGGCTACGACCAGTCGCAGCGCATCCTCTACTGCCCTTGCCACGGGGCTGAGTACGACCCTGCGCAGAACGCCCAGGTCATCGCCGGGCCGGCCCCACGCCCGCTCGCGCCCATCCAGGTCGAGATCGACAAGGCGACCGGGCAGGTCGTCCTGCCCTCCTGACGGACGTCCCCGGCCGCCGGTTCCCGCCACCGGCGGCCGACGTTCCACCTCCTCAGTTCACGACCGCGTCGTGTACCTCGGCCGCGAGGTCGATCGCCGCTCCCGGGTCGACGGGGTTCGTGCTGGCGAGGAAGCCGCCGGTGGCGGGGTCGGTCCACTGGCACAACGTCTGTGGCGACCCCACGGTGGAGGCCGAGGGCTGCACCGCGGCGCACTGGTACTCGACCTCGCCGCGCCGCTCCCGTACGGGCTCGCCCACGCCCTGGCCTGACGTGGAGGTGAAGCCCGAGGCGAAGTCGTCGAAGGCGCCGGGCGGGGCATCGGCACGCTCGAAGGCGACGATCATGAGCTCGGGCTGGAACTGGCTGCTTCCGTACAGCCCTACGTGCACCTCGAAGCCGAACCCGTCCGCGAGGTTCTCGATGAAGTCGGTGACCTGTCGCGAGACCGGGGACTCGTTGCGGGACAGCCCGGCGAGCTGGTCGGGGAAGCCGATCCCCGGCCGGAACAGGACCGTCTTGATCACGAGCCCCGCGGCCAGCACGCCAACGAGCACGGCCGCAGCGACCAAGATCGTCCTCGCCCCCTGCTTCCGCGGCGGGGGCGGGGCCCACTCGGGCGCGGGCATCCGGGGCCACGCGCCCGCGGGCATGGGTCCGGGGGCCGGCGGCGAGGCCGGCGCTGCGCCGGGCCGGGCCGGGGGTGGCGGCATGGGTTGCGCCCAGGCTCCCGAGGGCGAGGGCTCTCGCTCGAACGGGGTGAGGCGCGCTCCGCACGACGGGCACACCTGTGCGTCTTGGGGGCTCTCGGTTCCGCACCACGTGCAGCGACGGCCCATGGTCCACCTCCTCCGGCCGGGTCCGCCGCACACGGCGGAAGCCCGGGACCGGCCCGTTCCAGTTCCATCGACACGCACGCCACCTCACCTGAGCTGCGAGCGGATCCGAGCCGCGCGCGAGTCGTCGTTCCGTTCGCTCAGAGTTCGCCGCTCGTGAGCTGGTTGCCGTACGGGCCGCGGCCGGCCACGCACCAGGCCCCGCAGCGCGCGGCGAGCGCGAGGGCGTCCTCTGGAGCCCAACCGGCGCCGAGGGCGAACGTGAGCCCGGCGGCGAAGCTGTCGCCGCCCCCGTAGGTGTCCACCAGCGGTCCGGGGAGAACGGCGGGTTCGTACCTGCCGCTCCGGCCGTCGGAGGCTCGGAACCGGCCGCCGGCCGCGCCCTCGGTGAGGACCACCAGTCCGGGTGGATCGCGGAGCAGGGCCGGTTCGTAGCGCTCGGAGGGATCCCGGGCGCTCCCCACCACCGCGTCCAGGTGGACACCGGCCTCGCCGAGGAGCGCCATGATCCTGGTGGTGGGGACGAGCACGCGGGCCTGCCGGGCTCGCCGGAGGGCCTCGACGTCGCCGGCGGTGAAGTACACCGCGTCGGCTTGGTCGAGCTCGTCCCAGGGAAGCGGGTCGTCAGCGTAGGGGTTCAGCCGGGGACCGAGCGTGGTGATCGTGCGCTCGCCACCCGGGTCGACGAACGTCACGGCCCGTCGGGTGGGCGTATCGCGCCACGCCACCTCCATGCGCACGCCGAGCCGTTCGAGGGCCTCCTCCGCCCGGCGTCCGACGGAGTCGTCCCCGAGCGCGGTGTAGAAGGTGCAGCCGCCCGCCAGCTTGGCCAGCTGCACGGCCGCAACCGCGCCTCCGCCGGCCGGTTCCTCCCACCAGTCGCTGGCGTGCTCGATCTCGCCTCGTCCGGGCACGCGCTCGACCCTGGCGAACTCCACCCACTCGACGTGGCCGACCACCGCCGCGCGCACACGGCAAGCCTACGGGGTGGCGGTCCCGCCGGTGGGCCTCCACCCGAAAGACCTACGCGCGGGCAGCGGATGCTTCCTCAGGTTCGGGTCGGGGCGGTTCCCAGCTACGTCGGCCGGGGCGAAGCCGTTCCAGTCGAACGTGCTGTCGACGGCCGTCGTCCCCTCGAAGCCGGAATAGCTCGACGGTGTGGCGGCCGGCGGGATCGCGGACAGGATGAGCGCGAGCGCCGCCACCCCTGCCAGGAGTACCTTTCTCTATCCGCCGAGGAGCTTCCCGGCCCGGGCCCAGTGAGCCAGCAACCGGTGGGCAGAGTCTGCATGCTCGGCGGGTTCCCGATTACGTCGGGGAGGTCCAGGAACGCCGGCAACGTGCCGAGGCCCAGACCGCCGCCGAGGGGGAGGGCGGCGGGGAAGCCGCATCGATCGGCGGATCGCCCTACTTCGGCTCTTCCACCCCATCAGTCGTCGGCATGTCGACCGCCGAGCAGGCCGCGGCCCGTTCGGGCGGCGGTAGAGGCGGCCAGAGCGCGCCGCTCACCGGCGTTCGGGTACACCGGACGGGCCCGCCGGGCAACCCACGGTAGAAAGCGGGGACGCTGCATGGCGTCCCCGCTTTCGAATGGATCAGCGCAGGGTTCGGCTCCCTACACCAGGATCATGATCGGACCGGTCGAGATCGGGTCCGGCGTGGCGCCGAGGAAGTCACCCGCCGATCCGGTGACCGTGATGCCCGAGTACGTGACCGACATCAGGTACAGCGTCTGCCCGTTCGGACAAGCGAAGTC